>JALZAL010000146.1 GCA_030948325.1 Candidatus Dormiibacterota bacterium
CGTCCGGTGCTCGTGGTGGATCTTGCCACGCTCTTCCTCGTTGCTCTGGGGACCAACGGGGGCGTCTACCGTGCCCTGCAGCCGGGCCAACGTCAGGATGATGTCGCGCGCCACCTCCGGCCGCAGGAGGAGTAGCGTCTCGGCGGCCGTCACCGAGTCGCGGCCGTAGATCGCGTAGCTGAACAGCCGGTCGCCGCTCCCGTAGAGCCCGTGGCCGCTGCTGCGTAAGCGCGCGAGGTCGGCGAGGGCGCTCACCACGGTACAACGCGAGGCACCAGTCCGTCTGGCAGTTCACCCTATTCTTGACCAGGGCTGTCCCAGGGTACGCGTCACACCGCCAGGCCGACGATGTGCGCGATCGATGTGGCGGTCAGCCAGGTTCCAGCGACCATCGGGATCGCCACCACCACGTGCCTCCAGGCTGGGCACTATGCCTTCACCCGTACACTGCCCAGATGCGAGCGGTGGCGCTGCGCGTGCTGGCGGTCTTGTTCGCGCTCTCCCTCCTCACCTTTCCAGGTATAGGTTTGCCAAGCTTGGCGTTCGCCTTCTCAGTAGACCAGTCCTGTACCAACCCGCGAGAGCCGATGGGTGCGTGCCGCCTCCTGGAGGGCGGCTACGGCCTCTTCCTGGTGTTGATCGTGGTCGTCTTCGCCGGCATTGTCGGTGCCTTCGCCTATCTAACGGTGCGGCGCCCATACTTTTTTCCCTAGGGGTGATTGCTGATGCAAATTCTGGGAGTATCGTGGATCGGCATTCGGAGCGAGCGATTCGAGGAAATGGTCTCGTTCCTCAGGCGGCTTGGCCTGACACCACGAATCGAGGAGCCGGATTTCGTCATGTTCAAGCTTCCCGACGGCGATCAGATTGAGGTCTTCGGTCCGGCCATCAAGTCGCACTCGCACTTCAGCACAGGGCCAGTGGCCGGTTTCTTGGTCGAGGACGTCGCGAGCGCTAGGGCAGAGCTTGAGGCCGCCGGAGCTGAGCTCATCGGCCCTGTTCGCGGTGGCGGGGCCAACGTCTGGCAGCACTTCCGTGGGCCGGATGGGAACGTCTACGAAATCAACCAGCAGCCACGTTAGCCAAGAGGACCCCGAAGCTAGGCTGCACCGTCGAATGCCAACTGGGTGGGCAACCGCAGCCTAAGCCTTTCTGGGCCATCCTCCGAAGAGGCTAAAGACAGTGGGGCGCACTCCGTCGCCCTTACCCGCGAGGCGTGTGGATGGTTGAAGGCGATGGCTGGGTCAATTGGTCAGGTTTGGCAACCGTCTTGGCTGACGTCGCTCACGCACTTTCGGCCCGCTTCATCGCCTCCTGGGCTAGATCAGCCAATTGCGGTCCGGAGGATAGATATCGCGTTAAGTGACCTTACGTTGTTGAGCACCAGGCGACCGTTGTGGCCTACGGGTAAGCGTCTCACGATTTGTCGCAAGCACCACGATGATCGAGGCTGCGGCATAGCACAGGGAGCCGAGAAGCGGACCGAGGTGCGTCGGGTCGATTGAAGCTCCAGGGATGAAGCTCGAAACGATGTTGTGAGCTGCGTGCGCGACCATGACGGCTGGGAGGCTTCCTCCGGTGCTGTTGTAGATCCAGGCATAGATGACGGCAGTGCTGATGAGACGAATGTAGGTCTGGGCCACGTCCGACGGAAGGAACAGCTTCGCGCCCCCCGGAACGACGAGCGGCCAGAGGTGCCACGTCGACCACAAGGTACCGACGATGACCGCTGCCCAAAGGGCTCCAATACGACTCTGTAAGCGGGGTTGAGCGAAGCCTCTCCAGCCGAACTCTTCGCCAAGCGGCGGCACGAGAGCAGCGCCGATAGTAAAGGGGACCGCACTGGGCACTGTCAACCACAACGAGCGATTGTTTGCCGAGCGCCATCCAAATAACGTCTGCCGCGAGCAAGATCGGGATCGGCAGAAGCAGCGCGATCAAATACCAGATCGGGTGCACGCGCCAGCGCTTAAATTGGCGAAGCAGCGACCGTGCGCCCCCGGCCCCGGGCATGCGCCACGCGACAAGAATCGCCGTCAGCGATGGGCCTACGGCAGCCAGCTCCAGGCCAATCCCCAGCAGGGCGAGCTTTGCAGGCGGCAAGTTGCCGGTGAACTTACTGAGGTCCCGTACAAAGGCGAAGAAGGGAACGAGCCCGAGTCCGCTCAGAGCGGCGAGGATAGCCTCCACACCAGAACCGGCTGCAGAGGCAGTCGCGGTTTGTCGCTCGCCGCGTCTTCCACCTCAAAATCCTAGGCGTCTCGTGGGGCCACGGCATGATGAAGGCGATGGCTGGGCCAACCGGTCAGAGTTGGCAACTCTTCTGACTTCAATCGGACAAACGATGGTCGGCTCTCTCGCACGTCTCATACAGCGGTGCCAAGCTGAGTCATGGCAGATCTGCGATTAGACTCCGCTCGGGGTCGTTGACCTCCCCCTTCCGTATTCGATTTTCGACGTGGTGGATGCTGACCTCGGCGGGTCACATCAAGCCAGGCGACCCCTCACAGCCCGGCAGCGTAGTCCCAAACCTATCTGTTCTCCAGTCTGAAGCTCACATCAGAGTCTCCATCAAGCCCAGGGCGATTCAATTTTGGTCCCGTGGACCACCACATTTGACTGTCTAGCGTTTTGTTGAGGTCGACTGCAGTCTTAGCATCCGGCAGCCTACCCGTCAGCCGCCTCGTCCTCCGTCGTTTCCTATGGGACGACTTTTGCCGCCCTACAGCGTCTCGGTGGGTCTCACTTCGAGCTCTAGGAGCGAACCGGATACGCATCAGTTCGCTTGATTCGCGGCCTGGGGACCGGGCGGCGTTGTGCCCGCCCGGTCATCCGTCGCCTACTCAGCAGCCAGCTGCGCGGAGTTCACACGGAGAGCCGACGCTCCAGCCTTACTGATTGCATTGATCGTTGCCGTTGCTGTTGCCGTTGGTATCGCAGCCAGCGGTCGAGGTAAACACCTCCGATAGAAGACCTCCGGAGCTGTAGTAATAGGTGCTCGTCCCGCTGTCTGGTCCCGCCGGCGTTTGGGCCGTATAGGTCACCGTGGTCAGGGGTGCCTCGAATCCGCCGCCAGTACATATGCCGCGGCCGCTTCCCAGTTTGTGACCCGTGACGATGAGCTCGCCAGCCGCGTTGTAGATCTTGAAGTCCGCGCTCAAAGTGACCTGGAGCGTCGCGTCAAAGGTGAGCAGCCCGGTCTCAGTGAACGTGCCCGAGTATGTGCCCGTAGCGACGTTGATTGGGTCCCGGAGCACCTCGTAGCTGACAGTGCCGGCGAATGCCGCAATCAATGGCACAATCACGTTGGGTGCGGCTATTGGAGTAGTGCAATTGATAGTTGCGTGAGAACCACCTGGGGGCGATGTAAGCGTCTCGCCCTGAAGCGAGCCTGGATTGGCAGCTTGGGCAATTCCCGGCAGCAGCAGCAGCATTAGGACCGCGCAGGCGAGCAGGGCTTGAAGGGTACGGCGCATCGTTTTGCCTCCTAGAATTTGTTTCCTTCCCGCCCCGGGACCCCGCTTGCGGGGCCTGCCGGGCGGCTCGGACTTAATCCCGTCTGAGTCTAAGCTAGCCCTCTTGGTCAGACGTTAACGGCGCAGGGCAACTCGCTGGCGAGTCAGGGGCCGCCACTCGGTCAAATGTGCCGCGTCGGAGAAGGGATCCTAGCCGCGTACACTTGGCCATCGATCACCGAGATCTTCCAAGCGCACCGGCACTTAACGTTGACCTGAAGAAGGCGTTCGATGCCGCGGCCTGCGTGGCGTCCGGCTGGTGACGTCGGACTCCCACCTCGGCGTCAAGCAGGCGGTGGCCCAGGTGCTGACCGGCGCCACATGGGAGCGCTGGGTACACGTCATGCGCAACGCGTTGTCGACCGTACCCAGGGCCGCGCAACAAATGGTAGCGGCGACGCTGCGGACCATCTCGCCCAACCCGATTGTCAGGCGCCTGCGAGACGATCGCCCGGATCTCGCGGCTCTTCGAGCGGCGCACGCTGGAATCTGAATGCGAAAGCCCTTCGACGCGCTCGTCTCAGCGGCAAACAGTGAAGATGGCTGGGCCAACTGGTCAGAGTTGGCAACCGCGCTGTCTCAACTCACACTAGAGTTCGCCGGACTTGTGGACCGCCTGCTGCGGCCAGGGCTCTACGAGCCGAACTTGAAGCTGGCGATTGTCTGATCCGCGACACCAGCACTGGTGTCCCTTGTCGAGGGAGTCGAGGATTGTAACTGGATCGAGTAGCAGTTTCCGCTATGCATGACCCAGACGCCGATCATGTAGGCTGCTTCCCCCCCACTCGGCGTCATGTTGATCACGTAACGAGTTGCCGCCACGCCATCCACCGTCGCGGGGGATTGTCGAATAGCGTTCCTGGAGACCCAGGACGGCGGGCAAGGACCAGTGGAGTTCGCCTCGATGCCAATCGTTTCCCACACGCCGCGCGCTGTCATTTCCAGCGGAGCACCAACATTTTCGTTTGAAAAGTACTTTTGCGTGTCAGGCGCGCCAAAGTTAGGTAGGTCGTCCCAGTCCCCGTGGTAGTCAACCGAGTAACCCCAGCGAGCACTGATGTAAGTCTTCCAGCCAGGCTGAGGCGTGTGACTCGGCGCGGGCGTTGCGCTTTGCGATGCGGACGTTGTTGGGGTCGCCGAAGTCGTGGAGGCCCCTGTCGACTGGGCCGCGCCACAGCTCATCAGCATCAATCCGCCGATCGGCAGCAGGAAAGCGGCCGCAACAAGCCTCGTCATACCACCATGGTGAACGCCTTTTGGGCTCAATTGGTTACCGCCTGCGAACTGGCGACTGGACGGCCAGAGGCTGAAGGCGATGGCTGGGTCGATTGGTCAGGTCTGGCAACTCTGTTCGAAAGATCGGCCGATGTCGTGCATCTGAGTGGTTTAGTGGCGATCATGAGAGCCTTGATCGTCGATCGGTAAGTTAGCTGATTCTCTGCGACATCAGCTGTCCAGCAGTCGGCGACAGCCGTCTCTGTCATAAGGAAGGCCAACCTTCTGAAACCACGGCCTCGGGTTCCCAAACCGACGGTCCCATAACGCCTCGTTGGTGACTAGGGCTGCGAGGAAGCTCCGCTGTGCGGGCGTGAAGTCCGGAGGACGACCCACGGGCACCGGAAACGCCGCCGCGAGCAAAGGTCCCCAATCCCTCTCGACCGCGTAGTGGCTCGTCACGTTCGCAACGGCGATGGCTGCCGCGACGAGCTCCTCAAAAGATGCCACCCTTGCAATCGCCTCTTTGACCAGCAAGAAACGCAGTCGCCCATCGAGCTGTGGAATCAATGGCAACCAGGCATCCGCTTGGACGGGGTCTGCCAGGGCGGTGAGAATCTCACGGGTTGCCCCAGGCTCAGTGGCGAGAGCCGGAGCCAGTGCGGCGCAGGCGCGGACTGCCGGCTCCGGGTCCGTGAGGAACCGCCGAGGTGCAGCCCCGAGCTCCCCAAGGGATAGAACCATTGCGGCGCGCTCACGACCGGTGCCCCGAATGGCCATCTGCTCGAGGCGGCTTGCCAGTCCCGTTTGTCGATCGGCAAGCTCGGGATGGCGGATCAGCCTAGTGGCACAGTGTCCGGCGTGGACCCGCACTTGCCAGCTGGGGTCATCCAGGCAGCGAAAAACCGGATCTGCGAGCCGAGGGCACGCATCTCTGCAGGCAAGGACGGATCGCGCGTCATACGCTTCGGCAATCACTTCATCTGACCAGCCATCGGGCTCAAGGGTCCCCGAGGCAAAGCTCAGGGCAACTGCGACAACGTCGGCGTCACGGCCGATTGGGTGAGCTTTGGCCTGAAGTTCTGACCGAGGCGTGTCGAAGCGGCAGCCCTCGACAACGGTCGCAAGGAAATTGAGGAGATGGGAGCGAAGAGTCCCGCGGCCGTCGACGAAGTCCGTCCAGTGATCGACTGGCGGTGCCAGTCGCGGATCCAGAAGGATACTCGCCACCGCGAGGGCTACGGGAGCGGTCGCCAGGAACAGGCTGCCCTGATGCGCGATCGCGCCATACAAGTAGTTGACAGCCCCCGCTTTCTCATTCTGATCACCATTCAAGAGCGCCATTAAATGGTCCGGTGCGTCGCGGGCTGGACCGTAGGCGTGGGACAAGAGGTTCCAATTGACGCTGTTCAGGAGCTCCGTAAAGTCAGATGGCGACGATGTTGACATGAGCGCCTCTCATGCCGCCATGGTAGCCTCGGCCGTTAGCTCTATCGGTGAAGGCGATGGCTGGGGCGGTAGGATTCGAACCTACGTGTGGCGGATCCAAAGTCCGCTGCCTTACCACTTGGCGACGCCCCAATGGTTCCGGTTCGCCCCAGTATAGGGTCGGTCCCTCAGGTCTAAACAAAGAACGGGACCGGAGCGAGTCGGCCCGTTCATGAACGCCCCTGGCAGGGTTAGCGCGGCATCGATGTGGTGATGTTGTGCCACAAATCGTGGACCGATTGGCCCAACAGCGTCAGAGCACCGATCACCACGAGGCCGATCAGCATCAGGATCAGGCCATACTCGGTATAGCCCTGCCC
>JALZAL010000209.1 GCA_030948325.1 Candidatus Dormiibacterota bacterium
GGCGAATACCTGCTGCTCAACAAGTGGATGACGAAGTCTGATGCGCAGGCTTCGCTGGAGAGCCCCGAGCACAAGAACATGGAGAAGCTCGCGACCGAGACAAGCGGCTTCGAGAGGTTGGAGCGCAGCGACGCGACGCTGGTGCATCAGCTGTTCGGCGCCACGGGCGGCAAGGTGGTGGACTCGGCAGAGGCCCGCTCAGAGATGGCCCCGGCCACGGTCTGACGAGCTCAATGGTTGCTCCTGGACTTCTGCTCTGGTCGGAGCCATCCACCAAGGAGTTCCTGCGCCTTGTCGCATTGGCGGAGGAAGCAGGCTACTCGGAGCTCTGGTATACGGACATCCGCCTCGAGACTGACGCTTACATCAACCTCGCGCTGGCCGCCAAGCAGACCAAGCGGCTGCTGCTTGGACCAGGCGTCAGCGACCCTTACAGCCGGCACCCTGTGCTGCTGGCCGCATCGATGGCGACGCTCGACCAGGTCAGCGACGGCCGAGCGCAGATCGGCATCGGAACAGGGTCCGCCCTCGAGAAGATCGGTATGGTCCAGGACCGCCCGGTCCGTGCGCTTCGCGAAGCGATCGAGATCATCCGGCTTCTCCTGTCCGGCCAGCCGGCTCAGTACGAGGGCGAGATATTTCGAGTGTCGACCGGCAAGCTCAACTTCACGCCGGTTCGCCCTGCCATCCCGATCTTTGTCGCCAGCCACAGCCGCCAGACCCTGAAGCTGTCCGGCAAGATCGCCGACGGCGTGCTGCTGGCTAACATGGGCCGCCGCAAAGCGATCGACAATGCCATCACCATCATCCGTGAAGGTGAGGTTGAGGGCGAGCGGTCGGCCGGCTCCGCCAAGGTCCATCTTCGCCTCGAGGCCTGCATCTCCGACGACGAACGCAGCGCTCTCGACGCGATGCGCGCGCGCCTCGCGACTCGCTTGACTAATACCTATCCGAAGTGGGACCACCTCGAGGAACTCGGAATCGAAGCCAGCCAGGGCCTGAAAGATGCGGCCTCGGCCAAGGACTCCGCGGCTGTAGGCGCTCAGCTTTCGGACGCGGACGTGCGGTCGTCGACGCTTGCGGGATCGGTTGAGCAAGTCGCCGCGCATCTGCTCGACCTGATGGCGCCGGAGATCACAAAGGTCACCATCCGGCCGCTGACGTTCAAGGGCCAGTCGCTTGATTCAGTCATCACGAAGTTCATCGGCGAAGTCTGGCCGGCCGTCGAGTCGTCGCTGGCATCGCGGGCGTCTGCCAAATAACAGACCCATAATCGCTGGATTGATGGCCAGTCCAGCGCCGCTGTCCGGTGTGCGCGTCATCGAAGTCGGCAACTACATGGCCGCTCCCTTCTGCTGCATGCAGCTGGCGGACCTCGGCGCTGAGGTGATCAAGATCGAGGTTCCGACCACCGGCGACCTTGTGCGCACCGCGGCGCCATTCCTGTCGGGGGAGTCCTCGACCTTCATCAGGCTCAACAGGAACAAACGGTCCCTGGCCCTCGACCTGAAGGATTCGCGCGGCAAGGAGCTCTTTCGAGACCTGGTGACGAGGGTGGACGTCCTGGTCGAGAACTTGCGGCCGGGAACCATGGGGGAGCTCGGCTTCTCGTATGCCGACCTCTCGGCGCTGAACCCACGTCTGATCTACGTCGCGATCTCCGGCTGGGGGCAGACCGGGCCCTACGCCGCCCTGTCCGGGCTCGACATCATGGCGCAGGCCATGAGCGGCCTGATGTCGATCACCGGAGAGCCGGACGGCGCGCCGGTGAAGGCGGGCGTACCTGTGTGCGACCTCGTTTGCGGCCTTTACGGCGCGCTCGCGACGATGGCCGCGCTTCGCAATCGGGAGCGTGACGGCGTCGGTGATTTCATCGACATCTCGCTTTACGAATCGGGTGTATCGCTGGGTATCTGGGAAGCGGGACGTTATTTCGCCACCGGTGAAGTGCCGCGAGCACTGGGTTCCGCGCATCAGAGCGCTGCCCCGTACCAAGCGATCCGCGCCTCGGACGGCTACTTCACGGTCGGCGCGACGTCTGGGCCCAACTGGTCGGCGTTTTGCCGCGTGTTGGGGCGGCCCGAGTGGGAGACGGACGCGCGGTTTGCCAGCCCTTCGAGTCGGCATGCAAACCGTCTCGAGTTGATCGAGGCCATCGAGGCGGTCACTGTGACGCAGACGATCCGGCACTGGGTCGGCCTGCTGCAAGGCGCCGGTGTGCCGTGTGCTGAGATCCAAACGTACGACAAGGTCTTTTCCGACCCGCACCTCAGGGAGCGTGGCTTCTTTTGGGACGCGGACCACCCCACCCTGGGTGCGGTGCGGCAACTCGGCTCGCCGCTCAACTTCACAAGAACGCACGTGCGTCGCGACAACGCCGGTCCTACGCTCGGTGCAGATTCAGCCGTGATTCTGGAAGAGCTCGGCTGTTCACCAGAGGAGGTGGCGAGCCTCGCACGGCGCGGCGTGACCAGGCTTGCCGAACCCCCGAAGAGCCCAACTCGCTGAGGCGAAACGCGAGCCTAGTGAGCGGCCGGCTGCAGGCCCTTTGACAGCGCCAGCATGTGAAAGAGCGCGTTTGAGTACACGCGCAGCTCCTTGATGCCATCTTCGCCGTACTCCATGATTCCGCAGCCGTGGATCGTGAACTGCTTGCCGCTGCCGACTAGCTCGCCATACGTGGAGGCGACCGTGGCCGCGTGCGTGACGTGCTCCGTGTACTCCATCACCGCGGTGTTGCCGCAGATCGTGAGGTGCTGGATTGTCATCGTCCGATGCGTCAGCGCCTTCCACACGGTCCCGTAGGTCTTCCTGAGCTCGTCTCGTCCGCACGTCGGGACGCCGTTATGCACGCGGCATCCATCGGGTGCGTATGAGTTGATGACGCCGTCGAGGTCATCCGCGTTCTGCGCCTTCACCCATGTATCGATCTTCGACCGGATCTCTTGTTCGTTCATGAACCCTTCTCCTTCTTGCCGTCTGCCTGCCATCCACCGTGAAAGACGTCAACCACGTCCCCGCTCTGCACCGGCCTCACGAGCTCGTCCATATGCGCTTTGGCCTCGACTCGAAGCTGTTCCTCGCGGGGATCCGCGGTGTAGGCGTCCTGCGCCGCCGCGCTCGTCCACTTGTTGATGATCAGATAGTCGGTCTTGCTGCCCTCGAGCGCGACCACGGTCGATGATATGAAACCCTCGCTCACAGCCATGTATGGGTAGACGGCGTCGCGCCGCCACGCCATGTAGGCATCCCACTTGCTTTCTTCGACATGAAGGTTGTTGACCACGAGATAGGCGTCCGCGTCCCGTTTGGCGCCCATGCCCGGCGGCCGGTCCGAAACAAGGCGCGGGCCGCCCGCCCAGTTGTCCTTGCTCACCTCCTGGAAGATCACCTCCACAGCCTCCCGCGACGTGCCGGCGACCTCGGCGACCGCGTCGACTATGCGCCGTACCAGGTGCTCCTTCATGGTCTTCGTGCGACCCGGATAGAGCTCGATGTGAACGATCGGCATCTGCGACTCCTCTTTTGGTTGCGGACTGCGTACGGAAATTAGAAGGTGAGGGCCTTGGTCTCCAGGTATTCCTCGAGGCCCAGCGGGCCAAGCTCCCGCCCGACGCCCGAATGCTTGTACCCGCCAAAAGGTGCCACCGGGTTGAAGGCGCCCCCGTTGATCTTTACCTGGCCGGTGCGCAGGCGCTTCGCGACGCGCTCCGCACGAGCGGGATCGCCCGACCAGACACCGCCCGAAAGACCGTAAGCGGTTCCGTTCGCGATCTCGATCGCCTCTTCCTCGGTGTCGTATGGGATCACGACCAGAACCGGGCCGAAGATCTCCTCCTGGGCGATCACACTTTCGGGCGCGACCGCCGAGAACACGGTCGGCGCGACGAAGTACCCGTTATCAAGCCCGGCGGGCCGCTCGAGGCCGCCGGTGACGAGGCGCGCCCCATCGTCGATGCCCCGCTTGATGTATCCCATGACCCGCTTGTACTGCACCTCGGATACGACAGGTCCGAGAGCCGTCTCGTCGAGAGCTGGATCCCCGAGGCCCTGAGCCTCGGCCGCTGCGCGCGCCAGGTCCTCGACCTCGGTCATCCGCTCGCGTGGCACGATCAGGCGCGTCAGAGCCGAGCATGTCTGGCCCGAGTTGAGGAACGCGTTGCTAATCGCGGCCTGGACGATCTTGGGCATGTCCTCGACGTCGTCGAGCACCACGTTCGGCGACTTTCCACCCAGCTCCAGAGTGACTCGTTTGACGTCAGGCGCCGCGAGCGCCGCGACCCGTGTTCCGGCGCGAACAGATCCCGTGAAGCTGATCATGTCGACGTCCTTGTGGCTGGCAATGGCCTCGCCGACGACGGGTCCGAGCCCGCTGACCATGTTGAAGACGCCCGGGGGCAAACCCGCCTTGTCGATGATCTCGGCCAGGATGTACGCGGAGAGCGGCGCCACTTCGCTCGGCTTCACCACCACGGTGCAGCCGGACGCGAGGGCCGGCGCCACCTTGGCCGCGATCTGGTGGAGCGGATAGTTCCACGGAGTGATGCAGCCGACCACGCCCACCGGCTCGCGCACGATCGCCAGCGCACCCTCTCGTGTCTCAAACTGGAACTTTTCGATGTTGTCGGCCATGTTCATGAACGTCGAGGCCGGAAGCTTCACATGCATATAGCGGCCGGTTTTGACCGGCGTGCCGATGTCCGAGGCGGCGGCGGCCGCAATCTCCTCACCGCGGGCCGTGATCCCATCCGCCACAGCGCGGAGGAACTTCGAACGTGCCGCGAGGTCGGTTACCGACCAGGACGCGAACGCGGCCTTGGCGGCGGCGACTGCCCTGTCAACGTCTTCGACGGTTCCTGCCGGCACCGCCGCAATGACGCGACCGGTGGTCGGGTTAACAACCTCAACGACTTCCTTTCCACTGGATGGAGTCCACGCACCGTTGATGTAGATGGACGTCACCTGCTTGACCCCGGTGGCTTCAGCCTTCTCGCCCGATTGCGCATGTGACTTGACTGCCATCGTCTTCCCCCACGGAGTGGGCGCACTCCTCATCGAATCCCAACCAGCGACACGCTCGATGTAAGCGCTGTCGCTTGTAACAACAGCTACATTATCACGGCTGCCACCGACCCGAAGGCCGGGGTCGGCTAGGAGCGCAGCGCCTGGAGTATCCGGGCAGGCTTCGCCGGCAGCTCGAAGAGGCGCTTGCCAGTCGCGTTGGCGATCGCGTTCGCCACCGCCGCCATGCCCGCCGCAGCGGTCGACTCAGCCGCGCCTTTGGCTCCGAACGGGCCACCGTTGACCGGGTTCTCGACGAACATCGTCGTCACCTTTTTGGGCGCGTCCTTGATCAGCGGCAGGCCGTATTGCTTGAGCCCAGTGATCTCACCCGCGACGAACTCTTCTGTCAAAGCAAATCCCAGGCCCATCACCACACCGCCCTCGACCTGGCCCTCGAAGATCAGAGGATTGATCACGTTGCCCGGGTCGCCGACGTACGTCACGTCTTGCACCTTGACCGCGCCGGTTTCCATGTTGACGTCGAGCTCTACGAGCTGGGCCGTGTACGTGTACACAGGACCCTGGCCGTCTTCGGACTTTTCGAAGACATGCGTGGCCTCGTATTTCAGTGGCAGGCCTTGACGCAGCAGCTCGCCCGCCAGCTCGCGAAGCGTGAGGCGGTGATTTGGATCGCCTGCAACACCGGCGATGCCTTCCTTGAAGTCGACCGCGGCCTCCAAAACATCGAAAGCCGCGGCCGCGGCCGCGATCAGCGATTGCTTAAGCGACCTGGCAGCCTTCAGGACCGCCGATCCGGCAAGGAATGTCGTGCGTTGGCCGCTCGTCGCCATCGGGTATGGGGCGAGGAACGTGTCGCCGACCAGCGTGGCGTCGAACATTTCGAGAGGAACGTCCAACTCCTCGGCAGCGATCTGCGCGAGCGCGATCGAAATCCCCTGGCCTTTCTCGACCGCGCCCGCGAGCGCGCGCACTCGGCCGGCCTCCGAAAGCTCGACCGCCGCCATCGTCAGGCCGATATCCATGCCGGTCCAGGCACCTCCCGCGTTGTCGCCGCGCGCGGCGCCGCAGGTCTTCCAGCAGCAGCCAATGCCGACCCCTCGCCGCCAAGGCGCCGGCTGGGGATCCGTCTTCGCGCGGGCGAGCGCAGCCTGGTACGGCGCCTGCAGCGCCTCCATCACAGCCCTCGCGGAAACGCTCTCGTCGAGGGTGACCCCTGTGATTGTCGTCTGGTCCTTCTCTATGGCATTGAGGATGCGGAGCTCGAGCGGGTCGATTGCAAGGGCCTCGGCCAGCTGGTCCATCTGCGACTCCCAGGCGAACGCCAGGTCGGGAACGTCGGTACCGCGGAGCGGGCCGCTGCGTGGCCGATTCGTGCACACCTCGAACATCCGCACCCTTGCGTTAGGAATCGAATATGGACCCGCAATGAGGCCGATCATGTAGCCGAGCGGGCTTCCTTTGAGGTCGCCCTCGGGGTGCCAGATCCAGCAGCCGCCGTCGCCGATGACCTCGGCCTCAAACGCGACGATCTTGCCCGTCTTGTCCACGCCCGTCCGGTACTTCAGGTCGTACGAATGGGACTTGCTCGAGCCGAGCATCGACTCCTCGCGCGTGTACACGATCTTCACGGGGCGCCCCGTCTTCGCCGCCAAGAGACCGGCCACGCCAGTGTGCACGAACTCACCACGGTGGCCGAAGTTGCCACCCATGGCGGGGCAGATGACGCGCACGCGGCTCTTGTCGATGCCCAGCATCTCGGCCAGCCACATGCGCCCCGCGAACGGGTGGTGGTGAGGCGAGTGGAAGGTGAACATCCCGTCCTCCGCCTCGTAGGCCAGAGCCGCCTCGGGCTCCATGGGTGCGTGCTCACGAGGCGTGGTGTGATAGGTGCTTTCGACGACTGCGGCCGCCTGTGCAAAGGCCTGGTCGGGATCGCCCTTCTCGATGGGCTTGATGGCCACCCAGTTTGGAAACGGTGGGTGGATCTGCGGGCCGATGTCGTGCATTGCGTCCAGCGGGTTGAGGACGGGGTCGAGCACGTCGTACTGGACCTTGATCAGCCGGACCGCTTGGTCCGCGATCTCTTCGGATTCCGCCGCGACAGCCGCGATCGCCTCGCCGACGAAGCGGACGCGATCGATCGCCAGCATGTGCATTTGCGGCTTGCAGTTCATCAGCGTCTTGCGGCCGGGGATGCTCTCGTGTGTGATCACGGACTTGACTCCGGGCAGCGCTTCCGCCGCCGTGGTGTCGATGCCCAGGATGTTGGCGTGGTGGTGCGGGCTGTGAAGGATCCGCGCGTACAGCATGCCTTCCTTCTTGAGATCGGCCGCGTACTTGGACCGCCCTGTGACGTGGAACTGGCTGTCCCACTTCGGCGCCCTCGCCCCGATGCGCTTGCCCTGGTACTCGAGCTCAGGCAGCGCGGTGTCTTCGCGGATGGCCTTCGCCGCCACCATTACGGCGTCCACGATCTTCGAGTAGCCGGTGCAGCGACATGTGTTGCGCGCCAGGCGTGATTCGATGTCGGCGCGCGTCGGATCGGGATTGGTGGTCAGGAGGGCATGAGACTCCATGATCATGCCGGGGATACAGAAACCGCACTGCGCGGCTCCGCCATCGGCGAACGCGCGCTGCAGCGGATGTAGCGGCTCCTCGCCGGGATGGGCGTCGCAAGGTCGGGCGTAGCTCGAGAGGCCTTCGATCGTCACCACCTCTTTGGCACCGACCCGTCCGACCGCCAGAAGGCATGACATCACGCCCCGACCGCCCAAAAGGACTGTGCAGCTCCCGCACTCACCGCCGTCGCACGCCTCTTTGGTGCCGGTCAGGTCGAGGTCATCGCGGAGCACTTCCATCAGGGTCCGGCGGGGGTCGACCAGCAGCTCACGCTCCGCGCCGTTGACCTTGATCTTGATGGCCTGCTTCCCCGCCTGAGTTACGACGCTCAATTAATCACCGCCTTGCTTGATTCGCGCCAAAACCATGACGCAACGCTTGCTACATTAGCACAGCCCTTACATCACCCAACCAACCTCAGTCTTTTTCAGGCGTCAGAACGGCGAACTCGCGGGTGCCTGAGTGCGAAATGAGCAAGGGGCGTACCCGGCTCTTGAGGTACTGGTGAAGCGAGTCCCCGCTGTAGCGATCCGAGTCCTCCTTCGTGAGCCACTGGTTGACGATGAAGAAGGCATTGGGGGTCGAGCGCTTGCGCAGGACGTCGCTGGACACGAAACCGTGTAAACGCGCCATCCCGGGATTCACCGCGATGCGCCGCAACTCGAGATACTCGTCCAGCTTCTCTGGTCTGACCTCGTGAGTGGAGACGGTCATGTGACGCTGCAGAAGGGGCATCCCGCGCAGACCACCGCCGTCGGGCAGGTCGACCCGGTCGCACATGGTGGCATCGTCGGGCGTTCCACCATTGGAGCGCCATGCGTCTTCGCTCGACCAGGACGAGATCGCGAAGTCGCCCTTTCCGTCGTCGGCGCGGGCCACTAGCAGCCCGAGCTGGTTTGGGGGCCGTGCAGAGATCGAAGGCGACGCTGCCGCGGCCGTGGCGACGACCACAAAGTCGCCGGTGGCGACAGCTGAGCCCGCGCCCTCAGCGCGGGTGCGGTCGATGTGCATGACAGATCCGCGGCCCCAATTCTCGCGGGACATCTCATTGATGAGGACATGGACCCCGTCGGGTGCCACGCCACACGTTCGCGCCACGACTTCTGTGATGCCGCGAACCAGCTCTCGCTTCTGCTCGAGTGAGCGCCCCGCGAAGAGGTCGACGTGGACTATAGGCATTTGCGCACCGCCGGCCAACCCTAGCTAAACGCTCGTCACGTTGTCAACTTTGTTACAACCGCTGGATGTCGGCGAGCATCTCGCGGACCGCCGCCAGGGTCTGATGTGAATTCGGCTGGCCCGGGATGACGTGGACGCGATCCACGCCCAGGGCGGCCAGTGCTTCGATCTTTCGCAGCAACTCGTCCTGGCTGCCGATCACGTACAGGAGATCGCGTTCGAGCCACCTGGGCGCGCTGGCCAGCGAAGCGGCCAACTGCTTGCGCGCCGAGACAGCATCGATTGCCGGGACGACGACGGCCGTGAGGGTGGCCGACACCTTGATTGAGTTGCCGGCCGAGCCGGCACGTGAATGCATGCGATCCAGCAGGTTCTGAACGCGCTCGCTGGAGCGTCCATGCGTTTCGTCAACCACGGGAGTGCCGTCGACCCTCACGTGCAGGAGGTCGACACGGTTGACCACCTCTGCCGCGCGATACAACAGGCTTTCCCGTGCGGCGCCGATCGCCACAGGTACACACTGCGCCGCTCCTCCCCACTCCCAGGGCACCTCGTTCTCGATCGGGAAATACGTGCCGCGATGCGTGACCACGCCGCGGTGCTCCAGCATCGCCCGGCAGACCACGGCCGACTCGAGCAGCCGCTCGGTGCGCGTCGCGCCGTCGCCCCACGGCAGGCCGAATGCCACGTGCTCCGGCGCGTACCACCCGCCTCCCAGACCAAGCTCGGCGCGGCCGCCTGAGAGCTCCTGCAAGGTCGCCATTGCGTGCGCGATAACCGCTGGATGGTGGAAGTTGACGTTCATCACCATGGCCGCAAGCGTGATTCGGCTAGTCGCCGCCGCCGCTACACCGAGTGCGACCAGAGGCTGGACCCGCCACCTGGGAGCAGACGGCGATCGCCCGCTGAAGAAGTGATCGACTGCGACCAGCCCGTCGAATCCTTGCTGCTCCGCGAGTCGCGCCTGTTGTGCAGCCTCGACGCCCAGGGACTCACCAAAAACCTGCACCGCTAGCGGCGGCGGAGATGTAGCGAATGTTCCATGAAATAAGTATGCTTTCGATATGGCCGAGCGGGGAGGTCGGCACGCGCTCATCGCAGTGCGGGCCGCGGCCCGCGGAGGCCGGTCGTATCTTCGGAATGACCGCCAGTGACCATGGCTCAGCCAGCCCTCCTCGAAACGCGCGCCGTCACCAAGAGATTTCATCGTCGTGATGGAACGGTGCTGACCGCGGTCCAGAGCGTCAATGTGACGATCGGCGCAGCCGAAACGGTCGCGCTGGTGGGCGAAACCGGATCGGGCAAGTCAACCCTGGCGCGGCTGGCGCTCGGGCTGGAGGTTCCGGATGAAGGGCAGATTCTCTTCCGGGGTCGCACGCTCGACCAGATGTCGAGCGCCGAGCACCACAAGTTCAGGCTGGCGGTGCAACCGATCTTCCAGGACCCCGGCGCGAGCTTCAATCCCCGGCGCCGGGTGCGCGAACTCTTGCGCCAGGCCTTTATCCAGGCGGGGAAGCCGGGATCGGCCATCCCCCCCGCCACCGCGGCAGTGCTCGCGAGCGTCGGGATTCCCGCGACCGCGGACTTCCTGCAGCGCTACCCTCATGAGCTCAGCGGCGGTCAGCGCCAGCGGCTGGCGATCGCCCGAGCGCTGGCTATGGCGCCGGACCTGCTGATCGCCGATGAGCCACTGTCAGGCGCCGACGCCTCGATCCGCGGCCAGATCCTGAACCTGCTCAGCGACCTCCAGGATCAGCGCGGGATCGCCATCCTGTTCATCACTCACGACATATCGATCGCGCGCGCTTTCGCGCATCGCGTCGCCGTGATGTACCAGGGCAACGTCGTCGAGCAGGGGTTGGCCGGAGACGTTTTGGGCCACCCCCAGCACCCGTATACGCAGCTGCTGCTGGCGGCCGCGCCGTCCGTGGGCGGTCTGGTCGACTTTTCACGATTCTCGAGCGTGCCGCACAGAAAGCCCGCGGACGGCGGATGCATCTTCTACTCCCGCTGTCCGATCGCAATGGACAGCTGCACTGAGATTCAGCCGGCCCTGACCCCGGTCGGACCCGACGGGCACCGCGCCGCCTGCCTGGCGGTGGAGTCCGTCGACGAGGCGCCCCTGAACGCCGCGGTGAATTAAAGGCAGGTCGACTCGGTCAGCCGGATGCCCCTTCGTTACGACGGTCGTCGACTTGCCGGATCACTGGCGCGTGAAGCCAGCAGCGCACCTGGTGGCCCGTCGCCGACCCCAGGTCGAACGTGGGCGGCATCTCGCTGCACGGATCGAAAGCCTTTGGACACCGAGGCGCGAACGGGCAGCTGGTGATCGGCTCGCTCAGGTCCGGCACCTCTCCCTTGATCGATGCGAAGTGGCGACCCTGCCGCTCCGTCTGCGCGGCGGCGAGCAGACCCTCCACGTAGGGGTGGCCGGGCGAGCCGAACACGTCGGCAGCGCTCCCCCATTCGACCATCCGGCCGGCGTACATGATGTAGACCCGATCGCAGACCGAGCGCACAACCCCCAGATCATGGCTGATCAAGAGCAGCGCCATGCCCTGTGACCGCCTGAGCTCGTCAATAAGGACGAGGACCTCCGCCTGTGTCGTCACGTCGAGCGCGGTCGTCGGCTCGTCCGCGATGAGCAAGTGCGGCCTGCAGCCCAGGGCGATCGCGATCCCCACGCGCTGCCGCATGCCACCCGAGAGCTCAAACGGATATGAGCGGAGAACTGCGGTCGGCAAGCGAACCAGCTGCACCAGCTCACGCACTCGTTTGCGCACGTCGGCGCGGCGATCGTGGGTGCGAACCGACTCGGCGATCTGCTCCTCGATTCGCATGACCGGGTTCAGAAAGCTGAGACTGTCCTGGAAGACCATCGCGACCGGGTTGCCGCGGACCTCCGGCCATTCGCGCTCCGAGAGATGAGTCACATCACGGCCTTCGACCACGATGTGCCCTGATTCGATGGTCGCCATGTTCGGAGGGTTCAAGCCAATGAGCGCTCGGCCCAAGGAGGACTTCCCGCATCCGGATTCGCCCACGAGCCCAACGGCCTCACTCTCGTTAATTTCCAGGCTCGCACCCTGAAGCGCACGGACGAGACGGCCGTTGCGGTGATAGGTCATGTGGACGTCGTCGACGGAAAGCACGGGGCGCGCTTGCAGCCTGGTAGGCGCGATCACTGAGCGCTCCGAGGGTTGAGAACCTTGTTGAGCACGCTGCCGAGCACGTTGAAAACGAGCACGGTCAGGAAGATCGCCAGGCCGGGAAAAATGGATAGCCACCAGGCCTCGAACAGGAATCGCTGACCGCTGTTCAGCATCCTGCCCCAGCTGACCACGGTCGGGTCTGAGAGGCCGAGGTAGCTCAAGCCGGCCTCGATCAGGATCGCGTCGCCGATCGTGAGCGTAGCCGTCGCCAACACAGGGGCAAATGCATTGGGGATGACCTCGCGGAGCATGATCGACCACTCATTGATGCCGAGACAGCGAGCCGCGTCCACGAAATCAAGCTGCTTCACGCGGAGGACCTGGGCGCGCATCAAGCGTGCCGTCTGTGGCCAGGCCAGAAGCGCGATGACGGCAATCACGCGGTCGATGCCCGCGCCGATGAGCGCGACGATCAGCGCCGCCAGGATGAACGTCGGCAGGACCTGGAACGACTCGCTGAACCGCATCGCCAGGCTGTCGACGGTCTTGCCGAAGTAGCCGGCCACCGATCCCACGGCCGCACCGATCAGGGTCGCCGACGCCGCCGCCAGAAGTCCGACCACCAGGGAGATTCGCAGCCCGTAGAAAAGCTCGAGGGTAACGTTTCGACCCAGCTCGTCAGTGCCCAGGCCGAAGGCTCCGGAAGGCGGCTGCAGGATGTTTTCGGAGATGTGGTCGGGGTTGCCGGTGACGAGCAGCGGGCCAAAGGCTGCGACGATCAACAGCAGGGCGATCACCGCCGTCGAGATCGCTCCCGCCGGTTGACGCAGGATGATGCGCCAGTCGATCCGCGATACCACTTCCGCTAGCCTCTTCCCTGGTACGACCGCGCCACGCGCGGATCGATCAATCCATACGTAAGGTCTGTGATCAGGTTGACGGCGAGGACCGCGAAGCTGGTCAACAAGAAGATTCCTTCGAGTACCGGGTAGTCGCGCTTAGCGATTGAGGCGACGAACAGGCTTCCGATGCCGGGCCAGCCGAATACAGTCTCTGTCAGGACGGCGCCGGTCAAGGCCGAACCGAAGTTAAAGCCGATCACGGTGACGATCGGGATGAGGGCGTTCGGCAGCACGTGGCGCCAGAACACATAACTGGGCCGCAGGCCCTTGGCCAGAGCCAGTTGCGTGTAGTCCTGGTGCAGCGCCTCGTACATGCTCGAACGGGCAACCTGCGCGACAAGCGCGATGTTGAAGAACGCCAGCGCCGCTCCCGGGAGGGCCAGGTGCTGCAGGTAGTCGGCCACGGCGTCCCACCCCGAGTAGTCGCTGCCAATCGTGTACATGCCCTGCGCCGGCAGCACGGGAAACTTGATCGCGAACGCGATGATCAGGATCTGCGCCAGCCAGAAGACCGGCGTCGAGTAGCCTCCGATGCTCACGGCGGAGAGGATGCCGTCGTAGACGCTGCCGACCCGGCGGGCGGCGGCGCCACCCAGCCAGACGCCGACGATGGAGGCCACGGTGAGCGCCGGTACCATCAGCAGCAGCGTGGCCCGAGCGTGCTGCAGGATCAGGGGAAGCACCGGTCGCTGGCTGCCAAACGAGTAGCCGAGGTTGCCGTGAAGGAGGCTGCCCAGGTACAGCCAGAGCTGGACCAAGAGAGGCTGGTCGAGCCCGTAATCGTGGCGGACGAGGGCCACGTATGCCGGGGGAGCGGGAAACTGGCCGACGAGCGCGGTCACCGGATCGCCCGGTAAGACGTGGGTCATGATGAAGTTGAGGATGGTCACCACAGCAAGCAGGAATGCCGCCGCGACCAACCTCGAGAGAACGTAGCGAGGAAGGCCGCCGCGCCGCGACCGCGTCCGGGCGGATAGGCGTCGACCCGAAGCGCCCGGGATGACCGGCGCGCCATGGCTATCGAGGCTCTGAGAGGCTACTGGGATCCCCTTCGGAAAAGTGCCTGAAAGCGGACTCTATTATCGTGACGCCGCGGCCCGAGCCGCGGCATCACGTTCGTGTCTACCTAGTGCTGGAGCGTTGCGAGCCACCAGGCCCCGTAACCTTCGTCGCCGTTCCAAAGGCCCTGAAGCTTCTTGGTCGAAGCGTCGAAGTCGGTCCGTTGCAGGATCAGCATGACCGGCAGGTCGTTGGCGATGATCTCCTGCATCTGGTCGTAGAACGGCTTACGGTCGGCATTGAGGGAGTGTGATTGGCCGTCCAGGGCCAGCTGGTCGACCATCGGGTTCGAATAGCCGCTTGCATTGCCGAAGTCCTTACCGATCCGGCTGGTTGTGAACTCGCGCACGATGCCGAGCGCCGGATCGTTGCGCGTGGTGTAGCCCTCGATCGTGATGTCGTAATTACCCTTCTCGAACACCCGCACCGTTGCGGTTTGGTCGTCGAGCGCGACGACATTGAGCTTCACCCCAATCGCTTGGAACCATTGCTGCATCGCCTGGCCTGCAGCCACGTAAGGCGGGTGCGCAGAGGAGATCACGAAGTTAAGGCTGAACCGGGTGCCGTTGGATCCCTTCGGGAAGCCGGCAGCGTCGAGAATGCTGTTCGCCTTGGCGGCGTCGAACGGGTACATGGTCGAGTAGTCGACCTTGGAATCGACGGCCCACTTGAGCCTGGTGTCGATAGCCTCCTTGCCGACATCGCCGACGCCGGAGTAGAGGGACTTCAACAAGAAGTTCCGATCGACCGCCATCGCGAGCGCGTGTCGCACCTGGACGTTGGCTGTCGGCCGGTTACCGCGGACGTTGAAGAACATGAGGTCGTCCGAGGCGGGAAAGGTGTCGGCGTTGAGTTGCAACGTGCCACTGGACTTGATTGCCGCGTAATTGGTCTGGTCGATCTGGTCAGGGTCGACGTACTGCACCTGACCCGACTGCAGGGCGAGAACCATCGACGTTGAAGACGGGATGATCTGGTAGATGATCTTGTCCAGGTACGGCTGGCCGGCCGCCCAGTAGTTCGGGTTCTTCGCGAGCGTGATGTGGTCACCCGCCACCCACTCCGACATCATGAACGGCCCTGTGCCGACCGGGTGCTGCAGGCTGGCGGGGTTCTTGGCAATGTCGGTGCCCTCGAAAAGGTGCTGGGGAAGGATCGCAGCACCGGAGTCTGCCGCCAGTGCGTTCAGGAAGGGCCCGTACGGCTTGGTGAGGACGATTTTCACCGTGTGGTCGTCGGTAGCGGTCACGCTGGTGATGCTGCCCGACGTGCCCGCGAAGAAGGCGCTGTACTGCGGCGCGACCTTCGTCAGGGTGTAGACCACGTCGGCTGCCGTGAACGGCTTGCCGTCGGTCCAGTTCGTGGTCCGCAAATGGAACGTGAAGGTGAGACCGTCAGACGAGACATCCCAGGACGACGCGAGCGCAGGATCGACACCGCCGTCGAGCCTCGAGGTCACCATACCCTGGTAGACCAGCGTGCCGATCGCAGAGTCCGGATAGTCCGACGAGATGTCGGGATTGCTGACGCTGGCGTCGTTTGGTACTCCGATGATCACAGTCCCGCCGGCTTGCGCGGTCTGGTTGGGGTTTGTTGAGCCGGCACATGCACCCACAAACAGGGCGGTGATGACGGCCGCCGTCGACAACCTGAACCTCATTGCCTCCTCCCTGGCGCATTTGAGCGCGTCGTAATCGATTGGTTCCCCAACCACCGGCTAACCAGATTCGCTGGAAGTTACAGTCGTTACCTAACTTTGGCACGCAACTGTAACAGACGTGACTCCGCCAAGCAACCGTAGACTGCGGCGCCAAGCGGCGGGGGCCGCGCCCGAGGCAGTACATTTCCTGTCATGCCGGACGAACAGGCCGAGGAGCTGATCGTCGAGCGGAGAGGCCAGGTGGAGTGGCTCACCTTCAACCGGCCGGCCACGCGCAATGCGATGACCTGGAATATGTACGAGCGTCTGGGCGAAACCTGCGAGGCCATCAACCGCGACCGCTCGGTGAAAGCGGTGGTGCTGACCGGGGCCGGCGGTCATGCCTTTGTCTCCGGAACGGATATCGCGCAGTTTCGTTCCCTCAGGACCGCACAGGACTTTCTCGACTACGAAACCAAAGGCATAGCGGTGCTGGGCGCTCTCGAATCAGTTCGCGTGCCGACGATCGCCGCCATCGCCGGGTTCTGCACCGGCGCCGGCGCCGCAATCGTCAACTGCTGCGATCTACGGCTCGCGTCGCCATCGGCGAAGTATGGGTTTCCAATTGCGCGCACGCTCGGCAATGGTCTTTCGATGACCAACTACGCGAGGGCCGCGAGCCTGCTCGGAATCGCCCGCCTCAAAGACCTCATCTTCCGGGCTCGCCTGATCGACGCTGACGAGATGCTGGCCTGGGGCCTCGTCATCGAGGTGACCGCGGTTGAGGATTCGTTGCTTCCCAGGGCTCAAGAGCTGGCAGAGCAGATCGCGGGTCATGCGCCACTGACACTTTGGGCAACCAAGGACTCGCTGCGCAGGATCCGAGACGAAATGGTGCCCGGCGACGGCGATTCGGAGGCACTGCTCTCGGCCTACATGTCGTCCGATTTCAGGGAGGGGGTCGAGTCGTTCCTGGAGAAGCGGCCGCCGAAGTGGACGGGAGAATAAGAGGCTAGACCGGCGCACCATCGCGGGTGCGCAGGCGCGGGAGAATTTCCTCGCCGTACAGCCGCAGGAATTCCATCTGGTCATCGCCCGGCGCGTGGAACACGAGATGCTTGAAGCCCAGGTCCAGGTAGGGCTGGATCTGCTCGAGCTGCGTCTTTGGGTCGCTGGCGACGAGCCAGCGGCGGTGGGCCTGGTCGGCGACCTCGTTGGCGCGCTTTTCCATCTCACGCGGATCGTCGATCCCGGCCTTGGCTTCCGCCGGCAGGGCCAGAGCGGCCCAGATGCGCGTGTCGGCGAGCGCTCTGTCGGGGTCATGGCTGTACGAAACCTTCATCTCGATCATCCGCTCGGCTGCGCCCTGTTCTCTGCCCGCCGCGACCTCGCCCTCGGCGAGGGCCGGCAGCAGGGAGTCTCGATAGAGGTCCATCCCCTTTCCGGAGGTGCATATGAAACCATCTGCCGCCCGACCCGCGTACCTCGCAGTCTGCGGACCCGAGGCAGCCACATATATAGGTATGGACTGGGGCGGCCGGTCGTAGATCGTCGCGTTGTGCACCTTGTAGTACTGGCCGTCATGGACAACCAGCTCTTCCGACCAGAGCCTTTTGATCAGCCCGATGGCTTCTCTGAGGCGGGCAAACCTCTCGGGGAGCTCCGGCCATTCCAGCCCGAGCGGGCCTTCGTTGAGGTGCTCGCCAGTGCCGACGCCAAGGACGATGCGGCCCGGGTACATGACACCCAGAGTGGCGAAGGCCTGGGCAACGATCACGGGGTGGTAGCGGAAGGTGGGCGTGAGCACGCTGGTCCCCAGCTCGATGCGGCTCGTGGACGCGCCCGCCGCCCCGAGCCAGGCGAGGACCATGGGCGCGTGGCCGTCGGTGTGCCGCCACGGCTGCAGATGGTCGCTGATGAAGACGCTGTCGAAACCTCGACGTTCGGCCTCCTCGGTGAAGCGCAGCAGTTCCACCGGCCCGAACTGTTCTGCCGAGGCTTTGTATCCGATCTTGAGGCGCGGCTGTTCCATGTAGTGACTGTTACAGTACAATAACCGTACCTTGGCGACGCTTTCGGCAGCGCGCGAGACCACCATCAGCCTGACCATCAACGGCGGGGTCAGAACGCTGAATGTTGATCCCAATCGAATGCTGTCCGAGGTCCTTCGTGACGACCTCGACCTGACGGGCGCCAAGAAGGCTTGCGATGGCGGCGAATGCGGCAGCTGCACGGTCCTGCTCGGCGGCCGCGGCGTGATGTCGTGCATCCTGCCGGTCGGCCGGGTCGGCACCAAAGAGGTGGTGACGATCGAAGGCCTGGCCTCGTGCGAAGCATGCGGTGGAAGCGCAGGCGCTGAGATGCATCCGCTGCAGAAGTCGTTCGTCGACCTAGGGGCGGCCCAGTGCGGCTTCTGCATTCCCGGGATGATCATGGAGGCCACCGCCCTCCTGAAGGCCAAGCCAAATCCGACGCGCGCTGACGTCATCTCGCGCCTGTCGCGAAACAGCTGCCGGTGCACCGGCTACTCGAAAATCATCGATGCGGTTCTCGATGCGGCGACCGTGATCGGTGCGAAGCCAACACCGACGGTCGCAGCTCAAGACGGACTTCGAGCAGGCGCGCGGATAGGCAAGCCTGATGGGTTGCTGCACGTCCGGGGCGCGTCCAAGTACGCGGCCGACCTGAAGCGGCAAGGGATGCTGTTCGGAAAGATCCTGCGGAGCCCACACCACCACGCCCGAATACGCAGCATCGATACCTCCGCAGCGGCGGCGATGGAAGGCGTGCATGCGGTCATCACCTTCAAAGACATCCTGGGCCGTAACACGATGACCAACTGCCGGCCGCAGGTCTATCTGCTGGCCAAGGACAAAGTTCACTTCATCGGTGCCGCCGTCGCTGCCGTCGCCGCGGACAGCGAGGAGCTGGCTGCGGAGGCCGCGAGTCGAATCAAGGTCGACTACGAGGTCCTGACGCCGGTATTTGACCCGCTTGACGCGCTGAGCGACGATTCGCCCCAGTTGCATCCGCCGTATCCGAACTGGAAGCTCACATCACGCCTGACGACGGGCGATGTCGAGCAGGGGTTCGCCGAAGCCACCGCGATCGTCGAAGGCACATACACGACTAATCCGCGAGAGCACGCCCCGATGGAGCCAGAGGCCGGGCTTGGTTACTTCGACGAAACGGGAACGTTCACGATGCACGCGCCGACCCATCACTTCTACCCTCTGAAACTTTGGCTTGCCGACGTCATGAGGCTGAGCCCGGATCGGGTTCGGGTCATCGTGCCAGCCATGGGAGGCAACTTCGGCCATCGCGGCGAATTCCTCTGCATGGGTGTGATCGGTGTGCTTGCACAGAAGAGCGGCCACCCGGTAAAGCTCGTCTTTACGCGCGAAGAATCGATGATGGGGTCGGGAAAATCGCACTCTTACGTGCTGAAGCTGAAGACCGGGGCCACGAAAGACGGCACGATAAGCGCGTTCCAGGCGGAGGTCATCGCCAACGGCGGAGGTTGGATCAGTAACGAGGATAGCTTCCCAATCCCGGGCAATCAGCTGACCACTGTGCCCGGCCTTAT
>JALZAL010000272.1 GCA_030948325.1 Candidatus Dormiibacterota bacterium
TAGCTGGCGGCGGTCGTCTTGGCGACATGACTTCGGGTCATATCACTCTTTACCTGACTACTGCTGGAGCATTTGCGTCCCCTGAGCCCGCTGCGGCGCCTCCGCCGTTCAAGTGTCCAACTAGCAGGTAGATCGATCGAGCGCAGCAGAGCCTGAGATTGGTCATAGCCCGTCTAATCGAACAATCGAATTGGCCCTCCGCCTGAGATACGCCCCCCGTGGATCCTTTTCGAACACTGGGAGCTGGGCGCCGGAAACATCCGGACGCCTGCGTTTCTACAGATGTGGCGGTCAGTTTCGGACGAGTTCAGCATGCCATGAACCGATGGAAGCTTGGAGCGATCGGTGTCCTCGTCGTCTGCGTCGTGGTCGGGAGCGCGCTTGCGGTCGGTAATCTGGGGAAGGGCACTGGAACGCGAATCGAGCGTCGTGGCAACACGATTGTTCTCCACGGGCGAGGAACAAGGGCTGACCTTGGCTACCTGCCAGCCGGGCGCTACCAGGTGACGGTCGAGGAAGGAGTGGGCGGCTGCGCAATCCGACTCCAACTCACGGGGGCGGATGGAGTGGAATGGTTCAGGCTGGACTTCTACAGAAACAACCTCGACTCGCCGACGGGAATCACAGGTGAAATCCCTGGGCAGCAGTACAAGGTATTTACCAATGTGTACTTTGGCGACGGCCTTACCTTCGCCACACCAGAGCCGCCAACCGATTGCACCTGGACTTACGACTTCACTCGGATTTAGGTAATGGGGAGCCCGTGCCCGTCCTTCACGAGCCTGGGTAAAGCCGCCCGTTGAGGTCACAGCCCGTAGCGGACCCTAATCGAACAGATGAGTTCGGGCCGCCCATGAAGAGGCTTGCAGCGGAAGAGTTTAGTTGCCCGCCGAGCCTTGGATGAACTCGCCCGAATGGGCATCGATCAGGGTGATGTACCAAGTGGCCGTAAATTTCCGACTGCCCGGCGGTCCATACGACGCAATGAGGGACCCGGGCATGCTCACCACCCAACAAAGGCGTGGCTTGCTAGTCGACGGATTTGTCAGAACGACTTCGGCCAGGACGGTTTGGAGTACGGTACCGCCCGGCTGCTGCTTCAATGCGGTTTGTTGCGCCTGGCCTGCCGTGACCTTGGGTAAGTCCCAAGGGAACGGATTGAGCATCACAATCCCATAGTGCGAGAGCCGTTCCGCCGAGACGCCCTGCACCGACGGGCCTATGGCCGGATGCAGCAATCGAACAGCGGCAAAGACGAGGATGGCAGCCACCGCGAGTCCGGCAAGACGGATGGAGGCCTTACGCATCGACTGTACAACGGGCTAGGCCGGCGAAAGTTCCTGGATTAAGTGGTAGCCCGTGGCGGACACTAATCGAACAACCAGCCCTACCAGCTCGCGTTTGCAACCTTCCATGATCCATTCCGCGGGCTAGTTCGCTACTTTGATGGGTCGGTCCCGCGGCTCGTACGCGAGTCTGCCTGTCGCTATCAAGGCGTGGGCCACCAGGATCAACGTCAACGCCATTACGGGAAAGCCAGCGAACACTCGCACCAAGACACGCACCCCGGCGAGAAAGTGCGCGCGATCGGTGACCGTCAAGCTGCCGTGGTTGTTGAAGACGTACTCGTGGCCGCATGGAGGCTGGCCGAAAGTCGCACAATGGGTTGGCACCCCGGGAAGCGTCACTAGGACGACAAACCAGACGGCAGTAAGCGCCCACCAGCCCGCGGCCGACCATTTCAACCAGCGCGGGAGGCGCTTTGGCCACTGCCTCAGCCGGATCAGGGCAGCGGCCGATGAATACGCACCTGCTGCTCCCGCGAAGAAGCTGCAAATGAAGAGCACCAGAGTAGCGTTCAACGACCATTCGGGATCAAACGGGAGGTAAGTTGCGAGCTCGATAACCAGCCCGACGAGCAAGCACAGCCCGCTGGCAAACACAACTACAGACCGAAGGGCGCCGGGGCCGGACCACGTAACCATGGTCTTTCTAACCAGCCAGTCGCTGCGACCCTGCAACTCGGGAGCGCGCTCGAGCGGGGTTCTGGGAATAGCCCGTGGCGGATTCGAACCGCTGATCTACTTGCCATACAAGGATTGCTCCACGGCCGCTGTTAAGAATCAATCAAGAGTTCTCCAGTCGGGCGTTCATCTGGATGCGGGCAGATGATCGAGATAGCGGGCAGGTGATCGAGCCAAGACTCAGCGTCGCCCATAGACAATCAGCCGGTCCTGGGATGAATGCCATCGAGGGACGGGCGCTTCCTCGATACGGCGCCAGGATCGATGCAGCCGCGCCTGAAAGCCGTCGCTCCCCGGACCTTTCTGGCTGGATTCACCGACCACCGCGACGCGCTCGCCCGGGTAGGCGAGCAGTGAGGCTTCGTCAAAACCGCTCCATGGATCAGGCCAGCACAGCAGGAGGGTTCGCGCCGGATGGCACCGGAGGACTTCTGGACCGCCTTCCAGGACCTCCGTCCAGAGCACCGGCTCCACGCGCTGCGGGTGCGGACGGGCTACAACCGCACGGGTTCCGCCGTGTCGAGTCTCTGCCAGGATGGATGGACGGAACCAGGAGCGCCATGAATCACCCATGACGTCGTAGGCGACGATATCGACGCCTCGCTCGCGCAGGCAACGAGCCCAGTATCCCGTGCCGGCGCCTATTTCCACGAGGGGGCCGTACTGGGCGAGACAGTCGAGCGCGGAATTGCCTGGGACTCCAAAGGCGTACTTGCGGCTGAGATAGTCTCGAATCTGCCTCCTGTTGTCCTCGTCGTCTCTCCAGCAGGCGAGCATCCGGTACTCCGATAGGCTGCTGCCCAGCTCCGAGCAACAGATCCAGCCATGAACGCGTGAGCCCTTCGCAGCGGCCCATTCCTCGAGGTACGGATTCCAAGCCATGGCCAGATGCTAAAGAGAATCGGGGCTGCCCCGTTGTAATCGCCCCTCGTCCGAACGACGCCTCCGCGGGCTGAGGCCTCAGCCTTCCCTTATGGCCGCCAGTACGGCGGCGCCGTAGCGCTCCAGCTTGGCGGGACCGACGCCGGGAACCGCGCTGAGGTCCGCGATCGACGCCGGTCGGGTCCGCGCGATCTCGGCCAGGGTCTTGTCGTGGAAGATCAGGTACGGCGGCATCTCAGCCCGCCTGGCGGTCGCGAGGCGCCACTGACGGAGGGCATCAAAACGCACCAACGCCTCGTCGGTGAGGTCGCCGGCGGTGAGGCCCTTCGACGAGCGGCTCTGTTTGGGGGCGGGTCGAGACGGCCCGACCTCGAGTTCGACCGTCAGCGATTGCTCCCCGGCCAGCAGGGCTCGGCCGGTCCGCGTGACCGACATCGTCGGCTTCTCGCCGTGCCCGCGGACGATCAGGCCCAGCTCCACCAGCGTGGAGACCAGGTCCCGGATGCGCTCCACGTCCCAGTCCCTCAGCGCCCCGAAAAAGGCGAGGTCCCGGACCCAGGGCTTCGACGTCGCCCAGGCGTCGAGCTGTCCGCGCAGGATCAAGGCGATGCGCGCCGCGCCCAGGTGCCCCTCGAAGCGGGCGACACATGCGACCGCGGCTTC
>JALZAL010000275.1 GCA_030948325.1 Candidatus Dormiibacterota bacterium
GCAGGTTGCATAGAGCTCCAACGGTGCCTGGAAGATTCGCTTCTTTGGCGGGCGCGATGGACTCGAACCATCCACCCCGCGGTATTAAGGCGAGCCGGCGAGTCGGAGTCCCCGCGAAGCTGTCAAACGAAGCTGTCAAATGCCGCATATGTGACGCATTGCGGCAGACCGACCACAACATATAGACCGTAAGGCGAGTGCAGGCACCACATATTGGTGCTCGCGCAGGGAATCGAACCCTGAACCTTGGGATTAAGAGTCTTCCCTCACTGAGTCTCAGGGATGATCACGCAGGATCAGAGCGTCTCGTTCGAACTCGAACTTATGACGCAACCGTCTCAGGGAGTCTCAGAGAGGATCAGGGAGTCTCCCGGTCAAGGTGTCAAATAAGGTGTCAACTCCGGGGTCCGCAATCGCCTTCCCGCCTACGCGACCCAACTTTGATCGACCTTGGCGTCCAAACGCGCCCCGACGCCCGCGCCGAGCAAAGCAGCTCGTGCGGGCGTTTCGGGATGGTGAACTTAGAAAGCGTGAATCGGCTAAGTCGCAATCCCTACCTTGTGGCCGGCAGCCCGGGTGTCATGGAGGGCTGGGCGATGCCAGTGACAAGTTCTCGCGCCCGGCTTGGCCGGAAGGTGTAGTAGCCGGCGACGGCGATGACCCAGAAGTACGGCAGCAACCCCGCCGGTGTGGCGTCGGTGCCGAACGGCGCCGAAAACACCTCGATCAGACCGATGACGATCGCCGCCCAGCCGGCCCACCACGACATTACCCCACCGCCGAGTATCGACACGCCGGCGGCGAGCAAGGCTAGCCCTAGGACGATTGCGGTCATGTCATATGTGGCCTGGGTGATCGAGACCACCGTTTGCGCCACGTGGATGTCGAGCCCTCTGCGAGCCTGCCCAAGGATGCCGACATAGAGTTCGTCGATGGGCAGTGTGAGGATCACCCAACCGGTGGCGCTGGCGAGCATAGCGACGGCCGGCCAGGGCGATCCTCTGGGGTCACGGCGGAGGTGACTGTACAGCCAAGCGGCAAATGGAATGAAGAGCAGCGTGCCCAACGCCTCGATGTATACGCCTAGGCCGAATCTATTCGTGTCGACGCTCGCCAGCCAGTTCGCCAGCTGGGCATCGGTGGGCCGGACGTCCGGATAGCCGTGGATCAAGAACCCGATGTGCAGCACGATGACGAACAGCAGTCCGGTGACCGGACCCACGCGACTCCAGATCGCTTGTCTCATTTGTCGACCTCCTCAGAGAATGTGGTATGCCGCATCAGGATTACGTCGGTGGCATTCCCGTGTCATCGGCGGCTTTCCCAGGAGGCCGGGAAATTGGCTAGGAATCTGTTTGCGGATCTCGCAATGAGCAGCGACGTCGAGTTCGTCGTCGCGACCCAAACTCGATGTGCCATGCGCGCAAATGGTGTCGTCGCCTACAGGTCAGGCGTTGCGGGGTTTCCCATTGACCGCCCGGACTCAGGACGGTTGCGCGAGCCTGTCTGGGAGGGTTCAGTGAACATCCGGTGTGACGAGCCGTCTAAACCTGGGCTTCAAGGACCTCCTTTAGAGCCGCAAGGTCTGCATTCAGCTGCCGCTCGGCCGCCCTTGCGAGAAGCGGCCGTGCAAGCTTGAAGAAGCCGCCCGACGCCCCGGCACCCGTGAAGGTGACGCGGGTGCCGTCGGGAACGGTCTCCAATACGCGCACCCCCGCGAACCTGATCGGGCCGGCTACAACCCTCATACCGAACTTACGGTTTGGTTCGTTCGCTGTTACCTCGAGCGAGAACTCAAATCGCCGACCCAGGAAATGGCCGACTTGAGTGAATGTGGCGCCCACGTCTACGGGGCCAACGGATGTCTTCCGCATCTCCTTGCTTGCGGAGCTCCACTGGGGATCGTTTTCCGGATTCGCCAGAAAGTCGAACACCTGCGCGGCCGGCCGCCTGATCACGACGCTCGCCTCGAAGCCGACCGTGCTCATTTGCCAGCCTAGGATCGCGTTAGGCGGCGATCTTCACCTTGTAACCAGCGGCTCGGCTGTGACGGATGGCTGGGCCGTGTTGGCGACACGCTCCCGACCCGAGAGGGCCGGAAGGTGTAGTAGCCGCCGACGGCGAGAATCCAAAGGAATCCGAGGAGTTGTGCCGGTGTCGAAGCGGAGCCAAGAGGCACCGACACCACCGACCCCAAACCGGTGATGATCGCCGCCCAGCCTACCCACCGCGATATCGCGCCGCCGCGGATGATGGCCACTCCGGCCGCCATGAGCATCAACCCGAAGACGAGTCCGGTGATCTCGAACCACGCCTGATTGATTGAGACCACGGTCTGAGCCGTGCGGATATCCAAACCTATGCGAGCCTGGTCCACCAGCCCGACCCAAGACTCATTGACGGGGAGCGTGAGGACAATCCAGCCGGCGCCGGCTGCAACCATGGCGATGGCCGGCAGCAACGAATCCCTGGCCCCTTGCCGCAAGTGAACGTACAGCCAAGCTGCGAAAGGGATGAGCAGCACTGTACCCAGCGCCTGGACGTAAACGCCGAACCTGAACACGTTCGCGTCGACGCTCGCTAACCATTTCGCTAGTTGGGCGTCGGTTGGCTGGATGTCCGGATAGCCGTGGATCGAGAATCCGACCATGATCAGCGGAAAGAACAGCAGGCCACTAGCCGGCCCAACGCGACTCCAGATCGCTTCTCTCATCTGTCGACCTCCTCCGAGAATGTGGAATGCCCCCACAGGATTACGTCGCTCGCATTCCCGTGTCATCGGCGGTTTTCCCAGGAGGCCGGGAAATTGGCTGGGAATGTATCGCGGATCTCGCGAGGACCAGCGAGGTCGAGTTCGCCGCAGCTACCCAAACTCGACCGCCCCCGCCCGAAACGTTGGTGGTCGCCGACAGGTAGGGGTTGGGCGGCCGAGTTTCCTCTGACCGGCCCGCCTCCTCCGCGCGCCGGCCGGCCGTCAGCCCAGCCCGGCCTCTCGTGCTCGCAGCGCTGCCTGCGTCCGGTCGACAACGTGAAGCTTGGCCAGGACGTTCGACACGTGATTCTGGACCGTCTTGAGCGAGACGCTGAAGTGGGCCGCCATTTCTTGGTTGGTCATGCCGTGGGCGATGAGGTCCAGGATCTCCGTCTCTCGGCTGGTGAGCTCCGGAAACGGAGCCGGCGGTCGCGGTGTGCCCCCACCACGAAAAAAAGCCGCCAAGCGTTCAGCGATCGCGGGTCCGAAGATCGCTTCGCCTTGCGCGACCGCCTCGATAGCCCGGACTATGTCGTCTGAACGCGCGTCCTTTAGTAGGTAACCGCGGGCACCAGCGCGCAAAGCAGAAAAAACCGAGTCGGGCTCTTCATACATGGTCAACATAAGGACGCGAGCAGTCGGACACGCGGAAAGCACGGCTCGGGTCGCTTCGATCCCGTTCATCTCGGGCATCCCGATGTCCATGAGCACAATGTCGGGCCTTAGCTCTATAGCCAATTGCACGGCCTCCGGTCCGTTCGCGGCCTCGCCGGCAACCGTCATTTGTGGGAGCGATGCGAGCAGACCACGCATGCCATCGCGGAAAACGGGGTGGTCATCCACGATGAGGACGCGGATCGGCGTGGCCATCAGGCAACCTCTGGACAGGGCAGGAGCGCGGCAAGGCGGGTGCCGCCTCCGGCGGCTGTTTCAAGCTCCAGTCGCCCGCCCAACTCCTCGGCCCGTTCGCGCATCGAGATGAGGCCCACGCCAGCAGGCGCATTCGGTGAGAGTCCCGATCCATCGTCGGACACCTCGAGTCTCAGCACCCCACCCTCAAGGGTCACCTTCAGGCGGCAGCTACGAGCGCCCGAATGACGGAGGACGTTGGTCACCGCCTCTTGGGCGATGCGGTAGGCGGCGACCTCCACCGCCGCAGGCAGTGGTGGCAGGCTTTCAGGGGCATCGATGCAGATATCGATCCCAGATCCATTGACGTCTGCGGCCTGCCGGATCGCCGCGATCAGACCGAGCTCATCAAGCGCAGGCGGCCGCAGTGCGTACACGAGACGGCGCACATCCGCGATCGCCGCCCGGGTCCGGTCGGCAAGTTCATCTAATTCCTTCCGGACCTGGGGCATTTCCTCGAGCCGGTTCCGGATTCCGTCCAGCTTCAGCGCCACACCTACCAGCTGCGGACTGAGGCCATCGTGAAGGTCGCGCCGGAGCCGGCGTCGTTCTTCAGCGCGTGCGGCTACCAAGCGCTCGCGAGAGCGCTGAAGCTCTCGGGTGAGCATGACCGATTTGGCCGCTGCGCCCACATGTACGGCCAGTTCGCGAAGAACCTCAAGGTCGGCCGGCGAGAAGGCGTCGTGTGGGCCCCGGTTCGCCAGGCACAGTTCGCCCACAAGCGCTGTTTGGTGGGTCAGCGGCAACCGAAGCAAGTCGTCGATTGGCTGCCCATAAGACGCTGCGACAACAGCCTCGCCATCCTCGTGCAGAGCCACGGCGACGTAGGGGATCCGCAGGGCCGCGGCAACCGTCTCAACGATGCGCGGGAGCAGTGTCTCGGTAGTCACATTTTCGTCGAGGATCCGGCCTAGCCGAAGGAGAATCGACAGCGGCTCGTCTCGCTCTCCGTACATGAGGCGGTTCGCCAGGCGCTGAACGCTCTGCCGAAGTGGTTGGAAGGCCACAGCCACCAGGCCGGCGGCGATTAGCGAGATCACAGCCTGGCCCCTGCCCTCCAACACGGCCTGCAGCCCGAGTACGACCGCCAGGTAGGCGGCGATCAGAATCACGCTGAGGGCTCCATAGACCAGGGCGCGGTTGACGAAGAGGTCGACCTGCCAGAGCCGATAACGCGTCACGGCGAGGCCGATGGAGATCGGAATCGCCAGTAGGCCGAGGTTCACAGTCGTGAAGCTGACCTCGTCAGCGAGCCGTCGCGGCAACCGACCGCTGAGCGTGACGCTCAGGATGAGAACGGCGATCGCGGCGACCGAGCCGAGCACCACCCACTGTGTCTGTCTCCTTGCCTCGCGATCCGAGATTCGCGACCAGCGCCAGAACTGGGCGGCTATGCCGCCACCTAGGCCAGGTAGCATCAGGAGACCGAGCACATCCGGCGGATTCGGGCTTGGTGGGTAGACGCTCGGCGACAGCATGACGAAAAGCGTCGCGCCGGCCAACGCCAGGGCCGGCCAGAGCGCCCAACGCGGGCGTACGAGCCCGCTCGGAAAAATCAGCAGGAATCCGACGAGCGTCGCTATTAGTAGAAAGGTGCCAATTCGGGCTGGCACGAAGAGTCCGGGACGTGCCGAAAGGGGGTCCGTGTACTGCGGCCCCGCTCCTCCCAACATGGCCAGCATGACTGCTGCGTACTTGGCCATCGGATCCGATGAACGGACCGTGACCACCGCCCCAAATCCGAAGCAGACCAGGCTGAACGTCAAGGAGACAGCGGTTGCGAAGGCGGAGTAAGTGGGCCGCGCGGCCCCAACGAGCGGCAATCCGAGTAGGAAAAGGGCGACGGCCAGAAGGCCACAGAGCATCGCACAGGCCGCAAGCGCTCGTCCCTGCCAGCGCCTGATCACGCGCCAATCATGACCTTCGAAGACTGGGCTGCACGTCCAGGCCAAGCGACGAGCACGATTGAGGTCGCAACGATCCATAGCAGGGTAAGGAGTTGCACCACCTGTGCCGGGTCAGACGTGGCCACCTAGTTCACTGCCCGCCGCGGCGGCACCCATCGGACGGCGACGAAGCGATTGAGAGGGGCGTCGGACTGGCGAGGTCGTCGCCCACCATCATCAGCACAACATGAGCGATGCGGGCGAGGGCCCTAAGCCTTAAGGGCATGGAAGACGACATCTTGTGAACTCCTGACTGTTGTTTTCGCAGCCACGTCGCATATGGCGCATGCACCAGCAGGATTGCGCCGGTGGTATTCCTGTGTCATCCGCGGGGTTCCCGAGTAGCCGGGAAATTGGCCGGGAAACATCAGAACCTTGGGATCATCGATCCCCTGCT
>JALZAL010000282.1 GCA_030948325.1 Candidatus Dormiibacterota bacterium
CTGTCGGGGCCCCTGCGGGCGCCGCCGCGGCTGCCGCAACTCCGGTCAGCGCCTGGGTGCCGAATACAAAGAGGGACGCGGCGATGCCCACAAGTCGATATCGAATCAATTCCTTACCGCCTCCCGAGCCCGCCTAGGCCTGGCAGCCTTCCCCGCCGGCAACTCACCTAGTTTCGCGGCCACGCTCAGGGAAGTCAATGACCCAGGCCGCAACATATGTATGTATACCTGCGGGGAAGTTGCCTAGAAGTGGAAATGAGGCATTTGGGAGGTTTGGTCTGGGCGACAGCCTGGTGGGGGAGGCGAATCGGTACGATTTTTGGGTCGCGGCGATAACTTCGGCTGAAAAAAGGGGGCCTGAATTCCGATGCCTGAAGTAAGCGAAACAAGCCTGGAAGGCATACTGCTTATCCAGCCAGAAGTGCACCGAGACGAGCGAGGATTCTTCCTCGAGGTATTTCAGAAGGATCGCTTCGAGAAAGCCGGGATCAAAGACGAATTCATCCAAGACAACCACTCGCGGTCTTTCCGCGGTGCGCTTCGCGGCATCCACTATCAGGACATGTCTGCGCCGCTCGCGAAGCTCGTCCGCTGCACAGCTGGTCGGATCTTTGATGTCGCGGTCGATCTCCGTGTTGGTTCCCCAGGGTTTGGCAAATGGGTCGGGGTCGAGCTGACTGATGAAAACATGCGTCAGCTCTATATTCCGGTGGGCTTTGGGCACGGCTTCCTTGCGCTGTCAGACATTGCCGATCTCCAGTACAAATGCAGCAGCTACTATGCTCCAGCGGCCGAAGGTGCCGTCGCTTGGAACGACCCAGATATCGGGATCATATGGCCGGTCGAGAATCCCATCATCTCGCCTCGGGATGGTCGGGCACCTAGTTTGGCTCAATATCAAGAGAAGCCAGCCTTCCGGTACCCAAGATGAAGGCCCTGATTCTGAGTGGTGGTAAGGGCACGCGACTGCGTCCCATTACTCACACAGCCGCCAAGCAGCTTCTACCAGTTGCCAACAAGCCGATCCTGTTTTATGCGCTCGAGGGGGTAGTCGCCGCCGGTATTACAGATATTGGCATGGTTGTTGGCGAGACCGCTGCGGAGATCGAGGCGGCGGTTGGCGATGGCCATCGGTGGGGGGCGAATGTCACGTACATACACCAGTCGGCGCCACTTGGACTTGCTCACGCCGTCAAGGAGTCCGAGCCGTACCTTCAGAACGATTCGTTCGTGATGTATCTGGGCGACAACCTACTGCTCGACGGGATCCGCGATTTCGTTCACCAGTTCACGGCCCAAAGCCCCGACGCGATGATCCTTCTAGCGCACGTGCCGGCCCCTGAGCGCTTCGGGGTAGCCGAGTTGCACGATGGACAGGTCATTCGGCTGGAAGAGAAGCCGCGGGAGCCAAAGTCCGACCTCGCTCTTGTTGGTGTCTATCTCTTCACGCCGCGGATCTTCGAGGCAGTGAATGCCATCAAGCCCTCCGCGAGGGGCGAGTTGGAGATTACAGACGCGATCCAGTGGCTCATTGACCACCAGGCCAGAGTGGAGCCCCACATTATCAGCGGATGGTGGAAGGACACCGGGCGGTTAGAAGATATCCTTGAGGCTAACCGGATTGTGCTCGAAGGGCTCGAACGTCGGATCGATGGGTGCGTGCGAGACGGATCCTCTGTTATTGGCAGGGTAGTCGTTGGTCTGGGTGCCCAGATCATCAATAGCGTCGTGCGGGGGCCGGCCATTATCGGCGAGGAAACCCGCATCGTGGACTCTTACGTCGGGCCCTTTACGTCGATCTACCACCATGTTGAGATTCTCAAGAGCGAAGTTGAGCACTCGATTATCCTCGAGAACAGCAAGATCCTGGATGTACCGAATCGCATCGAAGACAGCCTAATTGGCAAGGACGTGGTCATTCAACGCACGCAAACCTTGCCGAAGGCACTGCGCTTCATGCTTGGCGATCAGTCAAAGGTGGAGTTGGCGCCATGACCACTTCTCGTCAGAACACTCAACGTCGCGATTTCTGCGCCCTAAGCTCATGCGGGTTCTAATCACTGGCGCCGCCGGCCAGCTAGGCAACGATCTGATCGCTCTCTTTAAAGGCGAAGAGATTCATGCGACCGATGTCCGCGAACTGGACGTTACTGACCGAAGCGCTGTAGATAAGAAGGTCGAAGCCGTCAAGCCGGACTGGATCATCAACGCAGCCGCCTACAACAACGTTGACGCTGCCGAAACCAATGAGGATCTAGCGCTCGCGATAAACGCACGAGCACCGCGCTACATCGCTGACGCAGCTCGACGATCCGGCGCAGCGCTCGTCCACATCAGTACGGACTACGTCTTTGACGGGCGCAAGGGATCTCCCTATGTCGAGGATGACGTACCCAACCCCCTGGGTGCGTACGGCCGCTCGAAATATGAGGGCGAGAAGCAGGTCCTTCAGAGCGGGGCCGCCGCCGTTGTGCTTCGGACCGCATGGCTTTATGGGAAGCATGGGCCGCCGAGCTTCGTGAAGGCCATCCTGGCCGCGGCCGACCGACAGAAGGAATTGCGCGTGGTCGCCGACCAGGTCGGCAGTCCGACTTCCAGCGCCGACCTCGCCACAGCGATACAGCAGGCGATGGTAGGACGGGCACGTGGCCTTTTCCACGTCACAAACAGCGGCGTTTGCAGTCGCTTCGAGTTCGCACAGGCCATTGTGGCCGGCCGCGTTCCGGTTGTGCCGATTACGACGGCAGAGATGCCCCGTCCTGCAGCCCGGCCCGCCTACAGCGCCTTGAGGAGTATCAGGTGGGAGCAGGCCGGGTTTGCACCGCTTCGCCCCTGGCGCGAGGCGCTCGACGAGTATCTCGCGACTCCTTAGCCGACGACATGCCTAGGCTGAGCCGTCGCCTACTCCGGCAGGCGGACGGTCGGGGGGTTTACCTCTACGGGAGCTATGCGGCGGCGCCGGCTGGTTACCGCTCGCCGGAACGGCCGAGCGGTACGTACGACCGCCGCTGGAACCCGCTCCGGGCAGAATGGGTCCTCGTCGCGGCCTCCCGCCAGGACCGCACCTTCCTGCCCGAGCGTGCCAACTGCCCGCTCTGCCCGTCCACGCCAAGCTGGTCCTCGGAAGTGCCCGCCGGGGCCTTCGATCTGGCGGTCTTCGAAAACCGCTTCCCCTCGATGCCGGAGGGCAACGGTGTTTGCGAAGTCGTCGTCTACACCGAGAAGCACGAGGCGACGTTGGGCTCGCTGACCGAGGGACAGATGTCGGCCCTGGTCGAGGCCTGGACTGACCGGTATCGTCAGCTGGCGAGGAGGCCGGACGTCAGCTACGTCTATATCTTTGAGAACCGCGGGGAGGCCGTCGGCGTGACTCTCCACCACCCGCACGGGCAGATCTATGGGTACCCGTTCATCCCCCCGGTCGCCGAAACCGAATTGCGCGCGGGCCGGGATCATGCGCGAAGAGGCGGAGGTTGCCTTCAGTGCCACCTGGTCG
>JALZAL010000315.1 GCA_030948325.1 Candidatus Dormiibacterota bacterium
ATCGCTTTCGGCATCGTGGTCCAGATGCGCCCGAATTCCCGCATGTATCCGGGGAGCGATTCGTCGTCCCCTGCTTGTGGCCACGCGGCCTCCATCATCTCGTAGATGACGCGCCCCTCGACCAGCAGCGCCAGGTCGCCGAGCTGCTGGTTGAAGCTCTCGTACAGCCGTTCGTCGATCCGTGCCCAGGCAGGGGCCTCGGTGACGTGTTCGCCTGCGACAGCCTCGATGAAGCCATCGATCGATACGTTCATCCAGTACACGGTTCGTCCGATGGCCCGCTCCTACCCAAAGCTTATTGACCACAAGCTCTAGGCGTTTCGTACCAACGACCCAAACGTCGGCCTTCCGGGAAAGTGCAGAATTCGAGTCCATGACCCAACCGGTGCGGGTGATGCCAGAGACGGCTGATGGCGACGCGGTGGTGGTGCTCGACAAGGTGGTCAAGCGCTTCGGGTCCATGGTGGCGGTGGACGGCCTGAGCCTGGAGATCAGGCGCGGTGAGTTCTTCAGCATGCTGGGCCCGTCAGGCTGCGGCAAGACGACCACGCTCCGGATGATCGGCGGCTTCGAAGCACCGACCGAAGGCGTGGTCCGGCTCGACGGGGAGGATGTGACCGATCTCCCCGCCTACAAGAGAAACGTCAACACGGTCTTCCAGTCCTACGGGCTCTTTCCACACCTGAACGTCTTCGACAACGTCGCCTTCGGCCTCCGCAGGCACAGGGTGCCGGCACAGGAGGTCGAGCGCCGGGTGACAGAGGCGCTGGAGCTCGTCAGCCTCGCCGGCTACGGGAAGCGTCGGCGCGCTCAGCTGTCAGGCGGGCAGCAGCAGCGCGTGGCCCTGGCTCGTGCACTCGTCAACCGGCCCCAGGTGCTCCTTCTCGACGAGCCTCTCGGGGCTCTCGACCTCAAGCTCCGCAAGCAGATGCAGCTCGAGCTCAAGCGCATCCAGAAAGAGGTCGGCATCACGTTCGTGTTCGTGACCCACGACCAGGAGGAGGCGATGACGATCTCCGACCGGATCGCCGTCATGAACAACGGACGGATCGAGCAGCTAGGCCCGCCCGAAGAGGTGTACGACCGACCGGCCACAGAGTTCGTCGCGGAATTCCTCGGCGCTTCCAACCTGCTTGACGGGACATACCGGGGCAGCCAGGACGGATGGGGATTGGTGGACCTGGACAGCGGCGATACGATCCGGATACCAACCGGTCCGACTCGGCGAGCCGGCGAGCGGCTGCGGGTCGGCGTGCGCCCGGAGAAGATCGAGATAATGCCTGCCGGCGACGGTCTTCTGGCAACTCACAACGTCGTTCCCGGCACGCTCAGGAGCGCCGTCTTCGCGGGCGTCAGCTATCAGTACTTCTTCCAGACCGGCCAGGGCCGGGAAATGTCCGCCTTCGACCGCAATGCGAGTGGAGGCGCCGTCGCGCGTCCGGGTGAAACGGTTCGCCTGGCCTGGGCGCCAGAGCACACCTTCGTGATTCCCGGCAACGCCGATAAAAAGGCCGGACTAACCCCCAGAGGAGACTAATGAGCACCGAACGAGACCTTCCCTTTTACGCCGATCCCACCTTCTTGCGCGGTCTGACACAGACCCGCATCTCGAGGCGTACCGCGCTGGCGGGAGCCGGGGCAATGAGCCTGGCCGCAGCCCTGGCGGCATGTGGGGTCGGCAGCAAGCCGCAGGCGGCGGCCCACCAGAACTGGGTCTGGGACAAGGCCACGCAGGCGGGCCTTCTCGACTTCGGGAACTGGCCGCTCTACATCGATGTGGGCCAGGACGCCAAGGGCACGGCCACACATCCCTCGCTGGACGAATTCACCAAGGCGACCGGCATCAAGGTCAACTACAGCGAGCCGATTCAGGACAACGACTCATTCTTCGCCAAGGTCGCGCCCGTCCTGCAGCAGGGCCAGGCGATCACGCCCAACTACGACATCATCGTCGTCACCAACGGGATCCAGCTGACCAACTACATGCTCAAGCACTGGCTCACCGAGCTGGACCCGAAACTGCTTCCCGACTTCGCTGCGAACGCGGCGCCCCGTGTTCAGAATCGCGCGTTCGACCCCGGCAACAAGTTCACGATCCCGTGGCAGTCAGGCTTCACCGGCATCGGTTACAACCCGAGCAAGACAGGACGCGATATCACGAGCTACGCGGACCTCTTCGACCCGAAGTTCGCGGGCAAGGTCGGAATGATGAGCAACCTCGCGGACACTCCCAACCTGGCGCTGGTCGGGCTGGGGATCAAGCCCGAGACCTCAACGCCCAAGGATTGGCAGAAAGCGGCCGACAAGCTGAAGAAGCAGCGTGACGACGGCATCGTGCGCAAGTACTACGACCAGAGCTACATCAAGGCGCTGAGCGCCGGTGACACGTGGATCAGCATGGCCTGGTCCGGCGACATCTTCCAGGCCAACCTGTCCGCCGGCAACGAAAACCTCAAGTTCGTCATCCCATCAGAGGGCGGGGTCATCTGGACGGACAACATGTGCATCCCGCTGCATGCCGCGCACCCGTTTGACGCCATCACCTATATGAACTGGGTGTACCAGCCTGCGCATGCGGCCACGCTCGCCGAGTACATCGACTACATCACGCCCGTTCCGGGCGCAAAGCAGTACATCGAGCAGCAGGCTGCCCAGACCAAGGACGCCGCCACGAAAGCGTCGCTCCTGCAGACCTCCGAGAGCCCACTCGTATTTCCGCCCGCGGACGTCCTCAATCGCACCGCCTACTACCGAGTCCTCACCCCAAGCGAGGCGTCTCAGTGGAACCGGATCTTCAACGCTGTCATCCTCTCCTGATCCGGGCATGAAAAGAGACAGGCGCTAGCCTGCGGGTGGAGACCGTCTCAAGCATTGCCAGGCGGCCGCGGATCGGCTCCCGTATGGGTCGAGCACTGGCGCCCTATCTGCTGATCCTCCCGGGGGGCGGCTGGCTGCTTGTGTTCTTCCTGCTGCCCATCGTCACGCTTGCCATCACGTCGCTGGAGTCCGGCGACTTCATCAGCGGATTCGATTTCACGTGGAACTTCAGCAACTACACCGACGGTTTCACCCTCTACTCTCAGCAATACCTCCACGCTATCGAGTACGGGGGTGCCGCGACGATCGTCGCGCTCCTGGTCGCTTATCCGGCCGCGTATTGGATTGCGTTCTATGCCGGCCCGCGCAAGTCCGCCTATCTGCTCGCGGTGCTGCTGCCTTTCTTTGTCTCCTTCGTGATCAGGACCCTTTCATGGGAGACGCTTCTCAGCGACGACGGGGTGCTGTTCGGTCCTCTCAAAGCCGCACACTTGCTGCCTGGCGACTTTCGTGTGCTCGCCACCCCCGTGGCGGTCACCGGAGGACTTGCCTACACCTTCTTTCCGTTCATGCTGCTGCCCGTTTATGCGTCGTTGGAGAAGATCGACCGAGGCCTGATCGAGGCGGCGGAGGACCTTTTCTCGAATCGCTTCGAGGTGTTCCGGCGCGTGATCGTGCCCCTGTCACTCCCCGGCGTCTTCGCCGGGGTGCTGCTCACGGGAATCCCGGCGGTCGCCGACTACGTCAACCAGGACCTGCTCGGAGGCGTCGGCACGACCATGATCGGTCGCGTGATCGAGCAGCAGTTCCAGGTGAGCACGAACTATCCGCTGGCCGGATCGCTGGCATTCGTCTTCATGCTCGGCCTGCTGGCAACGCTCCTGCTCTACCAGCGTGTGTTCGGAACCGAACAGATAATGGGCGGCTGAGGGCGTTGGGAACTTCCGTGAGGGATAACGGGAAACGCCGCCGCCGGCTCGGTTCGCTGCTCCTCCCCGGTTATACGCACCTGGTGATGCTGTGGCTTTTCGCGCCGATCGTGGTGATGATCCTGTTCGGGTTCAACGACACGCACGGCAAGCTGAACATCACCTGGGCGGGGTTCACGCTCAAATGGTTCGCAAACCCTTTCGCGGTCCCAGCCCTGACATCGTCGGTCTACACGTCGCTCCTGACGGCGAGCGTGGGGATGGTCATCTCCACGGCCCTGGGCACGATGATCGCGCTCGCCTCTCACCGGTACAGCTTTCGCGGCAAAAAGCTGCTGGACGCGGTCCTCGTCATGAACATCGCCGCGTCTGAGGTGGTGATCGGCGCGTCGCTCCTCACCCTCTTCGTCGCCGGGAACGTCCCACTCGGGGCCGCCACCATTGTCATGGCCCAGGTCATGTTCTCGATCCCGTTCGTCGCCGTGACCGTTCGGGCTCGGCTTGTCGGATTCGATCCCTCGCTCGAGGAGGCCGCGCAAGACCTGGGAGCCTCGCCGATGTGGACGTTCGGGCTGATCACGCTGCCCATCATCTTTCCCGGAGTGATGGCGGCTGCGCTGCTCGCTTTCGCCCTCTGCCTGGACGACTACGTGATCACGAGCTTCGTCTCCGGCGGCACGCTCACCTTCCCGCTGTGGGTCTATGGGGCGACCCGGAACGGAGTGCCGCCGCAGGTGAATGTGATCGGGACCTTCATCTTCATCGCCGGAGGCCTGATGGCGATCAGCTTCGCGTTGCTGCGAAGCTGGCGTAACCGACAGCTGGCCCGCGAGTCGGCGTTGTGAGTCCACGCCTCGGAGGGATGTACGGACCTGATGTCACCTTCCTCGGCGTCGACCGCTGTGACCTGGACGAGCCTTCGACGCTGGTAGGAGCGGATGTGGTGGTCATCGGTGCGCCCTACGACGCCGGGACGTCCTATCGACCCGGCGCTCGTTTCGGTCCTCAGGCGATCCGCACCACCGACTACAACCCGCACGACTCCTCGCGGCCCCACATGACGCTGCGGGTCGATCCGCTTCGCGACCTCCGAGTGCTCGATGCCGGAGACGTCGAGATGCCCGGCGTCGAAGGCCGAGCGCCACTGGACGCTCTCGAGAAAGCGGTCCGCACCGTGGCCGAGACGGGTGCCATCCCGGTCATCCTCGGAGGCGATCACACCATCGCATGGCCGGACGTCACCGGCGTCGCCCGCGCCAAGGGCTGGGGCCGGGTCTCGGTGCTTCACTTCGACGCGCACGCGGACACCGGGGACACGCAGTTCGGCAGCCTGGTCGGCCACGGCGTGCCGATGCGCCGCCTGATCGAATCGGGCGCATGCAGGGGCGATCGCTTCATCCAGATCGGCCTACGTGGGTACTGGCCTGAGCCGGAAACCCTTCAGTGGATGGCCGGCCGGAACATGCACTCGTTCGGCATGCACGAAGTCGGGCTCCGTGGCCTGGACGAAGTGCTCGAGGAAGCTTTCACCATCGCCGTCGACGACTGCGATGGGGTTTTCATTTCAGTCGACGTCGACGTGGTCGACCCCGGAATGGCTCCCGGTACCGGCACGCCGGAGCCGGGTGGCTTCAGCGGTCGCCAGCTGCTCGACGCGGTGCGGCGGACCGCCATCGAGCTGCCGGTGGTTGGCATCGATGTCGTTGAGGTGTCGCCCCCGTACGACTCTGCGGAGATAACCGCTTTCCTGGCCAACCGCGTCGTCCTCGAGATGCTTTCCGGCATAGCGTTCAAGCGGCAGGGCGGCACCTGGGACTCCATCCCTCGAACGCTGCTTGAAGGCCGAGGATGAGCGAGCGGGCCTAGACGGCGAAGGGCCGGATGCTGCCGCCCTGGCGCTTATCGCGCCTGCAAACGACTCACACGGCCGACGGCGGTCCATCGGGGCTCGCGCTTGCGCTCCAGCCTCGAGTTGAGGAGCCGGCCGTCGAGGACCCTGATCAGCGCCGCGACCACGCGCCGATCGAGGTGGTTTTCCGCCTCGCCCTGAATCACGCGAACCGCCTCCACGTCATCGCAGCCCTGACGGTACGGACGGTCGCTGGTCAGAACGTCGAATGTGTCGGCGACGGCGACGATGCGCGCCTCGATGGGTATCGCTTCCGCATACAGCCCGTGGGGATAGCCGCTCCCGTCCATGCGCTCGTGGTGGTAGAGGACGGCGAGCAGCTCACGCTCGAAATGACCACCGCGCCCCAGGATCGAGACACCAATCTCGGGGTGGGTCTTCATGACAGCTGACTCAATTTCGTCGAGGGGCCCGTGCTTCTCCAGGATGGCGTCGGGTATGCCCAGCTTGCCGACGTCGTGGAGGAGGCCGGATCGCGCGAGAACCCGAAGCTCGCTGACGGTCATGCCCAGCTGCCGGCCGATGTGAACGCAGAGCTCGGCGACGCGCCGGTTGTGGCCCTGGGTCTCGCGATCCTTGACCTCGACAGCGGCCACGAGCGCTGCAATCACATCGAAGTCAAGCTCCTCGACGTCGACGGAGACCTCCAGCTCGAGGGCCGTCTCGATCACGGACCTGAACGATCGCGCGCGGCTGCGTTCGACCATCAGCGCATGTAGGGCGAGCGCGACGGCGGAGAGCATCAGCAGGTGGTAGTACCACCACCCTGTTGTCCAGACCTTGAAGAGCACCATGGCCGCCGCGGCGTCCGCCAGTAGCACAAATGCCGCAAGCAGGAACGCCTGGCTCGCCAGGCGGGCTCTCCTGTAGAGGCGAGCCTGGCGCATCGCGGCGAAGAAGAACAGCCCGATGCTGACGATGGCAAGGATGGTGGTGTACGGAGGCTGCGAGAGCGGCAGCGCGGCGATGAAGCGCGTGCGATAGATCGCAATGCCTGCATAGGTGGCGAGGCCGATGACGACGAACACCACCAGCCAGCCCGCCGGCCAGAACGGGAGACGCCTCTCCAGCGCCGCCAGCCCCGGCATGTAGCTCAGGGCGAAGAAGATCCCAGGGACTGACAGGCTCAGGTAGGCCGAGATGGCGACCGCGCTCCCCGAGTATTGCGTGAAAAGATTGGGGACGAGGATGCCCGGTGTCGACAGCCCGTGCACCGCGAAGATCGCGCACAACGCCATGAAGCCCAGACAGAGGAAAAGGACGCGGTAAAGGCCGATCTGGACCGTCGCGAGCGCAAGGGCCCCGGCCATGATCGCAGCCGCGAGCGAAACCGCCGAGACGATGTAGAAATGCTGGTAGGGCACCACCAGCATGGCGCCACCGCCGGCCCCAGCCAGGGGCACGAAGCTGAGCGGGACGAGCAGTCCCAGAAGAACGAGCAGATCAGGCCAGTGTCGTGCGCGCAGGTATCGAGCCTCGACCTGCTCAGGTGCCGCCCGGACCGATCTCGCCGCCGGCGCACGCACAAGCACGGTCCCTCCCCCTTTCCAGAACAGGCGTACCGATCCTTGGTTATGGGGTCCCCAGGTTGTCATGCGCGGCCAGAGCGGGCGCCGCGAGCGCTACTTGAGCTCCCCTATCAGCAAGACAACGAGCGACGGACCGTGCCGGGTCGCCCCAAACGCAGGCCGGCTGCCTCTAGAGCGCGCGCATCCGATTGTTCTTCGCGTTGTGCTCGACCTCGGCCAGGCCCAATGCCTCCATCAGGGGCGGGACGTACATCCCGAACCGGCCCCGCAGGCCTTTCTTCAGGCCGTACCAGCCGCCGATCGGATTCTTCGGCGAGCGGCCCCAGGCTTCCACCGTGCCGTCAGCCGCCGGCTTCTGTTCGTCCGCGCTCCCAAGCGGCATCCAGTCACCGTGCTTCTTGAGCATCGCGTGGAGGTCCTCGAGGCAGCGGAGGTCGTACCTCAGCTCGGTCTTCCCGACAGTGCACACCAACGCCGGCGGGTTGAGGGTCTCGTCCCTGTACATCTGGTACTCCGACGAGCCGCTGGGCGTCTTCAGCGACCACGGCGATTGTTTGGTGCCGGAACCCGTCACTTTGGCCTTCGTCATATCCCCTCCTGGCTCTGGCTTTTGCACCCGATCATAAGGCGATCCGGGTCAGCCTCCACAGCCTGCCTGGTGGATAGAGCGGGCTCGCGGTCACCACCTTGACGTCGAGCAGGTAGTCGCCCAGCACAACGTGCTCGGTGCCGACCACCGTGCCCGCCGCCAGGGGTTTGTCGATCATCAGAGGGACGGCATCCAGCCGCTGCCGCAGGATCATGCCCGGCCATTCGACAAGGTCCACATCCACCGTCGAAATCAAATCGGACTGGCCGCCCCACGGGGTGGCGAGGGCCCCGACAGCCTGGTTGCGAGCGATGACCCGCCGCACGTGCATGCTCACCTGCATCGATGCGATGAGCGTCTTGGCAGCGGCGAACGCACGGGCCAGCGTCGGCTGACCCATCACGCAACCGAACATGGTCACCTGGTGACCGTCGACAGGCGCCATCGCGGCGAAGAGGAAGTTGGCGCCGGGGGCGAGGCCGGAGCCGGTCTTGATGCCGACGATCCCGCCCTGGCCCAGTGCGCCGTCGACGTTGTAGACGGTCCCCGCGACGGGCAGATCGGCCTGGGCCATGACGACGACCTGAGCGAAGACTTCATTCTTCATCGCCTCCATGCCGAGTGCCATCAGATCGCTGGGCGTGCTCACCGTCCTCGGCGACGCTCCGCTCGTGTCGGCGAAAGTGGTGTGGGCGAGATGAAGGTCCGAGGCCCGCTTGTTCATGGACGCGACGAACGCGTCGATGGAGCCGGCGTCCCATCGGGCGAGCGTCTCGGCGAAGTTGTTGGCGGAGGGAATCAGCAGTCCCTCCAGCATCTGGAGCTCGGTCAGCTGCTCACCCAGCCGCACCTCGACTACCGACTCGTTGTTGGCCAGGTCGGCCAGGTAGCCCTGTACGTCAGCTTCGGTGATCGTGATCGACGGTCCCTGTTGGTCCTTCTGCAGACGTTTGTCCTCGAGGATGATGAGCGCGGTCATCACCTTGGTCACGCTGGCAGCCGGCACGGCGGTCTCGTTGCCGGAGCTCGCGATCAATCCCAGCCCGGACACTCCGATCGCCCCCGAGCCCACGCGCGGCCACGGTGTGGTGGGCGCGGCGCCGGGCACCGTGTCTTGCGAGGGCAGGGTGGCGGTCGGCGCCACCGCGGGGATCGGCCGGAGGTAGTTCCAGGCGCCCAGCGCGAGGATCAGTCCAACCAGCAGGATGACCACTTTCCACCACATTTCCGGAACATGATGAAGCCAGTCGGTGGGCCCGCAGCCGGCCGGTGGCCCCTACGCGCCGGTGGGACGGAACAAAACTCACTCTTCCGTGAGTTTTCATGGGCGATGAAAAAGCTGGACGGTATCCATCACATCTCGTGCATCACCGCCGACGCGCCCGGCAATGTTGAGTTTTACGCGGGCGTGATGGGTCTTCGGTTGGTGAAGAAGACCGTGAACCAGGACGACCCAAGCGTCTACCACCTCTTTTACGCTGACGAGAACGCGAACGCCGGAGCTGATCTGACGTTCTTCGAGTACCCCGGTGTCGCGCCGGGCCGCGCGGGCGCCGGGATGATCCACCGCATCACGTTTCGAGTCGGTTCAGACCAGGCGCTCGACTTCTGGCAGACCAGGCTTGCCGAGGCTGGGATCAAGTCCAAACGTGCACATGACCGGCTCCAGTTCGCAGACCCTGAGGGCCTGGGCTTGGAGTTGGAGATCAGCGACGTCTCGGACGCCCCACTGATCGCGCAGCACCCGGACATCCCGACCGATCTCGCGCTTCAGGGCTTTGCCGGGGTGCGCGGATACGCGGACGCGCCGGAGGGGCAGCCGCGCCCTTCTACAGGGCGTACTTGGCTTTGACGGCTCGGCACCCGGGCGATTCGAATCGCGCGGTGAGCGGCGTGGATCCTTCTACATCTACGACCCGGCTCCCGAGAGCCGCGGTTTCGGCGGTGCGGGAACCGTCCATCACATTGCCTGGTCGTCGACGCTGGAAGACCATGCTGCGTGGCGGGAAAGAGTTGTCGCCGCGGGCGGCCGGCCGACGCCGATCATCGACCGGTATTACTTCAAGTCGATCTACTTCAGGGAGCCCAATGGAGTCCTGTTCGAGATTGCGACCCTCGGTCCCGGATTCACGACTGACGAGCCGCTCGAGCACCTGGGCGAGCGCATCGCGCTTCCTCCCAACTTTGAGCACCTGCGACAGCAGGTTGAGCGGACTCTCACACCGCTGCCCAACCCGCGCTCGGTCGCTCGCGCAGCGGGAGTGCCGCCAAAATGCTAGGCCGCCCGATTACGCGGTCTTGGGTTTCTCTTGATCCCGGAGGACGCGTCGCAGGATCTTTCCTGAAGCGGACTTCGGGATGCGATCGACGACCTCCATGCGGCGGATCTTCTTGTGCGGAGCCACCCTTTCGGCGACCCAGGCCATGATCTCCTCGGTCGGCACGGGCTCTCTCAGCACCACGAAGGCTTTCGGAATCTCCTCGCCGTCAGCATCGATCACACCGATGACCGCGGCATCCACGACATTCGGGTGCGCGAGCAGCTGCGCCTCGAGCTCTGCGGGTGCAACCTGGAAGCCTTTGTACTTGATGAGCTCCTTGAGACGATCGACTATGAAGTATTGGTCTCGATCGTCGATGTGCCCGATGTCGCCGGTGTGGAGGAAACCCTCGGCGTCGATCGTGCTGCGGGTGGCCTCTTCATTGTTCAAGTAGCCCTTCATCACTTGCGGCCCGCGGATCCAGATCTCGCCGTCCTGGTTGCGTCCAAGCTCGGTCACAGTCGCGACATCGATGACCTTGCACTCCGTGTTCGGGAGGGAGTAACCGACCGATCCCGGAACGATGTCCGGAGCGTTATCCGGGACCGCGTGCGTGACCGGGCTGGTCTCGGTCAGGCCATAGCCCTGACTCACGCGGCACCCGATGCGTTCCCCGCACAGCCGGGCGGTCTCGGCGTCAAGCGGAGCCGCCCCGGAGAAGACCACCTTCACCGAGGAAAGGTCGTACTTGTCAACGGCGGGGTGCTTGGCAAGAGCCACGACAATCGGCGGGGCCAGGAACAGACGCGTGATTCGGTAGTCCTGGATGGCCTGCAGGAACGCCTCAAGCTCGAAGCTCGGCATCGTCACGATGGTCGCTCCGTTGTACAGGCTGGCGTTCATGACCACGGTCATGCCGTAGATGTGGAAGAACGGGAGCACCGCGATGATCTTCTCGTCGTCCCCGATCTGAATCACGGTGCTGGACTGAACCAGGTTGGCGACCAGGTTGCGATGCGTCAGCATCACTCCCTTTGAAAAGCCTGTGGTCCCGCTCGAGTAAGGCAGTGCGACAAGGTCCTCTTCAGGGTCGATGTGCGTTTCCGGCGCCACGCCGCCTGCGATGAGGGACGCGAACGGGGTGGCGCCCTCCGCTTCTCCGAAAACGAATATCTCCTTGACGCCGGATTTGGCCGCCGCCTCCTTCGCCTTTTCCATGAGCGGGGGCACGGTGAGGAGAAAACGCGCCTTTGAGTCCCGCAGCTGGACCGTGATCTCCTCCGCTGTGTAAAGCGGGTTCAGCGTGGTGTTGACGCCGCCCACCGAGGAGACACCCAGAAATGCGATCGGATACTCGGGCAGGTTGGGCGAGAGTATGGCCATGACGTCGCCTTTGCCAAAGCCGCGAGAGTGAAGCCCAGCCCCCATCTTGCTTGCGTTGGCGGCCAGCTCAGCATATGTGTAGGAGCGGCCGCTGCCGGCCTCGACGATCGCAACCTTGTCGGCAAGCCGTTCTGCGTGCCGCAAGACAAGAGGCCGCAGCGAAGTGTCCGGGATGTCTACATCGGGATGCGGGCTCTTGAAGATCATCGCGCCCGGCCAGTCTAGCCGTGCACAGCCAGTTGCGAATCAACCAAGTGCGTCATCTCAGTCTCAATCTGAATAGTGAGGACCGGCGCGGCCGATGCCGCGCCGATATGACGGTTCTAGAGGGGGTAGCAGGCCGGCTGAGGAACTTCCTTCACCGTCGCGTGGGTGTCGGATGAGCTCACCACCGCCAGCGGTGTGTTGAAGGAGCCGGTGATCGCGGATATCGTCCCTGATGCATTGGCATCTGACGAGTGGTAGAGGCTCGTGAATTCGGTGCTGTAGGCGAGGCACTTGAAAGTGTTGCGATCGGTCGCCGTGCTGGTTACGCCCAGCCCGCTCCACGTCACATCCAGGCTGATCGGCAAAGGAAGGGCGTTGCCTCCGCCGCCACCTCCAGCAAGCAGGCTAAGGCTGGCTTGGCTTGTGACCGGTGCTCCAAACCCGGGGCAAACCTCAGCAGCGGTCAACGTAGTGTGCACCCTGGCGGTCTGCAGGTCCCCGCTGACCGTGAAGTCGGATGGATTGATGATGAAGCAGCCGAAGGTGACGGTTCCGGCAGAGTCGAACAGGCTCAGGCTGATTATCGTGTTCTTCATCACGGTGCGAGGCCCGTTCGGGTCCCTCGGTCGAAATGAGTTCAAGCCGCGGTCGACGATGACGCTGAAGCCCTGTTGGCCTGGCGGGCTTCCCTTCGGGATGCCGAACGTGGCGGTGGCATCGGTGTTCGTAAATCTGTAGACGCCCGGGGCGAGTCCGCCCCCGCCCCCGGCGGCGACCACCGCTGCGGCCATCGCGAGCGAACCACAGAACACGATTGAAACAACGAGCGCGATTCTCCTGACCACGACCTTCGGGCTGGCGATTGCTTTGACGTACGGCACGAGAGACATGGGGTCCTCCTTGAACACAAGCGGCCTGCGATGACCCGGATCATCCGCAGGACTCGTCTCACAGCCAGTCTCACCGCGGTTTCGAATTAGCTCTCAATCTGTTTTATCGTTGGCCGCGACCCAGCGATGCAACTGTGAAGGCCGTTCGCAGCCTACTTGACGATCCGCGCGTGTTCGACGCGGTGGTCGTCTTGCTTGCGACGTGGTTCTTGCTCTCGGCCTACGTGGTCGCGTGGGCGTACGTGATCAGGCCGCAGGGAGCGCTGCAGGTGGCTTCAGCGGGTCTGGTGGCGGTCAGCGCCTCCTGGTTTGCTTTGACCGGCTTCCTGTTCTTTGCCTTCGGCCGCGGGCTTGGCCACGGCCTGCCCTGGAACCGGGCGCTCCCCGACGGCTACATCGGCACGCTGACGGCGGCGCTGGTCTTCGGAGCAGCCTGGATCGCGGACACATCGCTGTGGGTACCGTTCTTCGGCAGGAGCCAGCTCGGCCTCGAAGCCCTCTTCACCCCTCCCCACCTCGTCGAGGTCGCCGCCGCCGCCGTGATGGTCAGCGGCCCGCTCCGAGCCGCTGCCCGTCGCGGCGAAACGACAGCCAGCGCCGTCACGCTGCTGTCGGTCGCGCTTCTCCTTTCCGTGCTCACGTTCGCCACCCAGTTCGCCCATCCGCTGATAGATCCCTGGTCGTCCCAGGCCTTCCAATATCGCGTCGAGCTTCGGACCATAGGGCTGACGTGGGTCGCCGACAACCTGGGTATTGCCTCGATCCTGGCGCAGGCGGCGATCCTGGTCGGGACGGCGCTCCTCCTGAACAGCGCATTCAAGCTTCGGTTTGGCTCTTTGACGCTGGTTTTCGCCGTCAACGGTGTGTTCGTCACGATCACGAAGCAGGGATACGAGCTTCTGCCCGTCGCCATCCTGACCGGCCTGGCCGGAGATCTCTGGTTGATGTGGGCGCGCCGCTGGCCAGGCCGGCGCGGCGCCTCGCTCGGCGCCGTGATCGCCGGTTCGTACGCCCTCCTTTCAATACTTGCGGTTGCGCTGGTCGGCGGCGGGACTGCATGGGACATCTCCCTGTCCTCCGCAGTCGTCTTCGGGGCCTTGATGCTGGGCTGGTTGATGGGGCGCCTGCTGCCGGCCAGCCTGCCGGCCGCGCTGGTGCTGTCGCCCCCACCCCTGGTGGGCGAGCCCGCAGAAGCGCAGTGGACGAGGGATCCTGAGAGCACTGTTCGACCGCAGCTCGTGAAGTCAGCGCTCGACGATCTCGGCACGCCCGAGAGGCTTGGCCGCAGCCCGCTCGCCCTCCTGCCCGGGGTCTCGCGCGGGGGGTCGGCGGCGAGCGACCTACGGTCTCTGCTGGTGGACGTGATCGGCGACCTGGCAACATCTCCATCACCGCGCGATGCTGAAGCCGGGCACCTTCTCCTCGACTACTACGTGAAGAAGTTCGGCAGCCACGAGGTGATCATGGAGAGGCTCCATCTCTCACGCCCGACTTTCTACCGGCGCCTTCAGCGAGGGTTTGCCCTGGTCGCCGAACGGCTCGACGAGCTGAGCGAATTCGCTCAACGCGTGCCCGTCAACGATTGAGACCTATTTCGAGACCGAACGAGACTGACCTGGACACCCGATCTGCAGGAACGTTGCCGGCAAATGAACCGATCAGGGCCGCCGGAATGACAAGTCTCCCACAGGCCGAGATGCAAACGCTGGTGGCGATATGCGACGCCCTGGTGCCGTCCATCCCTCGAGGGTCCCCCCAACGTGCTCGTGGTGGCGAATCTCCAGAGCTTGGGGCGCTGCTCTCCAGGTCCGCTTCCGACCAGGATGTCGCTGGGCTGCTCCTGGCAGCCCTCGCGCCGGATGCGCCCGGGACCCAGGCGCGTTTTCGGCAGCTGCTGCGGGTGATGGGCAGCCCGCTTTTCGGGCTTGCGCTGACCGGCCGGCCGCGTGGTTTCGCGCAGATGACGCCGACCCGCCGTGAGCTTGTGTTGTTGCGGATGGCGAAGAGTCGGCTTCCTTTCCTGAGACAAGCCTTCCAGGCGCTCAAGCGACCGGTCACCTTCATCTTCTACGCAGCGGGCGCCGGAGCGGAAAACCCGACCTGGACGGCGATCGGCTACGCGCCCAAGCTCCCGGCGGCATCGGCGACTCCCGCGGCGCCAAAACCCATCCGCACCGCCACCGTCACCGCGGACGTGGAGCTGACCGCCGACGTGGTCGTGATCGGATCGGGATCGGGCGGTGCGGTGGTGGCGGCTGAGCTGGCCGCGTCCGGGTCCGAGGTCGTGGTCCTCGAGATGGGCGACTACCTCAACGAGGCGGACTTCACCGGCAACGAGGCCGAGATGACCTCACGCCTGTTCCTCGGGCACGGTTTGCTCACGACATCGGACCTCGGGATCACCGTCCTGGCCGGGTCCTGCCTGGGCGGCGGCAGCGTCGTCAACTGGAGCGACTCCCTGCGCACGCCCCCAGAGGTGCTTCAGGAATGGGAGGTCGTCCATGGGCTCGAAGGCGTGGCCGGCACCGATTTCCAACGCGGATTCGACATCGCCGAGCGCCGGATGGAGGTGAGCACGAACGACAGCGTGCCCAACGAGAACAACGCGGCGCTGAAGGTTGGATGCGAGGCAATGGGCTATCACTGGGACTACATTCCAAGGAACGCCTGGGGCTGCGAGCAGCGATGTGGCGCATGCCAGTACGGATGCCCGCTCGGGCGCAAGCGCTCCGCATTGCTGACGTTCCTGCAAGACGCCCACGACCAGGGCGCGCGGGTCATCGCGGACTGCCGGGTCGAGCGGGTGCTGGTGAGCCGCGGACAAGTCAGCGGCGTCGAGGCAGTGGCCGCCGGCGGCCGGCATCGCGTGGTTGTGCGGGCACCGACCGTGGTCGTCGCCGGAGGCAGCGTCGAGTCTCCGGCGCTGCTGTTGCGTTCCGGGCTCGACAACCCGAATATCGGACGCCACCTTCATCTGCACCCGGTGGCTGTCGTGGCCGGTTTTTATGACCGACCCATCCGGGCATGGGCGGGCTCACCCCAAACCATCAAGACCGACCAGTTCGCGCACCTGCAGGGCACGTATGGCTTCCGGATCGAGATGGCGCCCGCGCTCCCGGGAACCATCGCGTCCGGCACCGCCTGGGAAGGCGGGCTTCAACACAAGCTGCAGATGATGCGTTCCGGAAACGCCGCGATCTTCTTCGTCCTCACGCGTGATACCGGGGCGGGCCGGGTCCAGGTTGATCGCGCCGGGCGGCCGCTGATCAATTACTGGCCGAACCGCGTCGACTCCGGTTTTCTGATCAGAGGCATGCAGGAGATGACGCGCATCGCCTTCGCGGGCGGGGCGGTGGGGGTGTCTACCACGCACTCGCCGCCGTTGATGCTGGAAAGCGAAACGGGCCGACCTGGCGCGGTTAGCGGGCAGCGCCTCGAGCGCTTCGTCGGTGATATAGCGCACCGCGGGATCGAGCCAAACCGGCTGCCTCTTTTCAGTGCTCACCAGATGGGAACCTGCCGCCTGGGGGCCCGCCCCGCCACCTCTGTCGCCGATCCCTATGGACAGGTTTATGGAGTGCGGGGCCTGTACGTGGCTGACGCCAGCGGATTCCCGACGGCCTCCGGTGTCAATCCGATGCTGTCGGTGATGGCGCTCGCGTACCGAGTGGCTCAACGGATCAAGGCGGGCTGAACCGAACCGCCGTTACAGTTTCTCGACATGCTCCAGATGGCAGAGGCTGCGCTAGGCGTCCTCATCCTCGCCATCGCCTTCTACGACGTGTTTCAATCCGTCGTCCTGCCCCGGCCGTCCATAGGCAAGCTCCGCCTCGCTCCATGGATCCTGCGCCCCCTTTGGGTTGGGTGGCGGTGGTTGGGGACGCGCGATTCCCGCATCGATCGACGCGAAAACTGGCTGGGAACCTTCGGTCCGGTTGCTCTGATCGCCCTACTTGGGTTCTGGAGCCTGTCCAGCATCCTGGGCTACGCGCTGATCTTCGATTCGATCCGTGACCAGATCCTGCCTCCGCCTCCGGATTTCTGGGTGTCACTGTTCTTCTCGGCGTCGACTTTGCTGCCGCTCAGCTATGGCGACATCCTTCCGGTCGGCGCGCTTGCGCGTGTCGTGACACTGGCCGAGAGCGGGACCGGAGTGGGGCTGATCGCTTTGGTGATCAGCCTTCTCTTCTCGCTCTATGGGTCGTTCCAGCGTCGGGAAGAGCTTGTGGTCACGCTCGATGCGATGGCCGGCGCGCCGCCCGCCGGCCTTCAGATCCTCGAGACCGTCGCGCGCCAGCGGATGCCGGACGAGCTCCGGATCACCTTTGACGACTGGAGGAAGTGGTCGGCGGCCGTGCTCGAAAGCCACCTTGCCTACCCGATCCTTGTCTACTTCCGATCAAGCCACGACAACGAAGCGTGGTTGAACTCGTTCGGGGCGGTCATGGACGCCGCGACGCTGCTCATGAGCACAGTGGTCAGCGAAGACCAGACCGAAGGACACGCGCGCCTGATGTTCAAGGTCGGGAACCACCTGGTCGAAGACCTTGCTTGGTACTTCCGTTTCAAAAACGATGAGGTCCCGATCGTTGAACGTAGTGAATTCGATGACGCTCGCGAACGGCTGATCAAGGCCGGCTACAAGTGTCGCGAGGCGGATCCCGCGTGGAGCGAGTTCGCCACCCTCCGGTCGATGTACGCGTCGCCTCTCAATCAGCTGGCTCGCCGGCTCGCGATCATGCCGGCGACGTGGATAGGCGATCGTTCCTACCTTCCTCATGCCGGCCGCACCACGCCCAGCGCCCGCCTGCCGAAGGAGGCCCGCTAGCGGTCACGCCCTAAGCGATCAGGGCAAGCTCCCGGGCCTTGATCACTGCATCCGACTTCGAATGCACGCCGAGCTTGCCGCCCATGCTGCGGATGTGGGAGCGAACCGTGGCATAGCTGATCCCGAGCTGCGCAGCGATTTCGCGGCTCGGAGTGCCCTCGGCCATCAAACGAAGCACTTCGATCTCCCGAGCTGTCAGTCGCTCGAGCTGACCGTCGACGTTTCGGAGGTACGTCACGCCGCGTTCGCTTGCACGTGCAGCCGGACCACGTTGCCGGACGGCAAAGTCCTGATCTGGACCAGATCGCAAAGGTGATTGGCCAGCCATAAGCCTCGAGGAGCGACGGGATCACCGCCGGGGCGCTGGCGGTCGACGAGCGGTTGATCGAAATGCCCGCTGTCGGAGAACTCGCAGACGAAAGCGTCGGGTTCGCGCCACAGCCGCAGGATGCCTCGGCCCCCTCCGTGGCGCACGCTGTTGGCGGCCACCTCGCTGGCAGCCTGCACCACATCCCCGATACGGGTTGCCGCGACACCCGCCAGGCGTGCGTGGCCTGCGACGAACTCACGCAGCCCGCCGAGCCCCCTCGGCCCGAATGCGAGCTCGTGGTGGTTCCGCGGACGCTCAGGGAGCGGAGCATCGAACATGGCCGCCGAGACGCCATCGCCACGGTAGTCCTCGCTTTCGACGTGGACTCCGCCAGCCCATACGAACGGGTGGCTGCGGCGAGCCTCGTCGATGACCAGCGGGTCGAGAGCGACAGTATCGTAGGGGCAGAGCAGCCACCAGCCCGCGCCGGGTGCGAACGCAACATTTAAAAGTGATTCGTGGCGCTGACACTCCGTGAGCTCCGCGGACCCACGTCCGCGCCAGATCGGCTCGCCGATCCCTCTGACCGGCCGGCCGAGACCGCCGTGCCGGGCCACGAAGTCGTGCCATGCCGGGATGATCCGGGCCGGGTTTGCGCCGACCTCGCGCATATCCGCGAAATGCACGAACTCCCTGTCGGGACCAAGCTCCGAGCGGAGCAGGTCGGCCTTCTCGTGCCGCTCGACCACGAGGATCGCCTCTCCCGCGTCCAGCCCTGCGCGGATGAAAGGGATTGTGGCCGCAATGAAGTCGGCATCTCCGGAGTACAGCAGCGCCTCGTGGCGAAACGATGTGATCGGCTGTGACGCCGGCGTGCTCATTGCTGTGCAGCCTCCGACTCGGCGATCACCAGGCTGGGCAAGTTCGTCCAGCCGACGACTGTCATCACGGTGCGCAGCTGTGGGGGCAACCCATGAAGAACAAGGCGGCGCCTCCCGCTCACGCTTTCGGCGGCGGCGACCAGCGCCCGGATACCGCTGACGTCGCAGAACTCCAACATGCTCAAGTCGATGTGTAGATCGCCCTCACCATCCAGCGCCGAGTTGAGCGACCTGGCCACGGACTCGACATTGAAAAGGTCGATGGTCCCGTTGAAACGCAGACCCGCGGGATCAGATGTACGCCTGATCACCAACTGCTTGTCTGCGTACATGACGATCTCCTCAGCCCGTCCGACCACTTGACGCGGCTGCTCCGCAGCTCGCCAACCCCCAGCCCGTACCCATTCCTATCCTCCAGTGCCTGTCGGCGGGTCGGCAGTGGACCCCGTCGCCGGCTGGGACCCGGCGTCGGCTTGCGTGCCATTCAACGAAGCGGCATCGGCAGCTTCGCCGTCCTGCCGGCCCATCCCCATGTCGACACCTTTTACCCAGCGGTCGAGGACTTCGGCCCAGTGCGCGAGGTGCTCCTGGAGCGTGCCGTCTTCGAGGATGTCCCTGCCCTCTGCGTCGCCCGAACCTCCCGATTCCTTCTCGGCCATGTCTCCTACCCGCCCAACAGTTCCTCGAAGCTTCATACTGGGCAGTGATAAGGTTAGCGAAATCAGCATTCTTCTGCAATAGCCTATCGTTTATTTCCCAGTTGCTAAGCAGAAGTTCCTCAATTATCATGTCTCAACCTTGGCATAGACTCTTAGATGGGGCGGGGAATTCTCGGACGAGGATGGCGTAGCCGGTGGATAACGAGGAAGAACAGGCGATTTACAGCATCGGCGCCGTCGCTCGGATGCTGAACATCCCGACCTCGACTCTGCGAGGCTGGCAGGGACGCTATGGCATCGTCACTCCCAACCGAAGCCCAGGCGCACAACGCCTCTACTCTCGAAGCCAGATCGAGCAGCTTCGGTTCATCAAGGTGCAGCTCGAGTCCGGCAAAAGCGCCGCGGATGCGCACCGCCTACTGTCTCAGCACCTGTCGGCAGGCCGCTCGCAGGTGATCCCGGTGGAGGTCCAGGGAGAGCGACGGATTCTTATCCTGCTGGCCGAGCGAGATGCATATGCCGCCGACCTCGAGGAGTATTTCCTTAGAACCGAGGGCTACGACGTCGCCTCGGCGACCGACGCCACCCAGGCCAGGGTCATTTTCGAAGAACGAGAACCCGATCTGGTCGTGATCGATCTGCTGATCTCGGGCGGCGAAGGGTTCGGTCTGTGCGCCGAGTTCGCAGCCAAGTCCTCCGCGCCGGTGCTGGCCGTCGCCGCGATGGACACTCCTAGCGAGGCCATGCTGGCGGGCGCTGCAGCCTTCCTGTCAAAGCCGGTTGAACCCATGAAGCTGGTGTCAACCGTGCGCGACCTGCTCGGCACCAGCGCGCTCGTGCGGTCTTCGATGCGGCCGGCGGAAGTGACGCGCTGATCGAGCGACTGCCCAGCGGCAACCACCGGCTGGACGAAATCCTCAACGGCGGACTCCTCCTCAATGCGATCAACCTTCTCATCGGTGTTCCGGGCAGCGGCAAGACGATCCTGAGCCAGCAGTACGTCTTCACAAACGCGACCGCCGAGCGGCCCGCGCTTTTCCTGTCGACGGTGACTGAACCCATCGACAAGATCATTCGCTATGGGCAATCACTCGAATTCTTCGATTCAGCGGCCATTCGCGACCGCCACGTCATCTACGAGGACCTGGGGGACGTCCTGAGCAAGAACGGGATCAGCGGCCCCAGCCGGAGCGACCCGGGAGAGGTTATCGGAGCCATCGAGAGATACCTCAAAGAGCTGCGGCCGGGCATTGTGGTGATCGACAGCTTCAGGGCGTTCCACGCCTATTCCAGGGACGAAAACGAGTTCAGGCATTTCCTCCACGGCTTGATACGCCGGCTCACCGCCGCGGCGACGACCTCGATCTGGAACGCGCCCTACACCAGGGCACAGGCCGAGGAGGCGGCTGAGTTCGCAGCCGCGGACGGAGTGATCTCGCTGGACGTACAACGGCACGAAGGACGCGAGACGCGCGTACTGCAGGTGCTCAAGCTGCGAGGCAGCGGGTTCCGATCGGGCGAACATGCCTACCGCATCTCGGCCTCCGGCCTTGACGTGTTTCCCCGCCTTGCCGACCACCAGGACCTCTCCGCGTATGAGTTGAGCCTTGAACGCGCGGCGACGGGGGTGCCGGCCCTGGACAAGATCCTCGGCGACGGGTACTGGGAGGGCTCCTCGACGCTCATATGCGGACCATCCGGCGTGGGCAAGACCCTCATGGGGCTGCACTTCATATTCCAGGGCGCTCGCACTGGGCAGCCGGGCATCCTGGCCACCTTCCAGGAGACAGAGGTCCAGCTCGACAGGATCGCAGCCGGTTTCGGCTGGTCGCTCGCAGAGCCGGGAGTCCACATCCTCAGCCGCAGCGTGGTCGACATGTACATCGACCAGTGGGTGTACGAGCTCCTCGACCTGGTCGAAAAGACCGGCGCAAAGCGCGTCGTCATCGACAGCCTGGTCGACCTCGCGGTCACCGCTGCCGATCCGCTTCGATTTCGTGAGTGGATGTATTCCCTCGTCCAGCGGTGCGCGCGCAGGGGCGTCAGCCTGATGATGATCGTGGAGGTGCCCGAGCTGTTCCAGCTGAGACGCATCTCGGAACAGGGCCTATCCCATCTTTCGGACAATGTGGTCCTGCTCCAATACGTGCAGGATGGCCCTCGGCTGGTGCGGGCGATCACAGTCCTCAAGACGCGGGCAGCGCACCACGAGCCGATCGCACATCGCTACGAGATCTCCAAGAAAGGCCTGGTCCTCGGAGAGGAGATCTCGCTGGAGCGTTAAGCGAGCCTACCTACCACTCACCGGCCTTGCGCATGGCGGCAGTGCGCGAGTCGGGGTCGTAGACAATTCGATAGAAGGGCTCGGCCCACAGCCTGGTTGTCCGCGATGGCCGGATCCGGGGATGGGGCCTTACCCGACCAGGCGGGCGGTCACCAACCTCGCCGCCCGAGTGCCATCGTTCCAGCGCCTGCGCCGTCTCCCGGAAAACAGCGACCGCCTCCACTGGGTCCAGCAGGCCCCCATCGTCGCCGTCCGCGCGGCCGAGATGCTCTCGCCACAGCTGCAGCCGGAGGTCGCGGGCATAGGTTCGCGCGCCATCGCCCAACCCCGCGGGATCGACGGGCTCCCTCGAATCGCGGTCGCGGTCCATCACGGCGCAGGCGATCTCAGAGTCATGGCTCCACGATCTTCGGTTGAAGTTATCCGACCCGACCGAGGTCCAGACGTCGTCGATCACGCAGACCTTGGCGTGCACGTACACGGGAACTCCCAGCAGGTTCTCGACATCGAAGATGCCAACGCGGTCCCCGCCGGCCTCGAGCAGAGCCTGAACCGCCTGCTCCCTCCCAACCTGATTAGGCGGCAGCGTCACCGCGCCGGCCTGGTCGAAGTATCTTGGGACGACCGCGATCAGGTGCAGCTGCGGGTTTGAGATCAGAGCATGGACGAACGGCCTCATCACCTCCTTCGACCAGAGGAATTGATCTTCGATGTAGATAAGCCGGCGGGCGCGGCGGAGCGCCTTGATGTACGCGCGCGCCACGCTGCGCTCGCCCTGTGGAGCAAATGGATAACCCCTTAGACGGCGCCCGTAGGTGCGCAGCACCTGGACTGAATGGGTTCCCCGCGCTGGGGGGTCCGGAGCCAGCAGCGGCAGCGTGCTCGCTCTGCGGTCCGTCCGACCAAGCACGTCATGGAGTACCCCGACCGGATCTCGGCTGAGCGGGCTTCGATCCGCCCACCTCTCGCGGAAGGTAAAGTCCAGGTCTCCAACGGCCGGGCCTTCGATCGCTACCTGGACGTCGTGCCACGGTGGGGTCTTTCCATACAGCGGCGCCATCGCCTGGCTCTGCGGGTCGCCGTGATGGTTTGCATCATCGCGGCGGCTGTGACAGAGGTCGATCCCGCCCACAAAGGCAACGTCGGTTGCACCTCCTCCGTCACGGCGGATGACGACGAGCTTCTGGTGGTGGGAGCCGCCGACACGCACGCGTTGGTCGAGAAGTATTTCGCCCCCGGCCGCATTCACCTCCACGCCAAGGTGGCGATTCTCTTTAGCACTGAATCCGAGCCGGTCCGAGTGTGACCGCCACAGCAGCCCCTTGACGCTGACGCCACGACGAGCCGCGGCGGCGAGGACAGCTCCGACCTCTGTCTCTGGGCCCTCGCCAAGACGCTGATCGGGATCGCTGCGCCAGTCGGTAAAAAATATCTGGTCGCCGGCGCCCAGCCCGCTGATGACCCCAAGCAGGCGCCGGAAGTATGTCGCCCCGTGGACCAGCGTCTCCACCTGGTTGCCATCGGTCCAGGCCGCGCCGTCGGGATGCCTCCTGTCCAGCCCGGTGAAGTCGTTGCCCCGTTCGGATCCTGTGAGAAACCACTCCTCGAGGCTGTCCTCAGGTGGCTTGCTGGCCCGCATCTCGACTCAGATTAAGGAACGGCGCCTGCCAGCGCGCTACCGGTGGCAGAGGGTGTTATGGCGATTGTTTCCACTCCAGGCCCATGCTCAGTTGCCCGCGGCTCGGTGAGATCGGCCTGCTCGGGCGTTCTGATTTGAAGGGTCTGGCATCGCCAGCGCTTCCGGACGTCCTTCGCTCGCAACGATCAACCCGGTTCAACTCAGTTCGGAACCTGTATCAGGAGGTCCACAGACATGGCGACTGTTCAAAGCGGCGCCGGCGCCGTCAGGCGTGCGGCAGCCCACCCCAAGCTACAGCTCCTCGAACGCCTGGGCTACGTCGTACGCGGCGTGCTCTACGTCGTCATGGGCTTTCTTGCGTTTCGCATAGCGTCCGCGCAACCCGGCGGCAAGGCCACCGACCTTTCTGGAAGCCTCGTTTGGTTGATCGGCAACCCCTTAGGAAAGTTGGTGCTGATCGTGGTCATCATCGGCCTTGCGGCCTATTCGCTGTGGGGCGTGATTCGGGCGATCTACGACCCTCTGCACCGCGGACGGGACACCAAAGGTATCGCGGCAAGAATCGGCTTCTTAACCAGCGCTCTGTCCTACGCGGCGATCGTGTTCTTCGCTTTGTAGATCCTTGCGGGGCAGGGCTCCGCTTCACACGACAGCACACAGAAAACAGTGAGCTCTTTGTTGACCAACCCGGCCGGCGGATTCATCACCGTAGTGCTGGGCGTCATCGCCATCGGGATCGGCGTCGGGCAGTTCGTCGAGGCTTATCGAGCCACCTTCGCTCGGGACCTTAAGGCGGCTGAGATGAGCCAGTCCGAAAGGGAGATCGCGATCGCGCTCGGTCGCTTCGGGATGGCTGCGCGAGGCGTCACCTTCCTAGTCATAGGCTTCTTTCTCGTTCAGGCCGGAATCCATCACGACCCAGGCAAGGCCACCGGCTTCGGGGGGGCGTTCCTGTTCCTCTTGCACGAGCCATACGGTCACTTGCTAGTGGGCGTCATAGCGTTGGGTTTTGTGGCGCTGGGCCTCCACTCCCTTGCTTGCGCGCGGTGGGTCAAGCTACTCGGCAGCAGCTCAGCTTGAGCGCAGTAGTCAGCTCCATTCCGGGGTCCAGGGCGGCGAGCTCGAGGTTCCGATGGCCGCTCCTCGCGCTCGGTCTCGTGGGGATGGCGCTTTACGCCATTGACACCGCGCTGGCAGTCAACTTCTCCTACCTTCCATTCGACATTCCTATCGAGCGCTTCATCCAGTCAGTCAACTGGGGACCGCTCGTCTCTATCTTTATGCTCCTGGACTGGTTGGGCGGATGGCACCAACAGGTGCTCGGCCTCGCGGGGATCGCCCTCGTCGCTGCCGTCAACTGGAGAGCGGTTCCATTGATGATCGCTGGGGCGCTGAGTGGCGCGATCTACTCGATCACCGAGATGGTCATCCAGCGGCCTCGCCCTCCGGCGAGCCTCGTTCACGTGATCACGCACACGGGCAGCTACAGCTATCCGAGCGGGCACGTCGCCTTCTTCAGCTGGTTCCTGATCCTCCTGATCGTGTGCCTGGCCGTGGGCCGGGTGCCGAGGGCGGTAGTCGCCTGCCTGGGTATCGCTGCCGCACTCGTAGTCTTCGCCGTATGCATCGGGCGCATCTACCTCGGCGAGCACTGGCCCAGCGACGTCCTCGGCGGGTTGGCGCTCGGCCTCGGCTGGACGTCACTCGTCCTGTCCGTGAGGTGGCTCTCCGGTACGGCACTGAGGAGCGCGAAGTGAGTCGATGGCAGTCCACGCTCAACGGGGAGCTCGTCGTGGCTCGAGCGGTATGACGACCAAGACCCGGCCCGCGAGCATGAAGGTCCCCACCAAGCGTGCAAACAGCCTTCTGATCCTGAGCTCGAAGGCAGGATCGATGACGCCCCAGATCGTGGCCACGCTTCGCAAAGCGTTCGCCTCCAGCCTGATCGTCGAGTTCGATCCCAGGATGGACTTGGAGAAGCTGGTCTCTCCAAAAGCGACGATCATCGTGGCCGGCGGGGATGGAACCATCGGGTGGGCGGTCCGAAGGCTCGCCGACACCAAGCATCCGATCGGCATCCTCTCGATGGGCACCTTCAACAACTTCGCCAAGTCGCTGCATCTCCCCCTGAACGTGGACGCCGCCATCA
>JALZAL010000337.1 GCA_030948325.1 Candidatus Dormiibacterota bacterium
GCTGGAAGGTCCGTACCGCGTCTCGCTCCGACCCTACCATAACGTCCTTGAAGGGCACGCCTTCGAGTTGCTGGTAGTCAACGCGCAGCATATGAAAGCCATCCCAGGTAAGAAGACGGACGTCAAGGACTCCGAGTGGGTGTGCCGCGAAGGCTAAGGGAGGTTTCGATGTAGAAGATTGGACCGAACTGAAGCTGGCTGCATCGGAGATGGAGGTCGGCCCTCCGAAGCCGCCCTGCAGGGGGGAGGCTTCAAACCACCGTGAGCTGCGTCGGTCAAGAGCCGGCGTGGTGAGCGTCGCGGGAAAAGGCGCACCAGGAGTGCGTCAGGTATGAGCCAGGAAGGCGAACGCAAGTGAACCACAGATGGAGTGTCGAAACGTCGAAGATGACGTCAAAACCGAGAGTTTCCATTCGCTCTTGGGATAAGCCTGGAAGTGACCTGCATACGGCCCAGGTGGCGTCCGGCATATACGTGGCGCGAGCCTGGCTCAGGCTCTGATGCGGAACACGGGAACCTGTCGCTCGATGATAAACAGGATGACTGGCCTCGGGTTACTCGCCCAGTCATTGTGGACGGCCGGCCTCGGGCTACCCGCCCGGTCGTCGAAGGGAGACCCCCAAGGGCAGAAACTCGAGGGGTTGAGTACCGATGCGAGCACAGGGACGGACCGTCTTGTAGTAGCGATGAAGCTCAGTAATGCGAGTGGAGCGAAGGAGACGGATTGTTCGGGTTGGCTTGGCGGCCAACCAGCTACGGCTGGGAGGAGCCGATGAGCGAACCAAAGCCGAGTGGCAAGTCGTTTGAGATTTCCAAGTGGATAGTCTGGGAGGCATACCAGCGAGTCAAAGCCAATGACGGCGCGGCTGGCGTTGACGGCGAGTCGATCGAGGAGTTTGAACGGGACCTGAAAGGGAACCTCTACAAACTTTGGAATCGGCTTTCCTCGGGGAGTTACTTCCCGGCGCCGGTACAAGCGGTCGAAATACCGAAGGCGCATGCGCAAGGGGTCAGGGTTCTTGGAGTGCCCACTGTGGCAGACCGAATCGCTCAAACGGTGGTACGGCTGTATCTGGAGCCGAAGGTGGAACCGCTGTTTCATCCCGACTCGTACGGCTATCGACCAGGGCGTTCGGCTCTACAAGCTGTGGGGGTCTGCCGAGAGCGGTGTTGGAGAAAGGACTGGGTGATCGATCTTGACATCCGCGCCTTCTTCGACTCTGTTGACCACGAGCTCATGTTGCGCGCGGTACGACGACACACCGACGAGCGGTGGATCCTCCTGTATGTGGAACGCTGGCTGAACGGCCCGCTCCAGCAGAAGGATGGCACGCTTGTGAGACGAGATCGAGGTACGCCGCAAGGTTCATCGATCTCACCGTTATTAGCTAACCTCTTCTTGCATTATGCGTTCGACGTGTGGCTGGGGAAAGACTTCCCCGAGGTGCAATTCGAGCGCTATTGCGATGACGCGGTAGTTCATTGCAAGACTGAGAAGCAAGCTCAGTTCGTTCGGGACGCCATCGCCAAAAGGCTGGCGCAATGTGGCCTGGAGCTACATCCAGACAAGACGCGCATCGTGTATTGTAAGGACGCGAATCGCCGAGCTATCTATGCCAACGAGCGGTTCGATTTCCTTGGGTACACGTTTCGTGCTCGCAGCGCAGTGGGAAATACTGGCAAGTCCTTTGCCAGCTTCCAGCCGGCCGTGAGCAGCGACGCTCTAGCGGAGATGAGTCGAAAGCTGCGGAGCTGGCGGATCAATCGTCGCACGAACGCCACGCTGGCCGACCTTGCACAGGCGGTGAACATCGTCGTGCAGGGGTGGATTAACTATTACGGTCGCTTCTACCAGACCGGAATGTATCCGCTTCTCATGCGCATCAACAATTATGTTGTCCGATGGGCCACGAGGAAGTACAAACGACTGCACGGCAGTCACCGACGAGCACGGCGCTGGTTAGTACGCGTTGCGAAACGGGCACCGAGGCTCTTCGCTCATTGGCGACTGGGTGTGCGGCCCCGAGGCTGGACAATGGGAGCCGTGTGATTCGAGAGATTCAAGCACGGTTCTAAGAGAGCCGAGGGGTGAGACTCCCCTCGGCTACTCACCATCGCTGATCTGCTGCGTCACGGCTTGCTGAAGCCGAGCTTCGTGCCGAGCCGCGCCCAACGTGAGCTGCGCGAGCTGGTGCGCTATCGGAAGTCGCTGGTCAGAGAACGCGCCGCAGAAAGCAACCGCATCCAAAAGGTCCTAGAGGGCGCCAATGTCAAGCTCGGCTCGGTCGCCACGCGTGTGCTGGGTCTGTCTGGGCGGGCGATGGTCGAGGCGCTCATTAGCGGAGTGACGGATCCGACGGAGTTGGCTGATCTTGCGCGTGCCAGGCTCAAGGCCAACCATGCGGACCCGCAGCGCGCCTTGCGGGGCGTGGTCGGTCCGCATCAGCGGATGCTGCTGGCGGCCCAGCTGCGCCACGTCCACTATCTCGACGGGGAGATCGATCGGTTGTCCCAGGAGATCGTGTCGCGTCAGCAACCGGATGAAGCCGCCATCGCGCAATTGCAGACGATCCCCGGCGTAGGACGTCGCACCGCCGAGGTCATCCTGGCGGAAGTCGGTGCTGACTTGAGTCGATTCCCGTCCGCTGGTCACCTCGCCTCATGGGCCGGGCTATGTCCTGGCCAAAACGAGAGCGCCGGCAAGCGACGCAGTGGTCGCACCAGGAAGGGCAGCGCAGCGCTCCGTGAAGCACTCACTGAGGCGGCCCGCGCGGCAGCCCGTACGCGGCGGTGTTATCTGGCGGCTCAATACCGC
>JALZAL010000341.1 GCA_030948325.1 Candidatus Dormiibacterota bacterium
GCTGGAAGATGGTCGCCGGGAGCACACACCATCATCTAGTCACCGTTGTGCAGATCGTTGAGGTGGCGGGACTCCTTGTAACGCTCCTCGGGATCCAGCTCGTCAGCGGCACGCAAACGATAGAGCATCGTCTAACCAGGGGCAGAAGCGTCGTACTTCAACCCGCCTACGTATTGGCACTCGCCTCCGTCTTTACCTTCTTCTTTGCTATTGCGCACACTGCCCAGCGGTTCATCTACTTCCAGTTCTGATGGCCTTACCCAACGTCGCCATCACCCCGCCGGTGCGCATGATTCGTGTCGATCCGGCACCCTCTGGGATGACCCCGGAGGTGCGACGGCGAGCGCTGCATGCCTTACTCCTCCTCCTGGCTATCGTCCTGGTACTGCAGCCGCTGAGCGTGCCGGTCGCTTACTACTCGATTGCGAGGCTCATTGACGTGACTCCAGAGTTCGCCAACATGGACGCGCATACGCAATGGAGCGCCTATCTCTCCCGGGCGCAAGCCCCAGACGTTCTCTTCGTAGGCGATTCCCAGACCTTTACCGACGTTGACGCCGGGGCGGTCGCACGATTGCTCTCATCGCGAGTTGGCCGTCCGTTGAGCGTCGGCAAACTCGGCGTGCCGGGAGAAGGGCCTGCCTTCGTTGATGCACTTCTTTACAGGGTTATGAAGCGGCCAAGCCACCCGCGCCTCGTCGTTTACCAAATCGCCGAATGGACGCTCAATGACGACCGGCACTGGGATCCGTCGGCCGATCTGTGGCAGATTTCCTCACCGTTCGACCCGCAATTCATGGCGCGAGCCTATCGGCTTGATCCGGAGCGCGGCCGCCTCGTCCGCGGTTGGGCACTTCCGTACTTTATGACCTATCTTCCCATCGTAACCCTCGCCCAGTGTCGCCTGGTGGATGGCATCCAGGTCGCGACAGCCCTGCTGCTCAAGCACGTGCCCTCGGAGCTGCGCGGTCAAACATCGTGCGAGTCGGGAGAAGCCTACGCTGGGCGGCTAAGCCACCTGTCAGACTCGGGATCGTACCGCTTTAGCACGACTGGCGCTGCCAACGTAGGGGAGTCAGTCGCCGAAATTCGGGCGGCCGGAGCTCAGGTAGTGCTGGTCGAGTACCCGGTAATCAACCTCGAGGCCAGCAATTCGGCCGCATATCGGATCTTCAAGTCTCACGACGGCGTCCTAGCTTCCAATCTTAACGTAAACCTTGTGGACATTTCGTCGGAAATGTCGACTCAAACCGAGTTTTGGCTTGATGCCGCTCACTTCAAGCACCAGGGGGCCGTCGCTCTCGCACCGCGGTTGGCCGACATTGCTGCCGCAGCCTTCAGGTAACCCAGGCGCCTCGCTGGCTCGGAGACCTCGCGGGTAACAGCTTCTTTATCCGAGATCGTGACCTTCGTTGCCGTAGAGATACCTGGAGCTTCTAGTGTTGGCCCAAGCAATGGCGATGCAAGGAGCGAGCGGCCTGGTCGGGGCAGCGTCCCTCTCCGGCTTTCACGGCGGCGACTCCTCCCGCGGGCTGAAATTCGCGGCCCCTCCGTCTGGGCCGTTTGGCTTGCAGGGGCTTCTAAAGCGCACCATTGACCTCGCAGGCTCCTTTTTTCTGCTCCTATTCGCCTTCCCCCTGTTCTTACTGATCGGATTGCTGATCAAGCTCGATTCACCCGGCCCGGCCATCATTCATCAGGTTCGGACTGGACGAAATGGGAAGCCCTTCGCTCTCCTGAAGTTCCGATCCATGGTGAGGAACGCCGAACAGTTGCGACCACAGCTCGGGGACTTCAACGACGTTCAGCCGCCCCTTTTCAAAATCCGTCAGGATCCCCGAATCACGCGGGTCGGCCGCCACCTTCGCCGGCTAAGCCTCGACGAGTTGCCCCAGCTCATCAACGTTCTCGCCGGCGAAATGAGCCTGGTCGGCCCTCGACCATGTTTCGACAATGAAGTCGCACATGATCTAGTGCGCCAGTCGCTTCGGTTGAAATTTCCCCCCGGGATGACGGGGCTGTGGCAGGTCTGCGGACGGAGCAGCTTGGACTACGACGGCATGATTCGGCTTGACCTTCACTACACGCGTGAGTGGTCTCTCTGGTTGGATCTCCAAATTCTGTGTAGGACTATGCCCGTGGTCATCATGGGTAAGGGAGCGTGCTGATCACATGAGCAACAACTGGTCGGAACGTACGGCGCTCGTGACCGGCGTCGGCGGGTTTGTCGGCAGCGGGATGGCGTTGGAGCTGATCAAGCGTCGGGCCCGCGTTGTAGGGATCGTCCGGGACTCGGGCGGCCTGCGCGCCCTTGCGATGCGGGGACTGACGGATCGAATCGATATTGTCCAAGGGAGTATCAATCACCCCGGGCTAGTAGCGCGCGCCATCAACGAGTACGAGGTCGACACCGTCTTCCATCTCGCCGCTCAGGCGATCGTTGGTGTCGCCCAGCGATCCCCGCTCTCCACGTTCGAGTCGAACATCACCGGCACGTGGCACGTCCTTGAGGCCTGCCGAACCTCAACGGGGGTCGCGCGCGTGGTCGTCGCTTCGAGCGATAAGGCATACGGCGACCAATCCGTCCTTCCCTACACGGAAGACACTGCCTTGGAAGGGATTTATCCATATGATGCTTCCAAAGTCTGTGCCGATGTCTTGGCACGCTCCTATGCGGCCGCCTACCACCTGCCAGTGGCGGTCGTTCGCTGCGCCAACATCTACGGTCCTGGTGACCTGAACTGGTCGCGACTTATCCCTGGGACCATCCGGTCGGCCCTTGCGGGAGAAGACCCGGTTGTCCGAAGCGACGGCACCCCCGAACGGGACTACATCTACCTCGAAGATGCCGTCGATGGCTACCTGCGGACCGCTGACGCCCTTCCGAAGTGTGCTGGCGAAGCGTTCAACTTCGGGAGCGCGCAATCGGTCTCTGCGTTGGCGCTGGTAAAGATGATCCTGGCCGCCACGGAGACTCCGCATCTCCGACCACGCGTACTTGGTCGGGCGAGTGGCGAGATCGATCGGCAGTGCCTGAGCGCCGACAAGGCGCGGCGGTTGTTGGAATGGAAGCCCAGGACCACGCTGGCCGCGGGATTGACGAAAAGCGTGCCGTGGTATCGCGATCATCTGGGCACGGTTAGGGCAAGAACGTTGCAGGAGGCGTTCGCATGAAGGTTGTAATTCTCTGTGGCGGTCAGGGCACCCGGGCCTATCCGTACACGCGACACATGCCAAAGGCGCTGATGCCAGTCGCCGGCCTTCCGGTCGTCGAGCAGGTGATGCGAATTTATGCCTCTCAGGGGTTTGATGAGTTCGTGCTCGCCGTCGGGTATCTAAAAGAGGACCTGCTCACCTACTTCCGTCATCGCACCGACTGGAACGTGGAATGTGTTGACACTGGTGACATCAGCGACACCGGTACCCGGGTTCGCCTCTGTCTAGAGCACGTCGGCGCCGAGTTTCACGCCACGTACTGCGATGGATTGGGAAATGTCGATCTGAGATCTTTGGTCGAATTCCACTCGCGCCATGGCGACGGCGCCACTATGACCGCGGCCCCCCTCCGATCGCAGTACGGAATCCTTCAATCTGATTCTGACGATCGGATCACCCAATTTCTCGAGAAGCCCGTACTGCCCCAGTATTGGATCAACGCAGGATTCTTCGTCTTTGACCGAGAGATCTTTGCCAAAATCGAAGGCGAAAATCTGGAACGCGACATCCTGCCCAAGTTGGCCGCCAGAAGGCACCTACGGGTATTCCGGCATCGCGGATTCTGGCGCTCCATGGACACCCAGAAAGACCAGCAAGAACTGGATGTACTCTGGCAACCATTTTCACAGGACCTCGATGACCGCACGCCGGCTGGTGGCGCAGGGGTTCCGCAGTGGTTACACACGCGGTATGCCCTAATCGCGAAGGAGACGGCGTGAGTACACAAACACGCACGATGACGTTCGGCGCAATGGAAGTTTCGCTAACAATGCCGTCAGAGACCGCCACGAAACTGAACGGTTCCCTGCCGTACAAGCACGTCGTTAGACCGCTCGCTAAATGGACATCGCGCCGCTTGAGGGCCCCCGCTTTGTCGGGCCCGGCGGCGGCGAGTTTGCCGGATCGAAATAACCTCGCCGCCGTTACTTTGCCGGCGGCGCGTGACCTCGATGACCCGGGGAGACAGATCCTCAACAAGATTGCTGAGATCGACTGGTATCACTCGATCGACCTTGGCCACGGAGTAACCACCCCTGGCTTCGTCGACCACCGAGAACAAATTGCCGCCTATCGAATGCCCGATTCACTGACAGGAATGCGATGCCTCGATGTTGCTACCTGGGACGGCTTTTGGGCATTCGAAATGGAGCGGCGAGGCGCCTCTGAAGTCGTGGCCCTCGACCTTGCCAGGCTGGCGGACTCGGACATTCCAACGCTCTTCCATGACTATGCGCTTTCAGTCGGTGCCGGCAAAGAACTCGGCCGTGGTTTCAACACGGCTAGCGAAATCCTGGGCTCGAAGGTCCGACGGGAGATCTGTAGTGTCTACGATCTCACCCCTGAGCGCTTCGGCAAATTCGATTTCATTTTCCTGAGTGACCTCCTGCTGCATCTCCGCGACCCGCAACTTGCCCTGCAGCGCGTATTTTCGGTCTGCAAAGGCAGTGTGCTCGTAGCCGACGTCTATAACCCGCTGGTAGAAGCAGTTGGCGACCGCTCGCTAACGCAATTCACCGGCTGGGTTGCCGACCAGATGTGGTGGCTGCCGAACATCAACACGCTCAAGCGGATGATGGCTGTCGCGGGGTTCGAGCAGATCGAGGAGCGCTCGCGCCTCCTTCTAAAAGCCCGCAAACCGGAGCAGATTCACAAGATAGTGCTGAGCGGCCAGGTGGCAGCCAATGTTCGGAAGACACAGCCTCTCTCGCAACACAAGGGGATGGCAGAAAGTGCCCGACCCATCATCATTCCGAACCTTGCGCGCAAACGTCGCATCACAATCGGTTCCATCGAAGTCGTCGTTTCTTTGCCAGATGCACTCGCCACGAGAATCTCCCGATCCACGATCTACGCGAAGGCCGCTCGGCCAGTAGGACAATTCGCCTTCCGTCTCCTTCGCTCGGGACGAGCGAGTAGGCCCACGATGTCGGTCCCAACCTATGGCAACGGCACTATCGCGTCCATGCCTCCCAGGCCAACGGATATCGACCCGATAGCCAGAAACACCATTGAGAAGATCGTGGACATTGATTGGGCCGAGTCAATCAATCTCGGCCACGGAGTCATCACGCCGGGGCGGGCGGACCGTCGCCCAGAAGTGGAGCATTATCACCTTCCGGAATCCCTCGATGGCCTTCGCTGTCTAGTGGCTCCGGCTCGAGATGGATTTTGGGCGTTTGAACTGGAGCGTCGCGGAGCTGCAGAGGTGGTCGCCCTTGAGGATCCGCAAAAGCTATCAGCTGCCAGAAGCTTTGAAACGGCGCGTGACATCCTCGGATCGAAAGCGCGCATCGAAAAGAGCGATGTCTACGGTCTCTCGCCCCAAGTGCTCGGCAAATTCGACCTCGTGATCGTCGATGGCTCGCTCAGTACTCTCCGAGACCCGCAGCTTGCGCTTGAGCGGCTGCGCTCAGTGTCGACCGGTCAAATCCTTGTGGTAGATGCTTACAACCCCTTTCTGGAGACCTATGGGGAGATTTGCCTCGCCGAATTCACCGGTTCAAACAAGAGTGACCAGTGGTGGTCACCTAACACCAACACACTCAAGCTAATGATGACCATCGCTGGCTATGACCCTGTCTCGGAAGTGGAGCGATTCACGATTGCCTCCACGCAGGGCCCCGCATACCGAGTCGTGCTAAGTGGTCGTGTCCCAGAGCGCCACCCGTGGGTGTCGCTCTACCAACCAGTAACCGCCGCGCCCGCCCCGAAGCAATTCGTAGCGGCGGCCAGGGAGAGCTAGCCATGCCAATGACCCATCCACGGACCGTTCGAATCGGTGGCCTCCAGATCTCAGTAACCGTCGATCGCCTCCTCGCCGAACGCGTGAAGAGCCGCCTACGACCGCGTGATTCCCAATTTCACCCCTATCAAAACGACGAGCCGACGTTGAACGGAACCCAACTCGCAGACATCGATTGGTATCACACCATCGACCTCCCGAACGGTATCGTCACCCCGGGATTCGTCGATCACCGCGGTCAGGTCGACCAGTACGGAATCCCGGCATCACTTGCCGGAAAGCGCTGCCTGGATGTTGCCAGTTTCGACGGCTTCTGGGCGTTCGAGATGGAGAAACGCGGCGCTGCCGAAGTCACCGGCATTGACCTGCACAGTTTGGCTGACTGCGATTATCCGACGAATTTCCTTGGCGAGTATTTGAGAGCTCGCCCGAAGACGGTCAAGGGGCTCGGATTCGCTTACGCGAAACGCGCACTGCATTCTCACGTTCAACGGAAGCTTCTCAGCGTTTATGAGCTCTCGCCGGAAAAGATTGGAACGTTCGACTTTGTCTTCATGAGTGACCTCCTTTTGCACCTGCGCGAGCCCTTGAGAGCACTGGAGGCGGTGTGGTCGGTGACACGCGGGGAAGCCATCATCGCCGATGCTTATGATGCCGAACTCGAGGCCGCCGGCGCGGACCGGGCACTCCGCTTCGCCCTATCACTCGACCATTACAGTGGTTGTCTCTGGTGGCTGCCCTCCGTGTCCGCTCTCCGCTCAATGCTCCAGGTCGCGCGTTTTCAGGACATCGAGGAGCTTGGCCGCTTTCAGTTAGGTACTAAAGCCGGCGTGGAGGTCCCAAAGGTTGTGTTCCGTGCTCGGCATTCCGCGATGGTTGACGCGTGAAAATCGTTTTCCCCTACCCGGCCTACTGGCCGTACGTCAGGCGCGGCGCCGAGCGATGCATTCACGACCTCTCCAATTTCCTCGCGAACCGGGGCCACGATGTGCACATCATCACTTCGACGCCGGGGCGGCCGCGAAAGGCATATGACGGTCGTGTTCGGGTTACGTATCTTCCACAACTGAGCCATCCCCTCATGTACCGATATGCCCCCCTCATGCGTCTCTACGCGTACAGCGTTGCCGCAAGTCGGGTACTCATCAACGAGCGTCCTGACGTCGCGCACCTTTGGAGCTACTCGGGCATTGTGTGGGCGCCGCTATTGCGCGCGGCAATCCATATGCCCTATCTCTTCCACATCATCATGCGGAACCACTACTGGCCCGGGCGGCTTGACCGGTATTTCTTTTCGCAGCTCGTGAAGCGCGCGGACAGAGTCGCGGCTTTAACTGCCGATGGCGCCAGCGGAGTGTCGGCAGACTACGGAGTCGCATGTTCGGTCCTCCCGCCGCCAGTGGACATGAACTTCTTTCGGCCGTGTGCGTCCCGTGACCCGGGCAGGCCGCAGGTTCTATTCACCTCCGACCTTGGTGACATTAGAAAGGGCGGAGCTCTGCTTTTACGCGCCTGGAACAAGGTTCACCGTGAATGTCCGCAGGCAACCCTCGTGCTTGGCGGTCCATTTGGCTTGGCGGGCTTCCACCAGGATCAGTACGGCGATACCATGCTGGCGAAGTTCAACCTGGTAAAAGACCCTGCGGCCCGAGCCTCAATCGAGCTTCGCGGCCCGGGGGCCATCGACTCCCTTCCCGCCTGGTACTCGCAGGCCGCAGTGACGGTTTTGCCATCAGTTGATGAAGCCTTTGGCATGGTGCTTACCGAATCCCTGGCGTGCGGCACTCCCGTAGTTGCCAGCGCTCACGGGGGGAGTGGCGAAATCGTTACCAACCCGGCAATCGGCGCAACGGTAAATGTGCGGGAGTGGGCCGATCTGATGAGCAACTCGCTGGCCGATGAGCTGGCCGACTCTATTCTTTACGCGATCGACCTGTCGCGGCAGCCGGGAACGGCCGAGCGCTGTCGGGAGTGGGCGAGCCAATGGAGTCTGGAGCGAATCGGACTCCAGGAGGAGCGACTCCTGCAGGAGCTTGCCGATGGGCGGCCACAGCCGACCCTCGTGCCTGAACACGCGCCTCTGGCCGGAGTAGCCCGATGAAGGTTGCTCCCCTACGCGAGGCGGACGACTACGAAAGGGTGAGCCAAATCCTGGATGAGTTGCCTGTAATTGACAAGGTCTTCACGGACCTGCGGCACACCCGTCCGCTTGTCACCGAGCTTCTTCAAAGGGTCCGGGCCCTTCGGCCATCCGGGCGGGTCCTCATCATTGCCCCCAACATAACACTGCCGAAGGCCCTCATCGACCTCGGCTATAGGGTCGACCTCTGGCATGTGATCGGCGGTACGTTGAACGATGAGCTCCAGCAATTTGTCAGCCGCACAGGGTCGATTGACAATCTTGTGTCGACGCAAACGACGGAGGCTGTGTACGACATAGTCGTGCTCCCGTATGTGCTCGAGGCGTGTAATTCAAGTCCCACCGAGGTCCTGGCGAACCTTCGGAACTGGTTACTGCCCGGCGGGGCCATGGTTGTTGCTTACCGACAGGCAGGTGGCCTGGGGAATCGCATGCGCGGCCTTGCTGGTCTGCCTGTTCTCTCCGATAGACGACAGCCTATGTCGTTTAGCTGGCCTCCGCTGCCAGAGCGTCGCTCGCTCGGTCTTTCCGACATTGACGTCTGGGCGCTGGCGACCGGCTTCCGATTGGTTAAGAGAGCCTGCGTCGTCGACAAACACGGCATTGTGCCGAGCAACGCCATGACAGTCCGAGGCTGGCTGCTCGCCGAGGTGGCGCATGGGCTGAAGCGCTCCGTTCCGAATTTCCGCGACTGTGTCGTCGGGACTCTACAATCGCAGGCCGTTGAGCCTCCCCACACCAGCAGGAAGGCTTCGGGTTCGACCGAGGAACCGCTGGTGTCCGTGATCGCGCCGGTTCGCGATCAGAGTGGCGCCATGGGGCTCCTCGAGGGACTGGCCCAGCAGACCTACCCTCCCGAACGGCTAGAGATAGTGCTTCTTCACAGGCTCGGCGAGCTCGATCCCAGCGCAATCCCAACGATTCCTAAAGTCAAGATGCGCTTCGTCTGCTGTGAATCGCCGGAGGGTCCAGAGGCGGCCAACCGTGCCATCGCCCTCGCCTCCGGTGACATCCTTGCCCTTACAGACGACCGGTCCCGCGTTCCCCCCGGATGGGTGGAGGCTGGTGTCGCCGGTCTCTCGAACTGGACGGTGGCCCTGACCGGTCATGTTCTGCTCTCCGACGGACCCGCGGCCCTCGTCGGGTTGCCAGGGACGCGCCCAAGTGAAGGTGACCATGGGCTTTTTCCTGCCGCCAACTCCTTTTACGTAAAGGAAGCCGTTGCCCAGGTGGGCGGGTTTACTCGGATAAACGGTTCAAAGGCTACGGTCCCCTGGGGTTGGGATAGCACGGTGGCTTCCCGGCTGCGCCGCCTCGGTTACAGGGTCGCCTTCAACGACACGCTGTACGTCTTTCGGAGCTTTCGTCCGCCGACTGGCCGACAGTGGGTCCGCCAAGAGTATCGAAGTGCCCAGGAGATGCCTGCCGCCGTCCACGAGCTACCGGACGTCGGCCAGCGCCTGCTCCGTTACGGTGTCTTCGCGACCTCTCGCACGCTCTGGTTCGACGTGGGTTTGCTCGGTCTCGCCCTCGCCGCATTCCGTCGCCGACCAATCTATTTGGTATTAGCCCTCCCCTGGCTACGCGGTGCCACACATTTCTTTGATGTCTGGCCGCCCTCGGGGTGGAAGCCATCGGTGGCCAGCATGGGCGGAATGGTTGCGCGCCAGTTCGTATGGCTTGCGGGCCTGACGGTTGGGTCTATCAAGGCCAGGCGGCCGGTCCTGTGACGGCCATTATCGAGGTCGACCGTCTTCAAAAGGGATTCCGGCCGGTCAAGGGTTGGCGAGATCTGCTTGGACCGGCGGAGAAGAAGTCAGCACTTCGCGAAATAACCCTATCAATCCAACCTGGCGAGATTTTTGGGCTCCTCGGTCCGAATGGAGCTGGTAAGACAACGCTAATCAAGATCCTTTCCGGGCTGATCCTTCCAGACGGAGGACGAGCCACGGTCAACGGCCACGATGTCGTTTCGGAGAGTCTCAAGGTCCGTCAGAGCATTGGCGTCGTTTATGGCGATGAGCGCAGCTTTTACTGGCGCCTGTCAGTGCTTGAGAACCTCCGCTTTTACGCAAGTCTCTACAACCTGAAGGCGGCTCTAGCCGAGGAGCGGATCGCCTGGTTGCTCGACCGGCTCGGGCTTTCGCAAGTGGCCCACGTGCGCATGCATGCCTTTTCGTCGGGAATGAAGCAGCGCGCTGCGATCGCACGCGGCTTAATCAATGACCCACAGGTCATCTTCATGGATGAACCCAGTCGAAGCCTTGACCCGCTCGCGGCCGCGGAGGTGCATGACCTCGTACGCGAATTTGTGGCCGAACGTGGACGTACCGTCGTGATCGCGACGAACCTCATGCGGGAGGCTGAAGAACTTTGCCACCGAATCACCCTGATCGACCGCGGACGGTGTCTACTCACCGGCACTGTCTCTGATTTCCGAAACCACCTTGGTGCAGATGTTGTCTACAAACTGATCGTAACCCCCGGAAGGACCGGGTGGGCGCGTGGCCTTGCAGGAATCCCGGGAGTCTCGGACCTGACGGTGGAGGAATGCGGCCCCGATCGCAAGCGGGTCGTCCTGAGCATGTCGCCACCTGCTTCGGCCTTGCCTGCAGTGATCCGATGCCTGATCGACCATGGCGCTGATATTCACAGTTGTACCAAGCAGGAAATGACCCTGGAAGAAATTTTCCGCACCGTCGTGAACGACGGGCGACCTAGCGCACTCCGGAGTGTTGTTCAGTGAGGGTACTTCGAGCCTTCCTCCGCCGCGACTGGCTCATCTGGTCGAGTTATCGATTTGCGTTTTTCTGGAACATCCTCGGGGTCTTGACTCTGGTTACGCTGACGTATTTCATCGGAAGCGCCGTCCATGCAGATCCAACGAAGTTCAAAGGACAGGCGACTACGTTCGTCTCCTTCATACTTGCTGGCCTCGCCTTTAGCGACGCATTTACCACCGCCCTTGCGGTGTTTCCGCAATCTCTCCGCGACGCTCAGCTCTCTGGGACGCTGGAGCCGCTATTGCTGACGCCCATCCGCGTCGGGCATTTGCTGCTCGCTTCCAGCCTCTTTCGTTTTGCACAAAGTCTCGTTAGACTCGCAATGTACGCTCTCGTAGGAGTTATTGCCCTGGGCTACTGGCGGCACGCCAGTATCCTTGCCGCTCTCTTTGTCTTCGTGCCGGCATGTTTGGCGTTCGGCCTGCTCGGCACGCTGTCGGCGGCCTTTGTGCTTGTCCTCAAGCAGGGCGATCCAATAATCACGGGCTACGCGATCGTAGGCGGCCTATTTGGAGGCGCCCTATTTCCCATCGCCGTACTCCCGGCCTGGGTACGGCCGGCAACCTCCATCTTCCCGTTGACCTATGCGCTTTCCGGGGTGCGGATGACCCTTGAGGGTGCCCCGCTGACCGCAGTGCTACCCGAACTCGCCGCCCTATGGGCCTGGGTCCTGGTCTTACTGCCGATCAGCCTGATCGCCTTCAACTTTGCGCTCAACCACGCTAAGCGGAGTGGAACTCTTGTCCAGTACTGAGACCGCGGTATTCGCTCTAATGCCGCCAGCGCTCGGTGACAGTGTCAGTCACTCGGAGCTACCCACGGTTTCGATCGTCGTACCGACGTACAACCGCGCCGGGGTCTTACCGTACCTCTTTCAGGCTCTCGCGGAGCAGACGTATCCAGCGGGGCGGATCGAGCTCATCGTCGTAGATAACTCGTCTAGTGACGAGACCCCGGCGGTAGTCCAGGGATGGCGTGCGGTTTTGCCCTTTCCCCTTCACTTCTATCGCAAGGAAAACAAGGGCCCTGCAGCATCGCGGAACTATGGGGCTTCGCGGGCAATAGGGACGATCATCGCATTCACGGACAGCGACTGCATTCCCCATGTTAACTGGCTCCGAAACGCGGTCCGCGGTTTTCAGAATGAGGACGTCGGGCTTGTGTGCGGTCCCTTCGTGCTTCGGCCACGGGAGGGCGAGGGTGCGGTTACCGGCCAGGTGGAAGGTGTCACACGCGACACCGGCCTCTATCCAACAGCAAACTTGATCGTTGCTCGTAGGACCTTCCACCTCGTGGGCGGATTCGATGAACGTTACGGGCTCTACCCATGGGGCGGTCTGGTTGCGGGAGAGGACACGGATTTTGCGTGGCGCGTCAAGCGCACGGGCCTCGAAGCAAGGTTTCTTGACAACGTAATCGTTGGACACCAGGCAACACGGGCCTCCGCCCAATCGTTGTTGTTGAAGCCAGTTATCTTGCAGATCTTTCCACGGCTACTGCGCACCATCCCCGAACTCAGGCGAACGGCACTTTGGCACCGGCTCTTCCTCTCAAAAGTCCACATGTATTTCTATCTCGCCTGCCTCGGTATCGCCCTAGCGATTGCCATGGGGTCAGCATTCCCATTGCTGGGAACCGTGCCTTGGCTGTTTAGCATGCGTCATGCGCTTCGCGCTGCCGGGACTCCGGCGCGCGTGGTCGGCTGGTTCTTCCTCATCCATTATTTGGTTGCGGTCTCCGTCCTCGTGCTGCTGGTCGCCAGTGTTCGCTACCGCAGGCTCGTTCTGTGATGGTCGTGGCTGCCCGGCTGGCGGGCGTTGACGCGGGCGTGGAAGCCACGCTCCAATCGCATCAGTCGCTGGAGCACCCTTATGTCTCGGTTGTGGTTTCGACCCGAAACCACGGCCGGTGGCTTTCCGCATTAGTAAAGGCGGTCATGTCCCAGAATTTTGAGGGTTCGCTCGAGCTGATCGTCTGCGACAATGCCTCGACCGATAACACCCTGGCCATCATGCGCCAGGCCGTTGCCGAGGCGGCGCGGCCCATCACGTACGTGCGGCTTTCCCGGGACGAAGGGCCAGCCGGCGGCCGCAACAGAGGGCTATTTCTCGCGCGTGGCCGGTTCATTGCCTTTACCGACAGCGACTGCGTGCCTTCACCTGGTTGGTTGCGAGCCGTGCTTACCGGATTTCACCAGCCCGCAGTTGGGATCGTTCAAGGCAAGACGGTTGGTCTCGAGCCGCGCACGCCCCTCTTCTCCCATCACATCGAGACGGCCCGACTGGACGGTCATTTCTCTACGTCGAATATCGTCTACCGAGCGGACGCCTTGCAGGGCAGATGGTTCGATCCACGGTGCTGTTACTGGGAGGATGCTGATCTTGGATGGCGGGTCATTGCGGCCGGATGGCGCGTGGTTTTTGTCCAGGACGCCCTCGTTGCTCATCAAGTCATTCCCTTGAGTCCGTTCGGCTGGTTTACGTGGGCATGGAAGTTTTCCAAGTGGCCCGCCAAGGTTCAGAGGTATCCCGGGTTTCGGAAGTACCTATTTCTTGGCCTATGGGTCAGGCCGCTGCACATGCTATTCGACCTCGCTTTGTTGGGCCTGGGCCTGAGCTTGCGCTGGCGATTGGCCAGTCTTCTTTGTCTGCCTTACCTCCTGTCCTTTGCCCGTAGCCGCCGGTTGAGCGGGAAGTTCCCCCCAGCCAAGTTCGCAGCTCACGTCGGATGGGACCTGATCGCTTTCGTATCCCTGACTGCCAGCAGCATCCGCCATCGCAGCTTGGTTCTGTAGGCATCCGACATGGAATTGGCCTATTTTCAGTCGATCCTCCGCAAGCGCTGGTATATCACAGTGCTATTTCTCGGGTTAGCCATCTTGGGCACCTACGTGTACCACCGTTACGCCGACATGGAAACCGCACAGGCCACCGTGGCCGTCCTCGATCCGCTGAACGCCAAGAGCACCTACGCGGAAGCTCAAATTACCTTTGACGCGGTCATCAAAAGCGATCAGCTTGCAAGGCGCGTAGCAGCTCGCACCGGACTACCCGCGGGCCTCATTAGCAAAAACGTGTCGGCCTCGGTTCTCCCCACACTTTCCGCGTTCAATGCGAGTCCCTTATACGGGGTCCGGGCGAAGGCCAAGACCAAGGCCGCCGCGATTGCGCTTGCGAATGTGGTCCTAACTGAAGCGCGCCTTCTGTATATCGAACTCAATACCGCCGATACGACTCAGATTCGGAGCGCCATGCAACCCGAGTACACCCAAGTTGAAGCGGAGTTGACGAAAGCGCGAAACGACTATGACAGTTTCGTTGCCGCCAATCAGACCGGTGACCTTCCGTCCCGCGTCGACAGACAGATGAACATCGTTGCCTCACTCCAGCAACAGTTTGACCAGATACTAGCGGCCGAACATGCCAGCGGTCAGTCCCGCGGCCGCGCCTCAAACGCCCTTCGGATCCAGGTGGTAGCCGAACAAGCTGTGCTCGACAGACTAAATGGCCTTCGGTCGCAGTTCAACGCTCTCGCCTTTCGACTACAGCTCGCCCAATCTCGGCTGTCGCAGTTGAGCTCGGCAGAAGAGGGCTTGGTAGCCGGTCAACGCCTCCCGTTCCAGGTAGATGTCAAAATCCTCGATTTTGCCTCGGTCCAATCTCCATTCTTCTGGCTTTTCATCACTTACTCGAGCGCGATTCTCTTCGCGATCTTTCTGGCGCTGTCAACCGTGTACCTCATGGGCTTGACGGCTCGACCCATGCAAACCGCTGACGAAATCTCAAGAACCTTTGGGAGCCCCATTCTGGTCCGAATCCCTAGAGCCGGACCTTAAGGAGAAGCGACTTGGCAACCAGTGAAGTCGATATCACCGTAGCCCCCGCTCCGCGGCGGCAGCCGTCCGTCTACCAGGTGCCCATACCCGACCGGCCGATTGTCGAGACATTTCGGCTGCTTGCGCTCAATATTCAGCGACTGCTCGGCAATGAGCAACGCCGGTCAATTGCCGTCATGAGCGCCTGGCCGGAGGATGGCCGCTCCCTGGTCGCATTCTCACTGGCCCGCGCCCTTTCTGACCTGATGCCGCCGGTATTGCTCGTCGACGCTGATCCGATGGGCTCTGGCGTCAACGTGGTGGATCCCCCTGCGCGTCTGAATGGCAACGCCGATCACTGGCTCGGTGAATATCCCATTGAGGTCGTCGTAAATGTCCCGAATTTGCGGGTGCTCGTGCCACCACGCAACTGGGCGCGGGCCCCGCAAGCGCCGATGCTGTTTGTAAGGGAGCTCAACAACGCGACGAACATTGCGATGGACCAGGGCCTTACGGTGGTCATCGATACCCCGGCATGTACCGCGTCGAGCATCCCCTTCTACATGGCTGGCACTGCGACTGGGGTTCTATACGTCGCCCGAAGACGCGTGCAGGACGGCCGAACCCATCGGGACATCCGTGCCCAACTTGACATGCTTGGGGCGCGCATCCTGGGCGTCGTTTTCAACGAGGGCTAGGTGGGAGCCTCTCCCCGCATCGCGGTCGTCATCGTGAACTGGAACGAAACGGATATCAGCCTGGTCTGCATTCACTCCGTCCTAAGGGCGGGGTATCCGAACCTGGATGTCGTCCTGGTGGATAACGGATCCGATGACGATCCCACCGAAGCCCTGCGCGTCTTTGCCGGCAAGGTGGAGGTCGTACGCCTCAAGACGAACCGTGGATACGGCGCCGCGTGTAACGAGGGTGCGATGCGCGCGATGGCCAGGGATGCCCACTACGTCCTGTTCCTCAACAACGACACAACTATCGATGCAGCGACTCTCCCGGAGCTGTTGAAAGCAGCCCGTACCAAACCGCCGGCAATCCTAGCGCCGATGATTGTCTACGCCGATAACGGCTCACGGGTCTGGTCCGCCGGGGGATACCTCGTTTACCCTTGGATGAAAAATTTTCACATCGGTCAGGGCGGGCTCGCTCGCTCCTACTCAGTGGGTCGCAGGGTCGACTGGGCAACCGGATGCGCGCTCCTTGTTGCGAGTTCGACCTATCGCCGTCTTGGCCCACTCGATGAAGACTTCTTCCTCTATCTCGAGGACGTCGATTGGTGTCTTCGGGCAGCGACGCTGGGTATCGAAACGCGGTACGTGCCGAGTGCGAGCGTTCGACACGAGGTGTCGACCACGGTTATGCGACGTCTTCCGGCCGCTCATGTCCGCTACTACGCCTATCGGAACTATTACCGACTCGCCTTTCGATATGCGCCAGGCTGGGCTCGGCCGCTGATCGCCGCCGAACTGACCTGGACGTTGGCAAAAATTGGGATTCGATGGATCTTCTTCCCCTCATTCCGCCGCAACGCCTATTACCACGCGCGAACGCGAGGGCTTTTGGATTTCCTACGCGGCCAATGGGGCCCAGCCCCGGCATCGTTTGCTCCAGAATTCGACGGTCTCAACGTCGGAATCGACCTCCAGAAGGCCTCGGTACGCCAGTGATTTACGCGGGTCAACCAGCCAGAGGGCGCCGCTTCACGCTACGCGATATTCGGCTCATTTTTGGCCTCGTGCTTCTCTGCTTCATCGTCCTGGTCGCGGCAGCTGGCGGGGTCGGGCTGTACCTGTTGATGCTTGGGCTCGTAGTTGCGACCCTTGTGCTGGCCTGGAGGAAGCCCATCAAAACCGCAATCTTTTTCGCTGCGTTCCTCCCGGTGAACCGCTTCGTGATCCTCCTCGTTTTTCACCTCACCGGATCGGGACCTCTCACAAAATCCTTCCAGCTCTGGAAAGACGTTGTGATGATGTTGCTGCTGACGCGAGTTATCTACGATGCCCTCTTCATCAGGAAGGCGCCTCGAATCAAATACCTAGACCTCCTCGTGATCTTCTTCGTCGGCCTTAGTGCCGTCTACATCTTCTACCAGGGACCAGACGATCTCATCACCCGAATCCAGGGGTTTCGCACAGACGCGTCGTTCATGTTGGCCTATTTCATCGGCCGCGGCCTCCATTTGGAGCTGCGGCATGTGCGCTCCCTGCTGCTGGCGCTCGTCCCCGGCAGCGTGGCCGTCGCGGCTGTCGCAGCATTCCAGTTCGCGATGCCGGCGCTCTCAAACGGCATCCTTTTGGCGCTTGGCTACAAGGAATTCATCCAGCTGCAGGGAGGCCTCGGTGAGGAGCTCGCCGTCCGTGGCCGAGCCCTCGCAGGCGGCGTCAGTATTCCACGGGCGTCCTCACTGCTCCTCGGTGATCTGGCACTCGCGTTCTTCGGAGTAATGCTGGTCGGCCTCGCGGCCGCACTTTTTTTCGAAGCGAGGTCAGAGAGAAAAAGGATTCTGTCGGGCGCCTTCTTGCTGGCCATGATCGGCACGCTTGCCCTTACGGTAACCCGAAGTGCGATTTTCGCAGTTGCGCCGACCCTCGTGGTCCTTGGCGTCTTCGCACGATCGATGGGAAAGCTAGTCGCAATAGGCGGCATCACGATCACTCTGGCGCTGTCGGGGCTCCTGCTCACCGGTATCCAACCGCGCTCCGTTCAAGAACTGCTCAACCCGCGGGAGGCCTCCGCCGTGGCCCACGAGAATGCGTTCGTCAAGAGCCTGCAAATTATCCAGGACGCACCGTTGGGGCATGGTCTTGGAACCGCGGGCACGATCGGGCAACGCTATGACGCGTCCCAATCGATTACCAATGAGAGTTGGTACCTTCAACTAGCGACCGAGATGGGTCCAACCGGCGCCCTGGTCTATTTGGGCCTGACCTGCGCGGTGCTGATTACCTGCTTCAGGACCTATCGCCATCTGCGGGACGTTTGGTTACGTTCCGTCGTCCTGGGCATGGCCGGTGCCGCGATGGGTTTCCTGCTCGTCTCCAACTTCCTCCATGCGTGGGAAAACACGGTCCTCTCCATGCTCTTCTGGATGTTCGCCGGAATCGCGGTCCGAGCTCGAGACATTGATCAGCAGGTGGATGCCGGGCCATGAGGATCGCCGTTTACCACAATCAGCCCTCCGGTGGGGCACGGCGGGGCTTGCACGGTTTCTGTCGCGAGCTCGCCCGGCGACATCACCTCGATATGTACGCCCTGAGTACGGCTGACCAGGAGATGCTCTTAGATGCAGACGTTTCCCCACACGTCGTGCAGGTGGATTTTGCGCCAGCGCCCCCGGTTCGGTTTGGCTTGTATTGGAACGACCTGATCCAGCGACGGAACCTGTCTGCCCTCGAGCGTGTGAATGCTACGGTGGCCGACCGCATCGACGAGGGTGCCTACGACGTGGCGCTAGTCGATACCGACCGCTTTACCTTCGCGCCCTACTTGTTGAAGTACCTGCGCACGCCCTCGGTGCATTACGTCCACCACCGCCCTCGGCAACGCGCCGAGCGGTTTTGCCTCCCGCCCGCCTCGGTCTACCAGCGGGCCCGACGTCTGTGGCATCTACCGGTCGAGCGGTGGCTGGAGCTTAGCCTTTGGCGAACCGAGGTAACCCTTGTCCGCTACGCAACACGCGTGGTCACCAACTCACGCTTTAGTCAGTCACGACTTCGCGAAATCTACGAAGTCGAGGCGGCGGTTGTGCCGTACGGCGTGGATCTGCCGCTTGTGTTCGGGGTCCGCGAGGGAGGGTATGTCCTGTCGGTCGGCGAGCTCGAGGTTCGTAAGGGCTTCGACTTCGTGTTGGAAGCGATGGCTCGAGTCCCCGCGAAGCTTCGCCCACCCCTCCACCTGATTGCCAATGGCGGTAATCCCGATGTGCGTCGCAGACTGGAGGCCCAGGCGGTTCGGCTCGGAGTCAAGCTTCATATCCGTGTGCTGCCGCCTCAGTCCGAACTTGCGGCAGCCTACCGAAACGCGGAGATCTTCGTTTATGGCGCTCGTGAGGAAGCCCTCGGCATTGCGCCCTTGGAAGCAATGGCCCACGGCATTCCGGTGGTAGCAGTCGGCGAGGGAGGAGTCCTAGAGACCATTACGCATGGCCAAAGCGGCTTCCTCACGGCGCGTGACCCGGTCGCCTTCGCAGGACGCATCACCGAGCTCCTGTCCTCACCGGGTCTGCGAGCAAAGATGGGGGCTGCCGGCCGCCTTGGCGTCGAGCGCGGCTGGACGTGGGATTTGCGCGGCCGGGCCTTGGAATGGGAATTGGAGCAAGCCGCTGGAGCCGGACATCCGCTTGAAGCTGGGGCGGCAACCGGATGAAAGTGGCTTTGATGGGTCGTTCTTTGCGCGGTCGGTTTTCCGGAGTGGTTCGCTATACGCACGACCTGATCGGCGCGCTGGCGGCCACACTTGACTGCGACCTCTCGGTTTTCGTTACACAGGCGGACGACGGTCTCGACGCCACAGCCATCCACCGGATCCGGGCGCCGTTTCCCACTCCAAACGAATATGCCCGGGCGCTCTGGGAACAAACAATCGTCCCGGTTGAGGTCCACAAACTCAACCCGGATGTGTATCACTCGCCAAACTACATGCTCCCGATCGCACTACGGTGTCCAGCGGTCGTGACCGTCCATGACTTGACCTTCCTTGACGCGGAGGTCCACCGTCTCCGGTCGCACCTGTACCTCAGCCTAATGACCGCGATCGCGGTGCAGAAGGCGGCCCGAATTATCTGCGTTTCAAGTCATACGCGGGATCGATTGATTGACCACTTTCCCGCTGTCGCGCCGCGGACGCGAGTGATCGGCGAGGGCGTCAGCGCACCGTTTCGTCCCCAAAGCCGGCAGGCGGTCGAGCGCTTCATCGCGCGACACCGAATCGTCGATCCGTATGTCCTTTTCGTCGGCACGATCGAGCCGCGCAAGAACCTCGCCCGTTTGATCCGAGCGTTCGAGTCCGCTGTGGAACTTAGCGGCAGCCGGCATCAACTGATCATCGTCGGCACGCGCGGTTGGAAGGACGCTCCTGTTCAGGCCGCCTACCATGCGTCGACGGTCCGTGACCGGATCCGCTTTATTGGATACGTCCCTGATGAGGAACTCCCCGCGGCCTATAGCGGGGCCCAGATCTTCGCGTACCCTTCACTGTGCGAGGGCTTCGGGCTACCGCCACTCGAGGCAATGGCGTGCGGGACCCCGGTCCTGACCTCGAATGTCAGCTCACTTCCTGAGGTGGTGGGCAGCGCCGCGCTCACCGTTGACCCACTGGATGAGAGCGCGCTTGCCGGCGGCCTCGTGAGACTGATGACGGAGCCCGTCACCCGCAAGGCGTTTGCCGAGGCTGGGCTGATGCGGGCGGAGGCATTCCGATGGGACCGCGTGGCCAGCAAGACGTTCGCCGTCTACCAGGAGGCCGCTGGATGAAAGCCGCCCTCTATTACCCGTGGGTCTATGTGAAAGGTGGCGCTGAGCGCGTGTTGCTGGAGTTAATGCAGCGGAGCCGCCATGACTGGACGCTCTACACCAACCACTTTGAGCCTGATGCGACTTTCGCGGCATTCAAAGAGCTCCCCGTAGTCTCCCTCAAACCGATTTCGGTCGAGCGATCCGTCACCCGGGTAGCGCAGGCTGGTGTCAGGCTGGTAACCCAGCGCCTGAAGCTGCCCGGGCAGCGTGCCTTGCTCGTTGTCAGCGAGGGTCTCGGCAATCTTGTCGTTGCTCGCTCTTCTGTCCCAACGTATTGCCTGTGCCTTACCCCGCTCAAGATCGCCTACGACCCATTCACTCGCAAGCAGCGGGCGCTCTCGCGGCGATCTCGGCTGGCAGTCGCCGCGTACGCGGCCTTCGAACGGCCGGCCTGGAGCCGTTACCGTCACGTCTTCTGCCTCAGTAAGGAGGTGCGAGACCGGGTGTTGCGGGCCCACCTCGTAGATGCGGACCGGCTCGAAATCACCTATCCCGGCGTCGACCCAAGCCACTTCCGACCGACGGGCGAGCGCGAACCGTTCTTCCTGGTCCCAGGCCGGATTATGTGGAGCAAGAACGTCGAGTTGGCAATCCGGGCCTGGGTCCGATTCAAGCCGTCTTCCGGGACCAACGTCTTCCGCCTCGTCATCGCAGGCATGGTCGATGTCAAGAGCCGCCCGTATATCGAACAGCTCCGTAACCTCGCGGCCGGGCGGCCGGACATCGTATTCGTCGAGTGTCCCGCGGACGAACAGCTGGTCCGGCTCTATCAGCGCTGCCACGCCGTACTGTTCACCGCCCCAAATGAGGATTGGGGACTCGTACCGCTGGAGGCAATGGCGTGCGCGAAACCGGTGATCGCGACCGATCGCGGCGGCCCTCGCGAGAGCATCCTGGACGCCGAAACCGGATTCCTTCTTTGTGACGATCCAACGGCCTTTGCAATGGCCATCCGTTACCTCGCGACCGCGCCCAAAGAGGAGCTAGATCGGATGGGGACCGGCGCGCGCCGACGGGCAGAGGAATTCAGCTGGGACCGCTTTGTAGAGCGTATCGACGCGAAGGTTGGGGGCTTGGCAGAAGTCCCTGTCCTGGCGGCGGTCGTATAGGTGCGCCTTGGAATCGACGCTTGGGGACTTTCGAGAGACGGGCTCTATTCGGGGGTCGGTCAGTATGCGTTTGGCCTGATTCGGCATCTGTCCGGTCGTTTTCCGACCATCGAGATAGTCGCGTATGCGGGACCTGGGGAGCAGCGCCCCGCATGGGTGCCGTCGTGCGTCGCGTGGCGGCCGGTTCCGGCGCTCATCCCGTCCAAGTTCGCCGCTTTCGCCTCCCGCATACTCTGGCTACCGGGTCTTACACGAAAGGACGGGATCGACCTGTTCCACGCACCTGCGGTTCATATTCGGCCCTCTTTGCCACCTGTCCCGCGTCTGCCCTGCCCGGTGGTTGTTACGCTCCACGATCTAATCCCGCTTACCTACTACGACCTGGGCCAGTTACCGCGACGCCAGCGTGTGTTCTATCGCTGGAACCTGAATCGTGTCTTCCAGGCGGACGCATTGATTACTGTTTCGGAGCATTCCGCCCGCGAGATCGCCAGTCTGGCCGGAAGTATGCCCGATCAACTGTCGGTGATCCCGAATGCGATCGATTTCGCCCCGAATCCGATGCTGGCCCCGCTCCATCGGCTGGGTATCGAACGCCCGTACGTTCTGTATGCCGGTTCGTTCGAACCGCGCAAGAACCTGGCTCGGGCGCTGTCCGCCTTCGCGGAACTTACTAGCCGTGGCTTCCCACATCAGCTGGTAGCCGTCGTCGAGCGCCAATCCGGTCACGCCGCCACAATTCGCGCGCATCTGGACAAGCTCGGTGTGCGAGACCGCGTACGATTCCAATGCAACCTGCCCGAGTCTGACCTGCGAGCCCTGTATACCCACGCGGATGTGCTGTTCTTCCCGTCGCTGGCCGAGGGGTTCGGGTTCCCTCCCCTTCAGGCCGCCGCCTGCGGACTGCCAGTTGTCACGTCGGATCTTCCGGTACTGCGTGCCAATATGCAGGGCGAGGCCATCTTCGTCGATCCCCTGGACGTTGGCGCGATGGCCGATGGACTCCACCGTGCGCTCAGCGACCGCAAACTCCGCAATCGGCTTCGCGAATCAGGGCCCCGGCTGGCAGCGCCGTTCACCGTAGACCGCTGGGTGCGCCATCACGCCGAGACCTATGAGCGGGTCCTTGCTGGACCCAGGCTGGCCGTAAGCTGAACCGCTATGAACAGGGTCATCCGCCGGGCATTGCTCCTCTCCATCGTCGTCTTATCCGCGGGGTGTGGCCAGGCGATCGACAGCCCCCCGGCCAGCAATGCCGTGCCCCCCGCAAGTCCCGTGGCCTCGGGAGCCCGGCTCATCTTCACTTATTACTTCTACTGGTACGACGCGACGACGGGCGGCCATTTGCAGCAACAGGCTGGCATCCGATATCATCTGCCGCCAACCCCCACGCCTTCCTGGCGCAGTCAGGCCTGGCAGGAACGTCAGCTGGCCGACATGGCCAAGGCTGGGATAGATGTGACGTTGCCAGACTACTGGGGTTTCGACACCCGATCGGATGACTGGAGCTGGAAGGGTTTAGACGTCCTTGCGAAGGCGTGGCACGCTCAGAACGATGCCGGGGGGAACCCGCCAAAGATCGGGATGTTCCTCGACACCACGGTCATCCGGTGGCGTGACCTGACCGTCGATAGCGGCAAGGCCTACTTTTACGCCAACTTCCACGACTTCTTTACGCGTATCCCCCGGGACGAGTGGGCTCTGATCGATGGGCGCCCGGTCGCCTTCCTATTTACTTCGGATTGGACGACCGCCATGAATCAGTCGTCCTTCGACTACATCTATTCGCATTTTCAATCGGACTTCGGCGTGCGGCCGTACATCGTGCGAGAGGTCTCATGGGACTACCCCATCCTTCGGTGGAACAACGGCCAACGGGTGCGCGACTATCAGCATCCCATCAAGACAGAGAACAACTACCTGTGGGATGCCGCCGCACACGGGTACATCGACCGCGGCGGTGTGGCAGAGGTCGGACCGGGGTACGACGACCACCTGGTCCCTGGCCGCGGCAACGGCACCGTAACCGATCGCGACAAGGGCGCCTTCTACCATCGCAATTTCGATGCAGCGATCGCTTCGGGCAAGTCACTGCTCGCCGTCGAGACGTGGAACGAGATCCATGAAGGCACCGGCATCGGGGAAACGGTCGAGTTCGGACGGCAATACATCAATCTGACACACGATCTGGCCGCTGCGTTCCATCGTGGCAAGTCGTGACCGAGGAGCCGCGTTGTTCCTGATAGGAGTCCTTCGGGAGGAGGCAGGCAAGCATGACTGTCCCACGACGCGCCGCGGTGTTCCTAATGCTGATCCTGGTAACGCTGGGTGTCTACGCTGTGTCCAATCGCCAGCCAGTCTTAGTGGCATCCAGCACACCCGCGGTGAGCCCGAGCTCGACAGGGGACGAGGTGGGCCGCCGGACCGCGCCGACGGTAAAGCCATCTTTAGGTCGTTCGGTGACGCCAACCCAGCCGGAACCGTTGGTTTTCACCTACTTCTTCTATTGGTACGACGCTGGCACGGGCCAGCACATGACACCACTTGCCGATCACCCGGTCTCGCCGCCAAGGCCAAGCTGGCACAACGTGGACTGGTACACCAAGGAATTGACCGACATGCGCTACGCGGGCATCGACGTGGTCCTTCCCGTCTACTGGGGTTCCGGAGAGGTGTGGAGCACGAACGGTCTGGGCTATCTGGTACAAGCCCGCGACCAGGTCGCTGCCGGCGGGGGTGGGGCGCCGGCGGTCGGGATGTTCTTCGACACGACCATCTTGGGCAGTCGAGACCTAACCCAGCCAGCAAACATGGCTTTGTTCTACGCCAATGTTAAGGACTTCTACTCGCGCATCCCGGCGAGGATGTGGGTGCGAGTCCAGGGGCGGCCAGTCGTCTGGTTGTACTGGCCGCCGGTTGGGATCACCTTCAACCAGGCGGTCTTCGACTACACCTACGACAGCTTCACCAGGGATTTCGGCATCCGCCCCTACATTGTCAGTGAAGTGAGATGGGAATGTGCAGTAACCGGCTGGAACGCCACCGCCCCGGTACAGGACTGCACGCATCGGATCGGAACCGATGCCAGCTACGAGTGGAACGTTGCCTACAACGGCTACTGGGGACGGGGGACCGTCGCGGCAGTCGGCCCCGGATACAACGAGAGTGGCATTGCGGGCAGGAGAGGGGTTGTCCGCCCGCGCGCCGGGGGAGAGTGGTACCGGACGAACTTCGAGAAGGCGGCCGCTTCGAAACGCCGCTTGCTCGTGATCGAAACCTGGAACGAGTTCCACGAGGCAAGCGATGTCTCCGAGTCCGTGGAGTACGGGCGCACGTATGTCGAATACACTCGGCAGGGGGTTGCCGCCTATCGCGGTTACCTGGCCGCCCACCCCTAGGTCTTGGTTACTGGCGGTTAGGCAACCGGACCGAGCAGCTCGCCGCTAATTACCGCGCAGAGGCTTTTGACCGCTTCGACCGACTGACGGCGTTGTCGCCGCAGCGCGTCGTAAGCGTTTCCAGTCGCCCGCTCAAGCAGTGTCACGATGAGGTTGCTCCGCAGATCTGCGTTGTACCTCGCCTCGAAATGAGAAACGGCGAGCCGCCCGAGCTCCTGAGCCCAGTCGAGATCGAGCCACCCGTCGTTCAGCATCAGGTGCGCGACATCAAGAAAGAGCAGCCGATCGTGGTGGGCATCCTCCCAATCGATTACCCACGGAACTGCGTCGCCGAGGAAGATATGCCGGAGTGCGAGATCGTTGTGACTCAGCACTGGACGGGCCACCTTGGCCTGCGCAAGGTGATTTTCCGCCAGTTGGCGGCCGGTGGCCGCACTAACGTCGCTAATGACGCCATATCGCGCCAGTTCGCGCAGCGGCTGGATGATCTGGCGCCGATACGCGTCCAGGGCCCACTCGTCGAGATGCGACCAAGCTCGGACACGAGTTGCCTGAACTCCCAGCACAATCTCCAGCGCGCGAGCCGGGCTGAGGCTGGCCGTTGTGGCCGGGATACCGATAGCTGCTTCCTGGACCAACCATGGAGCAGGTTTGGTGCCGCGGTGCACAACGCGCGGAATCCGAATTGTAGGTGGGGCCTGCAAGCGGTTGGCAATCGTCTGTCCCCGCTTCCAAGCTCTAACTGTCCAGCGCTCGCTAGACGCGAGCACCTTCGCCGCCATCCCTGGCTCACCCTTGAGGCGCCAAGCGAATGCGCGATCACCGTCACGCGGATCGCGCGGCCCTCGAACGTAGGGCTCAGCGAGACTTCGAAAAGCAGCGTCGGCTGCCGCCTGAGCCGCAGCCTCGATTGCGGTAAGGGGAAAGCGCGGATAGTCGACGAACGCCGGCTGCGCACGATCCGGGTCGTAGGCACCCATGCAGTCGGTCATCGCGTTGCCTCGGGGTTGGTCAAATGAACCCTCTCTCGCCCGGCGCGCAGGCTTCCGAGGTCTCGACTCACGCTAGTACCTCGCCGGGCCTCGCCCGGCGCACCTTCGTCGCCGTGAGCTTCAGTTCCCTGGCCTCGATGGTTGGACGGCTATCGACCATTGTGGCCACGATCTTCCTCGCGCATTTGCTAACCCCCAGGGACTTCGGGATCGCGGCTGTGGGAGCCTTGGCCCTCATGGTGCTCCTACCGCTGACCGACGTCGGGATCACGAGGGCAGTGG
>JALZAL010000025.1 GCA_030948325.1 Candidatus Dormiibacterota bacterium
GTGATCCGCCCGCATCCGGACGTGGTGGCCTTTCTCCAACTCCAACTCCAACTGCAGCACGTCGAGGACGAGGGCTTCCTGGACGAGCTGCCCAAACTGTCTGGCGGGCGGGAAGCGCGAGACGCCATCCGGGCCTGGCTCGACAAGTACGGCATGCGCTGCGTCGGTGAGATCGACATCACCCGGCCGCGTTGGAGCGAACGCCCCACCACACTCCTGCCGATGATCCTCGGCAACATCAAGAACTTCGAGCCGGGCGCCGGCAAGCGGCGCTTCGAGCAAGGGCGGCAGGAGGCCAGGAAGAAGGAACAGGAGCTGCTGGAGCGCTTGCGGGCCTTGCCGGACGGGGAGTGGAAGGCCGAAGAGGCCAAGCGGATGATCGACCGGGTCCGGACCTTCATCGGGTACCGCGAGTATCCGAAGTACGGCATGGTCAGCCGCTACTTCGTTTACAAGCAGGCCTTGTTGGAAGAAGCCGAGCGCCTCGTGCAGGCCCACGTGCTTCGTGAGAAGGAAGACATCTTCGACCTCACCTTCCGGGAGCTCCACGAAGTCGTGCGCACGAAGCAGTTGGATGACCAGCTCATCCGCCAGCGCAAGGACGCGTTCAGGTCCTATGAGGCGCTGACGCCGGCCCGGGTGCTCACGTCGGATGGCGAGGTCATCGCCGGGGCGTACCGACGCGACGATTTGCCTGCTGGCGCGCTGGTCGGCTTACCGGTTTCCGCCGGGATCATCGAGGGGCGGGCCCGCGTCATCCTGGACATGGCGGAGGCCGATCTCGAACCGGGCGACATCCTGGTCACCGCCTACACGGACCCCAGCTGGACGCCCCTGTTCGTCGCGATCAAGGGCCTGGTGACGGAGGTGGGGGGCCTGATGACCCATGGCGCGGTGATCGCACGGGAGTACGGCTTGCCGGCCGTCGTGGGGGTGGAGCATGCCACCCGGCTGATCCGGGATGGGCAGCGGATCCGCGTGCATGGAACGGAGGGGTACGTCGAGATCCTGCCCTAGCGCGCCAGCCCGACAGGTAGCCGGGCGCCACGTGGCCGGCTAGCCAGACGCCGTTGGCGGCCTGGTAGAAGGCGAGGCCGGGCGCGTGCATGGCCGCGGCGTCCACCAGTCCATAAGCGGATCGGCTTGCGTGCGTGCGCGCGGGTTCTCGTTCGGGCGGTGTGGGCGCCCCAGGGCGGTGACGGCCAGAAGCAGGTCCTAGAACTCAGCACGCTTCCGGGTGTCGAGAATGTGGCGCTGGCTCCGTCCCAGGGACACCAGCGGCACGACGGGCCGCGCGACGAAGCTCGCATGCCAGCAACGGGCCGAGCTTGTGACACCGGAGACGCAAAGCATCTTAGCTGACCTGGATCCCCGGCGAGCAACTCCCCGACATCGCGATGGCTGAGTGCGAAGCGCTCGTACAGCCGCGTTACTGATCTCGGGGGACGGCCGCATAGCGCCAGAAGTCGCGCATGAGCGCGGGCGGGATGGGCCCGGTAGCGGCGACCTGGGTAAGCAGGATGGCGACCGATCCGGTCGACGGGATGATGTGTGCTGTTGTTCCGGTACCGCCGACCCAGCCGTATCGGCCAGGCACGTTCCACGGCTCGCGCGCCTCGATGTCGACACAGCCGCCGAAGCCCCAACCCTGGCCCTCGAGGAACAACCGTCCGATTTCGCGCTGAGACTGGGTGAGGTGATTGGTGGTCATCTGCTGCACCGATTGCGGCGAGAGCAGTTGACGGTCATTAACGCTGCCGCGGTTGAGGATCATTCGCCCGAACCGGTACCAGTCCTCGACGGTGCCGACGAGGCCGCCGGAGCCGGCCGGGAATGCCGGCGGGCTGGCCCACTGGCCGTCCGTGGCGTCCGCCAGCTCGATGCCTCCGTTGGTGGTCGGACGGTAGTAGCTGGTGAAACGGTTCCGTTTGGCGGCCGGTACCACGAAGCTGGTGTCGGTCATGCCGAGCGGTTCGAACAGTCGCTCGGCCAGGAAATCGGGCAACGATTGATTCGTGACCCGGGCGATCAGGATGCCTTGCAAGTCGGAGCAAGTGTCGTAGAGCCACGCCTGGCCGGGCTGGTACAGCAGCGGAATGCGCGACAGCCGGGCCAACCACTCGTCCGGATCCGGTCGAAGCTGGACCTCGCGGCCGTCGGTTTGAACGGTGAACAACAGGTGTACCGCTGGCAGCGAGAAGTCCGACGGAAAGCCCCATCCAGCGCGGGAAGTCAGCAGGTCAAGCACGGTGATGGGGCGGGAGACAGGGGTTGTGTCATCGACTGGGCTGGCGGGCGTGCGGACCACCATCGGCGAGTCTAGCTCCGGCAGCCACTGTGCGATCGGATCTTCAAAGCCGAGCTTTCCGTCCTGGATCAACATCATGACCGCCGCGGCGGTGATGGGCTTGGTGATCGAGGCGAGACGGAAGATCGATTCCCTGCCCATCGGCGCGCTGCCCTCGGCGTCGACGCAACCAACTGCCTCGACCGTGACCGAATCCAAGTGCGCCACCAGGGCCACCGCGCCCGGCAGCGTCCCGTCGCGGACATACGGTTCCAGCACGTCGCGCATCTCGGTCATCGCTTCAAACCACTCCTTGAGTCAGTCGTGTCCATGCGGGCGACGAGCGCATCGACGCCGTCGAGGATGCACTCGAGCCGGAAGTCGAACTCAGCGTCGTCGCTGGTTTCGTCGGCTAAATGTCCAGCCCTGAGCACCTGGGCCACCTCCGGCAGTTCGTCCGGATCGATCACCGCGGCTACCTTTTCGGTGTCAGAGTGCTGTTGGAGCATAGCCGTTGTCCGGTCGCCCAATGGTCGCGGTCAAGGCGACGTGGCCGTTGCGCAACAGAACGAGGCTCAACTTCTGGGGTAGTTCAAGCGGGCTGGGGCGCAGCCTTTGAAGCGCACACTCCAGCCACAGCAACTGATTGCGGCCCAGCGCTGGACCACCGATGGGGACGTCGATCGACCACGGGTGAGCCCGATACTGGGCCAGGCGCTCCTGAGCCCAGGTGGGCATGGCCTGGCGGCTGTGGGAGGCGTCGACTACCCCGGGCGGCGGCTGACCGATGACCCGATCCAGCATCAGGCTGAGCACGTCGTCCGTCGCCTGGACGTAACAGTAGAGCGCCATTTTGGTGCACCGCCAGCGCTTGGCCACGGCATGTATCGACACGCCAATCAGGCCGTCGGAGTCGGCGATCGTGATCGCTGTCTCGACGATCTGCTCAGCGGTCATGGACGGCTTGGGGCCTAGCCGGTGCGGGCGCCGATCGCCCAATCCTGAGGCCCGCCACCTTCCTCACTCGCTTCAACGTCGGACCATTCGACGCCCTCATACGGGTGGCCGGCTTCGCATCCTGCGGTTCTTTGCCGGAACACCTCAGTACCGGGCCGCCCGCGCGCCGCTGAGCCGAGCATCGCGGCGACGCGCCGACCAAACACGGCTGAACCGCGTGTAGGGCAGGGTACGTGGTCAACGTTGGTAGGTCAGCACGAGGACGCCCGAACTGA
>JALZAL010000038.1 GCA_030948325.1 Candidatus Dormiibacterota bacterium
TGTTTCGTGCGCGGAGGTCTCGTTGGAGTGGCAGCCGCGAGGCCCAAAAGCTTTTCCAGAGTTCTCCGCGGCTTCGCGGGCTGCAGATTCCGTGGTCTCGTGGGTGGCAGCCTCGTTCGACTTGAACGAGCCGGGTGTTGTTGCGTTGGGCGATACGGCGGCGCTTGGTCGGGCGAAGGCGGCGGCCGTCCCGAATGCGGCTGTTCCGGCGATTCCGGCCGCGATGAGGACGGCGACGATTCCGGCGATGAGCAGGATCCTTCGAGCCATATGCATACCTATCGGGGTTCCCTCCTGAGGTTCAATCGGCGTGGGCACAGCACTTGCTCTGTCAGCATGCCGATCGATCCTCAGAAATCGATTGGAACTGGATGTGAGTTTTGGCTCAAGCCTCCGGGAGGCCAGACGTCTCTAAAGAGCAAAGCACGACAGGACCATCGGGTCCTGTCGCGCACTTGGGAGGAAGGCTAACTACTCTGTGCCGTCGAACTGGTGGTCGACGCTCGACTCGGGGCTACCCGCGATTTCGTCGGTGTGGCCGAGAGGGTCATCGATACCTTCCGTCGTGGTCTCCGCCGGAGCGGCGGCCTTGGCCGGGGTCTTCACGGTAGCCGCCGCCGTCACCGGCTTGGCATGAACAGCCTTCATCAGCGCAGGTGCCGCTGACTGGGCATGCACAGCCGCCGAGCGGGCGGGCGCTGCCGACTGGGCGTGGACGACAGCCACCGGAATGGCGATAGCTGCCAGGACGGTCGGAACGACTAGCGCGATCAACTTCTTGCGTAGGGTCATATGGTGCTTTGCACCTCCTTGAGATGGCATGGTGGGCAGCCAATATGAATCGTGACTAAACCAGGCGCCAGGCTATTGTTTAGGAAACCTTTAGGTTGCTGACCGACACTGGCTGGTGTGAGAGTGCTCCTTGTCGAAGACGACCACCGTTTGGCGGCCGGACTGCAGCGCGGCCTTGGCGAATCCGGGATGGCGGTGGACACCGTCCACGATGGCGAAGACGCTCTGGCGGCGGCTAGCTCGACCCCCTATGACGTGATCGTCCTTGACGTGCTCATCCCGACCAAGGATGGGCTCGAGGTCGCGCGCCAGGTCCGGCAGCGCAAGATCGGCACCCCCATCTTGATGCTGACCGCGCTCGACGCGGTCGAGGACCGGGTGAAAGGCCTGGAAGCAGGCGCCGACGACTACCTGGTCAAACCATTTGCCGTACGCGAGCTGATCGCCCGCGTGCGCGCGCTCGCGCGACGTCACCTGCCTGACCGCTCCGCGGTCCTGCAGGCAGGCTTGTTGGTCCTGGACACCGCAGCGCACTCGCTGACGGTGCACGGCGTCGACGTGCAGCTGACCGCCAAAGAGTTCGCGATCCTCGAGTTCTTCATGCACAATCCCGGCCGGCTTCTCACAAGGAGCCAGGTGATCGAGCATGCGTGGGACTACGACTTTGACGGCGGGCGAAACCTGGTCGAGGTCTACATGGCGCGCCTTCGCCGAAAGCTCGCCGACGCAGGCGCGGGAGACCCGTTCGTCACCGTGAGAGGATCGGGCTACCGGCTCGAGGCAGCCTCCTGAAGCGCTTCTTCGGGACCACGCGTGGGCGTCTGACGCTGACGCACGCGGCCATTCTCACGGCCGCGCTTCTGGTGGCCGATGTGGTCCTGTACGTCATCGTCCTTCGCGTCGAGCAGAGCGCCGCCGACGGCGTCCTTCGGGCTCAGGCGGCAACCATCGTGGCCGGCATAGAGGAGCTCAACGGCACGGTTGTCTTCGGAGGTGGGGACCTTCCAACTGAGACACAGCAGGGGGTGCTCGTCGAGGCCGCGATCGTCACTCTCAACGGCGTGTTGACGCAAACGCCGACTCAACCGCTTCGGCCCAACGACCTCGCCCGAGTGGTGGCCGCGGCCAGGAAGTCGGGGCCGGTTCTGTCCGACGTGACTGATGCCCACGGCGCGATGAGGCGTGTTTTCGCCGAGCCATTGTCCATCGGCCAGCCGTCGAGCCCTGTTCTCGTCGTCAGCCGGTCGCTCGGTGAGCTGCAGGCAGCCATGGGCACCGTCCGCATGATTCTTGTCCTGCTCACTGGGCTGGTGGTCGTGACCGGAACCTTCCTCGCCCACAGGCTGACCGGGCGCGCCCTCGAGCCCGTACGGCAGATTGCCTCGATGGCACGATCCATCAGCGAGCACGACCTGCACCGCCGGGTCGACATCAAGGTGCCTCCCGACGAGCTGGGCGAGCTGGTGGCGACCTTCAACGCCATGCTGGCTCGCCTCGATGACAGCTTCGAAGGGCTGCGCCGCTTCACCGCCGACGCCTCCCACGAGCTGCGGACGCCGCTCGCCCTGATGCGGACGGAGCTGGACGGGGCGCTCGCCCGAAAGCGGGGCCCCGAGGAAAACAGGCGTGTGCTGCTCGAGATGCAAGAGGAAGTAGACCGCATGACGCGGCTGGTCGACCGCTTGCTCATGCTGGCCCGGGCCGACGCCGGCTCGCTGCACCCAGCCCTTGCTCCGGTCGATGTCGCCGACACGCTCTACGAGGCCGCCGCGCGGTGGCGGCCGGAGGCAGCGTGCAAAGCGGTCCAGATCGACGTCAAGGCGCCTGACTCCGGGCGGATCAAGGCCGACCCCGACCTCCTGCGCCGCGTCCTCGACAACCTGCTCGACAATGCCGTCCGCCATACGCCAACCGACGGGGTGGTCCAGCTGGCTGGGGAACGGGACGCGCAGGGCTGGCACCTTGACGTCCATGACGGCGGTCCCGGAGTGCCCGCTGAGGCGCGCTCGCTGCTCTTTGAGAGATTCGGGCGACTGGATGGCTCCCGCGCCCGAAACAACGGGGGCGCCGGCCTGGGTCTCGCGCTCAGCCGGGCGATTGCCGAAGCCCACGGAGGCACGCTTGACCTGGTCGAGAACGGCGCTACGGGGGCACTGTTCAGGCTTCGACTGCCGAGCAGCGTTTAGGACGCTTTAGGCGCCGTTCAAGAATGCGTTAGGCGCCGTTCAAGAATGATAAGCAGACTCGTGGTCATGTCATCACTCTTCCGAATCCGTTTGATCGCGCCCGTGATAGTCGTCGCGTTGACGGCCGCGTGCGGCGCCAGCAGCTCGCCTAGCGCGGTGACAAGCCCGCAGGCCACTGATAAGGCCGGCACTGTCGCGACCAGTGGCGACATTCCCGACAACGTCGTCTGGCTCACGTACTCCGGATCGGGTTTTTCGATCCAGTACCCCGAAGGCTGGGTTCACAGCTCCAGCGCGACAGGCGCCTCGTTCAGTGACAAGGACAGCCACATAGCCGTTGCCATCAACACCGGCGCGGCGCCCACGACCCAATCCGTCACCAGCGAGATCGGTGCAATCCCCGGTGCCACAGTTACCGCGCCTGCCCAGCAAGTGTCGTTACTTGCAGGGACCGCGATCAAGGTGAGCTATGAGGTCCTCGGGAACGCCGACCCGGTGACCGGCAAGCAACCGCGTCTCACCGTCGTTCACTACGACATCGGTACCACGGGTCGGGTGGCAGTGCTGGAGCTCGCGGCGCAGGTCGGCGTCGATAACGTGGATGCCTACCTGACCATCGCCAAGAGCTTCAAATGGTTGCCGTAGCAAACTCCAGGGCGCTTGTGATCCGTGACGTCTTTCGGATCTTCCGCTCTGGCCCCGTGGAGACCGTCGCCCTGCGGGGAGCGACCCTGGAGATCGAGGCCGGGGAGTTCGTCGCGCTGGTCGGACCGTCAGGCAGCGGCAAGTCGACGCTCATGCACCTCGCGGCCGGCCTCGACGAGCCAAGCGCCGGCACCGTCGAGGTCGCGGGTGAGCAATTCGCCGGGCTGGACGAGGAGGCACTGTTGCGCATGCGGCGCCGCCTGGTGGGTGTCGTCTTCCAGCGAGACAACCTCTGGAGCCACCTGACCGCGCTCGAAAACGTCGCCCTCGCCGGCCAGCTCGCCCGCCGGACTGATTCAGTCGAGCGCTCGCGGAGCCTGCTCAACGACCTCGGTCTGGCGGGCCGCGAAGGCAATCGCCCGAGCGCCTTGTCGGGCGGCGAGCAGCAGCGTGTCGCCGTCGCCGCCGCGCTGATCAACGAGCCGGTGCTGCTCCTGGCCGACGAGCCGACCGGTGAGCTCGACCGGGCAAGCGAGGCGCTGGTGCTGGACGTGCTGCAAACGGCAAGGCAGAAGCATGGATGCGCTTTGATGATCGTCACGCACAGCGAGGAGGTCGCGGCGCGTTCCGGCCGCGTGGTGCGCATGGAAAACGGGGTTTGCCAGTGAAAGCCCAAGAGGGTCGAGAAGAGGGCCGAGCAGAGGGCCGAGCAGAGGGCCGGCTGGTAGCGGACTCGATCGAGCTGACGTACAGCTCCGGGTCGACCCAGGTGCAGGCTCTGAAGGGAGTTTCCCTCGACCTCGCACCCGGCGCGTTCGTCGCTCTCATCGGACCATCGGGCTCTGGTAAGACCTCGTTGCTCCACTGCCTCGGCGGCCTCTTGTCGCCCACGGCCGGCGAGGTGCGCTGGGACGGGCGGCGGCTGAGCGGACTCGAGCTTCCCTCCCGGATCGGCGCGCGGGGCGCGTCCTTCGCGTACGTGTTCCAGGGTGGCAACCTGATGCCCACCTTCACCGCCGCGGAGAACGTCGCGTTCGCGGCTTTCGTCTCGGGTCGGCGACACGACGTGCGCCCGCTCGAGCTCCTGATGGGCGTCGGCCTCGAGGCCAAGGCTCAAGCGCTTCCGGACGAGCTGTCGGGCGGCGAGCAGCAGCGGGTCGCGATGGTCAGGGCGCTGGCGCAGGGCGCCCGGGTCCTGCTCGCCGATGAGCCCACCGGCCAGCTCGACACCACGACCGCGAACCTGGTGCTCGACCTGATCGACAGCGTGCGCGCCGAGCACCCCGAGCTGATCGTGGTCCTCGCCACCCACGACGTGGCTGTCGCCAGGCGCGCCAAGCAGAGCATCGAGATCGTGGACGGGCGGATCCTCCAGGAGGCGTCCCGCCGGTGACCTTCGTGCTCGCCGGCTACGCGCTTCGCGCGCTTCGAGCTCGCCCGCTCGCGGCTTTGGTGCAGGTCGGCGCGATCGCGGCGTCGCTGGCGCTAATGGCCTCGGTGTTGATGTTCGTCTCGGGCAACCTCAGCCTGATGACTGCCTCGTCCGCGGCCAAGGTTCGGCTTGATTGGCAGGCGGGCGTGCCCGACCAGGCCACCGCGGTGTCTCTTGCCGGGCGCCTCGCAGGCGTCCACGGAATTGTGGAGGCAACGTCGGCGGCGACTGCGACATTCACCTCGGCCAACCACCAGGTGCCCGCGGGAACGGCCACCTCGGGGGCGGGGAGCATCCTGGCCGTGCCGCCGGACTATCTCCGCGCCATCAAGCCGTTCCACCTGCTCACGGGCAGCCTCGAAGCAGGCGGGGTGGTGCTGTCCCAGCCGCTGGCCAGCACGCTGCAGGCCCAGGTCGGCGACACCGTGAACCTGCAGCCCCCGGGCCAGTCCACGCCGGTGCCACTGAAGGTGACCGGGATCGCAGTGCTCGATGCGAGCGACCTCCTGTTTCAGCCGGTTGGTGGCAGCGGCGCGGCCGGCTCGGCTCCGCCCAGCCAGGTGGTGATCATGCCCACCAGCCTCTTCCAGCAGGCGCTCGCCACGGCGACGGGCGTGCAGTGGGAGGTCCACGCGCAAGTCGACCGCTCCATCCTCGCCGGCGGCCCGGCCGAGGCGCAGGTTCACCTCACCACTTTCCGCCACCAGGTCGAACGATCCTTTCCCGGCGAGCTCGCGATCGCCGACAACCTGGACGCCTCCTTGGGCGTGGCCGCCGAGCAGGCGCTCTACGGCCAGGCGATCTTCATCTTCGTGGCCCTGCCTGGCGTTCTGATCGCGCTGTGGCTTGCGTACTATGCCGCCCGCTCCGGCGTTGACGAGGAGCGGCGTGCGATCGCCCTGCTGCGCACGCGTGGTGCGTCTCGGGCAGACGTCCTCGGAGGCGCGGTCATCCAGGGAGTGGCGATCGGCCTGCTGGCCGGCGCCATCGGGTTTGCCGGCGGCCTGATCGCAGTGCGGTCGATTGCGCCGGCTGAGACCGCAGCAGACCCCGGGCGCCTGATGGTGATCGCCGCGATCACGCTGGTGATCGGGATCGCTGTAGGTGTCGGCGCCCGGCTCGGCGTCGCTATCAACGGCCACCGTGCCGCCGTCGCGGGCGCTCGCGCCCGAGCGCCAAGGGCCGGCCGGCCGTTGTGGGCGCGTCTCTACCTGGACGTGATTGCGCTGGTGGGCAGCGGTGTCGTGTACGCGATCGATCGGGCGACGGGCCTGTCGGCGGTGGTCAACCCCGACAGCAATCCCACGCTCGCCCTCTCCCTCTACAGCTTTCTCGCACCCACCCTGCTGTGGATCGGTGTCACGCTGCTGCTTGTCAGGTTCGGCAGCCGCGCGCTCGCATGGGCCGCACGCCGCCTGCCCGCTGCCGGTGCGGCGGTCTCGGCCCTGCCTTTCCTCATCCAGAGCACGGGCCGCCGGGCCAGGCCGGTCAGCCGGGCCGTGATCGTGATCGGGCTGCTCCTCAGCTTCAGCGTCAGCCTTGGGATCTTCAGCGCCACCTACGACCAGCAGTCGCTTGCCGATGCCCGGCTCACGCTGGGCGCTGATGTTGTCGTCGGCGCGGCGCCGGGCAACTCGCTCGCACCCGCGACGCTGGCGGCGGCAGCGACCGCGCCGGGCGTCAAGTCAAGCAGCCCGATGCTGCACTCCTACGCCTATGTCGGTTCTGACCTGCAGGACATCTTCGGCGTCCAGCCCGGCCCCGTCCGAAGTGCAACCCAGCTTCGCGACTCGTACTTCAGCGGCGGCTCCGCCTCGGCTCTTCTGAACGCCCTCGGGAGCCGAGCCGACGGCATCCTGGTGTCGGCGGAGACGATCAAGGACTACGGCCTCGCCACCGGCGACCTGTTGCGCCTGCGCTTGTTCGACGCCGCCGCCGGCAGCTACAAGACCGTCGACTTCCACGTCCTCGGCATCGTCAGCGAGTTTCCGACGGCGCCGAAGGACTCGTTCCTGATCGCAAACCTGCCGTACCTGATCGCAGCCACGCATGCAAACGGTCCGAACATGCTGCTGGCCGCAACCTCGGGCGACCCGCGCTCGACTGCGTCCGCAGTGCGTTCCCGTGTCGGCGCCACCGGCGCCACCGTGAGCGACATCACGCAGCAGGTTGCCACCACCTCAAGCTCGCTCATCGCCATCAGCCTGGCCGGCATCAGCCGGCTGGAAGAGGGTTTCGCG
>JALZAL010000110.1 GCA_030948325.1 Candidatus Dormiibacterota bacterium
GCGTAGAAGGAGTTCACCCGGCCGCCGCCAGCGCGCCGCGCTTGGCCAGCAGACCCTGCGGGCGGAGGACCATGACCAGCACGAGGACGCCAAACGCCACGACCTCCTTGTACTCCGGCGACCAGGCAGCCGCGCTCAGCTCCGTGATCAGGCCGATCAGGACCGCACCGACCATGGCGCCATAGGGCTGCCCTGCACCACCGAGCACGGCGGCGGCGATGATGGTGATGAGGAAACCGGCGCCGTTGACGATGGCAAAGGAGTCGGAGTTGAGCGCAGCCACCACTCCGGCCAACCCGCACATGGCGCCTGTGATCAGCCAGACGGAGTCGACCACGCGCTGGGTCGGGATGCCACAGTTGCGCGCCAGGGTCGGATTGGCGGCAGTCGCGCGCATCGCCTTGCCCAGCCGCGTGTAAGTCAGCAGTGCGTGAACAGCGAGCATGAGCACGATCGCGATCGCGATGATCACGATTTGGTCCCGCGTCAGCGCGATGCCGCCCAGGCGGATGAGGCGTCCCTGGTCTTCCTGGTACGAAACGCTGTAGTAGCCGACGATCGGGAGCAGCAGGTTGGAGACCATGAGCGAGATGGCAAGAGAGACGATGACCATCCCGAGGTAGGACGTGCCCTTTCGCTGGAAGGGCGAGTAGACAACTCGGTTCAGGAGGAAGGAGAACACGGCCCCGAACAATGCGCCGGCGACCATGCCCACCCAGATCGAGATGCCCGCCCGGTTCATGTAGTACGCGACATAGGCGGCGGAGATCATGACCTCGCCGTACGCCAGGTTGATCATGTTGGTGATCCCGAACTGCATGGTGAAGCCGACCGCAGCGATGGAAATCACCGCCATGCTCACGAGGCCGAAGCCGAACGACGCGACGAACAGGTTCACGTCGTTCGGCCTCGTGCTTTACAGAGTTGGACTAGATGCCCCCGGCAGCGCTGATTTTTGCAGTCTGGTCGGGGGTCAGCTGTCCCAGCTTGACCTCGTTGCCCTGGGCGTCATAGGTGACCAGGATGTAGCCCGACACCGAGTTGTTGTACTGGTCGAAGTTGTTCTCGCCGCCCGCGCCGACAAAGCGGATCGTCTTGCCGGCTTTCAGGGCCGCGCCGCCATCCTTATATGTGGTGACGACGGTGGCGCCGCTTGTGCCGTTGGCGATTTCCTTGATCTTCGGGTTGTAGACGGTCGGGTCGGCGCTGTTGGTCGCGACCATGGCCAGGGCGGTCATGATGATGCCGTCGTAGAGGTGGAGGGTGGACCCGCGCTGCTTGTACTTCGGCGCCTCAGGCATCTTGTCGACCGAAGCGTTCAGGTTGGTCAGGAACTCGCTATAAGCAGGTCCCGAGAACGAGTAACCGAGGTCCACGCCGCCGTAGTACTTCAGCAGGTCGGCGATGCCGATGGCATCTTTTACCTGCTGGAACCACTGAGGGTCGATGGTGGCGGAGGTCCCGATGAATGGGATCATCCCGCCGTTCTGCGTCTTCACCTCTTTCAGATAGGTTCCGGCGGCGCCCAGGGCCTCGGTGAATATCACGTCTGGATGGGTGGCCAGCATCTTGTTGACCTCGGTCCGATATGACGTCCCAGGAGTGAGGCTGATCGGCTGGTTGATGGTGATCTGACCGCCCAGCTTGGTGAATGCGTTGGTGGCCGGCTGGACGAAGGCCTGGGAGCCGATGTCGTTCCCGAACACCAGAGCAGCCTTCATGTAAGGGGGATGGTTGGGCCCGTAAAGGGCGTTACCCACCATCGCGTACGCGTCAAAGATGTCCGCGGGGACGAGCCGGTGGAAATACTTGAACTGGGTCTTGTTGAACTCCGTCTGCCCCGTCATGCAGAACATCGGGATGTGGGCTCGATCGATTATGGGCGCGACTGTAGCCGCCTCGTCTGAGGTGCAGCCGACCACCGCCATGAGGTTGGAGTTGCTCGCGATCATCGCGTTGGCCGCCGGCACGGCGTCAGCCGGTTCGCCGCGAGTATCGAATTTCGAACAGCTGACCATCCGGCCACCGATCCCACCGTTGTTGTTGATGGAAAGGCTGGCCGGCAGGCACGCTGCGTAGTAGGCCGGCCCAAGCACCGCGTCGATGTTGGTGAATGGGGCGATCACGCCCACGAGGAGCGCCCCGGACCCGAGGCCGCCGCCGCTTGAGGTGGTGCCACCGCATGCGGCGACCAGCAGGACGGTTGCGATCGTCGCGATGAAAGGGCGACGCATGAGGTTGCGAATGGCGGGGTTGGGTCTGATCACTTGATTCCTCGCTTTAATTAAGCTGCGGGATTGTCGACAATTCTATGCACAATCTGGGTGGGTTGAACGAATATTCTTGTTCGCGAGCAGGACGAGGCACATGAAGGCGGCATCCACCGTCGTGATCGAAGCCCACGGCCAGGCGGCCGAGATCGCGCGCGCGGGCGCCGGCGTCTACCTGAAGCTCCGCGAGGCCATCGTCGACGGCTACTTTCAGCCCAACGAAAGGCTCGTCGAGGCCGACCTCGCCCGCAGGTTCGGGGCCGGGCGCACGGCCATTCGAGCTGCGCTGGTCAGGCTGGACCAGGAGGGCCTGGCCGAGCGCCAGCCCAACCGCGGCGCACGTGTGCGGCTCGTTTCCGACCGTGAAGCGCTGGAGATCGAGGAGGTTCGCGTGGCGCTCGAGCAGATGCTGGCGAGGCACGCGGCGACGAGGATCACACCGCGCAACGTGGCGGACCTGCGCGCGATCTTCAAGGAGATGTCAGCCAGGGTCGAGGCAGGTGACCCGCTCGGCTATTCGGCGCTGAACGCCCGGTTCCACGAGATGATCTGGGCGATCGCGGACCAGGGCGTGGCCTCCACCCTGGTGGCGAATCTCAAGTCGCAGAGCATCCGGTTCCAATACCGGACCATCCTCCAACCGGGCCGTCCCGACCGCTCTCTCCGAGAGCACGGAACGATCGTGGAAGCGCTCGCCTCGCGCGATCCGGACGCGAGCGAGGCAGCGATGAGAGAACACCTGAGCCGGGTCGTCGAGACCCTGAAGCAGGCCATCGCCCGACACCGAAATCACTGAAGCCGGTCCGCTGAGGTGGCGGCGATGCTCAGGGTTCTGACGGTCGGGGCGCTTCTGGTGCCGTTGGCACTGGACACGTTTGTGCTTGGCACCGCCCTCGGGGTTGCCGGGGTCGCCAAGCAGGAGCGGTTCCGCGCCAGCCTGGTCCTGACCGCTTTCGAGGCCGGGATGCCGGTCGTCGGCTTCCTGGTGGGCGCCGGTTTGGGGAGCGCGATCACGCAGTGGTCTGACCTCCTCGCGGCGGCGGTGCTGGCTGCGACGGGCGCGTGGATGCTTCGCCCCGGCGGCGACGAAGACGAGGAGGCGGATAAGAACATGCGTCTGCTCGAGTCGGCGCGCGGCTGGGCGATCGTGGCCCTGGGGCTCAGCATCAGCCTGGACGAGCTTGCCGTCGGTTTTGGTGTCGGTCTCCTGCGCCTGCCGCTCCTGTTGCTCGTCGCGCTGATCGCGCTGCAGGCCTTTTTCGCGGCGCAGCTCGGCATGCGATTCGGCGCGCATCTCGCAGCGCGGGCGCGACGCGCCGCGGGGCAGCTCGCCGGAGCCCTCCTCGAGGTGGCCGCCATCCTGGTGGTGGCGGAAAAGCTGTCAGGAGCCTGACCTAGAAGGAGGTAAATCGCGTTGCCGACAGCTAAGCGAAGCGAAACTCTCAGCAGGTTCTGAGACTTCTCCCACCGTCCTCTCAGGCCCGATCTCGATCTTGGCAACGTGGGCAACGCCTCGTCGCGGACCTTCCGGGCCGGCGCATGAGAAGCCGCCTGCTCACGAATCTGCTGAAGAGAAGGGTCCTCGTCATCCTGGTCCTGGTCTTCGCGATCCTGGGCGGTTCGATCGTCTACGCGAAGGCCGGCAAGATAACGACCACGTACCGGACCGCGGTGGTCACATACGGCACGATCACTCAGACCATCGGCATGGCGGGAAACCTGGCCCCGGTCAGCGAAGCCGACCTCAACTTCACCGCCACGGGCACCATCCAGACGGTCACGGCGCAGGTGGGCGAAACGGTGGTGCAGGGCCAGGCGCTCGCTGCCCTCGATCCGACGGTCCTGGCTGCGCAACTGTCTCAAGCCCAGGCCACCCTCGCCGCGGCTCAGTCGAAGCTGGCGCAGGATCGCGCTGGACCGACGGCGCAGAGCCTGACGTCGGCCCAGAACCAGGTGGCCGCCGGGCAGGTTGCCGTCAACAACGCCACGACGAGCCTGGTGGACACCCAAGCGATCAACGCGCAGTCGCTCGCGAGCGCCCAGACGACGGTCGCCGCGGCCCACAGCACGGTCACAGCGGACCAGGCCGTGGTCGACCAGGACAACGTCACGCTGACTGCGGACCTGCTGACCCAGGCTGCAGACTGCCCGAGCTCCCCCAGGTGCGCGCAGGACACGGCGACGGTCAACGCAGACAAGGCGAAGCTTGCGGCCGATCAACAGACATTGGCCCGCGACCAGGCGGCTCTCAACTCTGCCACGAGCTCGCTGGCAGCCACGACCGCCAAGGCCCAGCAGAGCAACAACCGGGCCGCCGCTCAGCTCGCTTCCGCCAAGCAGCAGCTCGCCGCCGCCAAGAGCTCGCTGGCCGCGGGCGCGACGCCGGCGCAGACGATCCAGATTGACGAAGCGCAGATCCAGATCGACCAGGTCAACGTGAACACGACGCAGCATCAGCTCGACGGCGCCAGATTGACGACCCCGATCGCGGGCATCGTCGCGCAGGTCAACATCAAGCCGGGCCAGTCGGTCGGCGGCGGCGCTTCCACAACCTACGCCATCGTGGTCTTCGCGCCCGGTTCCTATCAGGTAACCGGCACCGTCAGCGACTCTCAGGTCAACCTGGTCGCAATCGGCCAAACCGCCCAGGTGACGCCGGCCGGTTCCACACAGGCCGTGCTCGGCAAGATCAGCGCGATCGCGCCGGCCGCGACGATTGCCTCGGGCGTGGCGACATTCGGCGTGACCGCGCAGCTGACCGACATCAGCAACTCGATCAAGCCGGGCATCTCGGCGACAGTGAGCATCGTCGTGAACCAGGTCGTCCACGTGCTCACGGTGCCGACCAGCGCGGTTCACACGACAGCCACCGGCAACACTGTCCAGGTCCTGGTCAACGGTGCGCCGCAATCAGTCTCGGTCCAGGTGGGCGCATCGGATCCGACCCGCACGGAAATACTGTCCGGTCTGAAGCTGGGCCAGGTGGTGGTGATCGCAGTGATCACCAACAACGTGCCGAGCAGCGGCAGCGGCGCCGGCACGGTCCTGGGAGGCGGTGGCGGACGCGGCGGCGGCGGCGTCCGCCAAGGCGGTTGATCGGGGTGGATCCCGAGCAGCTCATACGAGGGATTCGGTGGTGTACCTCCGCCAGGCGGTGTCGCCGGGGGCTGACGCCCAGGCCACTAGTGGCAGAAGGCTTTCAAGTCTCGGTTGACGAGCTCACCATCGGCAACCAGCGGCCGAACGCCATCCGTGAACTGGATGAGGCCCTGCGTGATCATCGCCCTGTCTCCTGCCCTGTATCCGTTGAGCGAGATCTGGAGGCCGCCGTCCATCGCCTCGACATCACCCATGAACGTCGTGACGTGAGTCGCGATGCAAGCCGGAATGTCGCCGTGCTTGATGATCGTGATCGTCTGCTGAAGCGTCTGATCGGTGGCAATCATCGCGGCGCGGCAACCGGCGCGTGGGCTGCCGGTGAGGCACTGGGACTTCATCGCCGGCAGGGTCGTGACGACTACGCCGAGCGAGGGATAGACCTGGTTGTTCCAGAACGCGTTGGCGCGCTGGAGCTCGACACCCGAGGGAGTCGGAGTCGGGGTGGGATAGGCGGGCGGCAGGCGATCGCCGCCGGGCATGAGAATTGCGTGCAGGGCCCAGACCACAGCGCCGATCACGACCAGCGCGACCAGGACTCCGCCCATTCGAATCCACCAGTGCTGGCGCGTAGGCGCTTGCGGACCCCAAAGGGGTCCTTGAGCTTGGGGTTCTGGAGCGGGCGGCGGTGGCGCTGAGGGTGGCGTCGGCGGCGGCGACGCAAGCCAGTCGGGCGGATCGCTCATTGCGCCTAGTATCGCGGGTGGCTATGACCAGGGATCCCCAGCGGGCTACGTCTCCATAGCCCTGCGGGTCAGCGGTCCGCCACCAGGCTGTGCTCCGGCGGACGTCGCAGCTGTGAAAGCACTGTGCTCGCGGCCACCACGTCGCCGACGACAAGGACGGCCGGCGCTTCGATCTGTGCTCGATCCGCCAGTCGCGCGATGTCACGCAGCGGCCCGGACACCTTGCGCTCGCTCGGCAGCGTCGCGTTTCCAATGACGGCTGCCGGTCGTAAGGGCCCAACTGCGCCGGCCAGCTCTGCAACCACCTCGGACAGCCCGGCGCGAACCATCATCACCACCAGCGTGTCGCACGCGAGCGCGAGATCGCGAAGGCGCCCGAACGAGTCTCCCCCCTGAGCGGTCGTGATCGCCAGCGAGGAGGCAACCCCTCGCAAAGTGACGGGGATGCCGGCAGCCGCAGGCGCAGCCAGCGCAGCGCTGACCCCGGGGACGACGATGACCTCGATGCCGGCATGAAGGAGGTCGGCCATCTCCTCACCGCCCCGCCCGAAGACAAACGGGTCACCGCCCTTCAGGCGCACCACCTGATTTCCCTCTCGCGCGAGCTCGATCATTCGAGCCGTGATGTCCTCCTGTCGTGTGCTCTCGGCGCCGCCCCGTTTGCCGACCGACTCCACCCTGGCGTCGGGCCCGCACAGCGCCAGGGTCTCGGGGGCGACGAGCGTGTCGTGGAGCACGAAGTCGGCATCGGCAAGGAGATCGCGGGCTCTGACCGTGATGAGTGAAGGATCGCCCGGTCCCGCCCCGACCAGCGCAACTCGTCCGGGGTGGCGCGCGCCCGGCCGTGACAGAGCCGTGGCGAGTGCGTCTGCCTCCCCCGGTCGCCCTGCGCGAAGGAGCTCGCGCACATCGGAGTTGAGAAGGCGCCGGTAGGCACGCGTCTGCTCGGCAATCGGGACGTCGCGCTCGCGCAGCCCCCTGCGAACGCGCCCGACGAGGGCGGTGAAGGGTCCCCACTCGCGGCCCAGCCAGCGCTCGAAGCGCGCACGAAGAGCCGACGCCAGGAATGGGCTTTCGCCGCTCGTTGAGATGGCGATCAGCAGCGGATCGCGCCGCACGATCGCAGGCGCAATGAAGCGGCAGTGCGCCGGCCGGTCGACCACGTTGATTAGGATGTTCGCGGCCTCAGCCTCCTGCCAGGCCGCGCGATTGATCTCCTCATCCTCACTGGCGTCGATCACCAGCCGTGCGCCGGCCAGGTCGCCGGGTTGGTAGGAGCGTCGCAGCACCGCCACAGGCGCTCCGGTTACCACCGCTTCGACCTGGGGGCCCATGCGCGCGGAGATGACGGTCACCCTCGCTCCCGCCTCGAGCAGGCCCGCGACCTTCTCGGCCGCGAACCGTCCGCCCCCCAAGACCACGCAGGGCTGGCCGGCGAGGTCCACGAAGACCGGGTAGTACCGCATCAGCCGGCCGCCTCCTCTTTGACTGGCAGCTCGGCCGACTTCCAGTGGATCCCGCATTCCTTGACCTCGCCCTGCTCCCACCACCATCGACCCGCCCGCGCGTCCTCGCCCGATCGGGTCGCGCGCGTGCAGGGTGCGCAGCCGATCGAGGTGTAGCCGCTGTCGTAGAGGGGGTGATAAGGAACGTCATGCTCTCGGATGTAGGCCCAGACCTGCTCCTCCGACCAGGTGGCCAGCGGCGCGATCTTCGTGATACCGCCGTGCTCGAGGTCGATTGAGACGAGCGGGGTGGCGGCCCTCGTCGCCATCTGTGAGCGGCGAAGACCGGTGATCCACGCGTCGTAGCCTTCGAGGGCCCTTGCGAGCGGCCGCGTCTTGCGCACATCGCAGCACTGGCGGCGCAGGTCGGGAGAGTCGCGGAACAGATTGGTGCCGTGGCGGGCGACCATGCCCTGGACATCGTCTGGATCCGGCGTGAGCGCCGTGACGTCGATGCCGTAGCGCTCGCGCACCTGGTCGATCACGTCGTGGGTTTCTTGCGGAAGCCTGCCGGTGTCAAGGGTCAGAACCTTCACGTGTTTTGTGATCCGCGTCGACATGTCGATCAGGACTGCGGAAGTGGCCTGAAAGCTGGAGACGATCGCAACGTTGGAGAAGGTCTCGAATGCCCAGCGCAGCACCGACTCGGGATCGGCCCCAGCCCTTACCTCGGCAGGTGCGAGCACCCTCATGACGCCCTCAAGCTCACGCCGACGCGCTCGCGCAGGCTGTCGAAGCCAACCCGATCGACCCATTCGCCGAATCCTTCGGCGGGCCGCCGGTCGGATCGGAAGGCCTCAAACGTCGGACGAAGCAATGACGGGATCTCGGTAAACGGCACGTTTGGCGCATAGAGGCGATTGAGACGCGTGCCGTCGAAGTCGCCGCCAAGCATCACGTCGTACTTGCCCAGCGTGGTGCCCACGAAGCCGACGTCGCCCAGGTACGGCCGTGAGCAGCCGTTGGGGCACCCGCTCATGCGGAAGCTGATGCGTTCCTCCCCCAGCTCAAGCTCGTCAAGGATGCCGCCCAGCTGCCGTATGAGGCTCGGGAGCGCGCGCTCGGCCTCGGCGACGGCGAGGCCGCATGTTGGGATTGCTGGGCAGGCCATGGCATAGCGGAGCGCCCGCGGGAGCGTCTCCACGGCAGCGATTCCGTGCTCGGCCATGAGCGATTCGAGCCGCGCGCGCTGGGCAGGCTCGATGCCGGCGAGTATCACGTTCTGCTGAGCGGTCAGCCGGACCTGCGGTCGGATCTCCTCGACGATCCGGCGCAACCCGGTTCGCGACTGCACGTCACCCACATCGGCGATCCGCCCGTTCTCGATATAGATGCCGACGTAGAGCCTGCCGTCGCCCTGCTTGTGCCAGCCGAGATGATCGTCGACCGGCTTCCAGGCCAGCGGTTGAGGGGGCTTGAGCTCGAAAGGCAGCCGGGCTTGGACCTCGTCGCGAAACCAGTCGAGGCCGCGATCGGCGATCGTGTACTTAAGCCGGGCATGGCGGCGGTTGCTGCGATCGCCGTAGTCACGCTGCACGGCGACCACCTGGAATGCGGTTTGGACGACCTGGTCGGCCTCGACGAATGCCAGCGGCAGCGCCACCGCAACGAAGGTATCGGGCTTGTTGTGTGTGCGGCCGAGGCCACCGCCCACCATTACGTTGAAGCCTCGAAGCGATAGGTCGGGGCCCCGCATCGCGACGAGGGCAAGGTCGTTGGCGTAGACGTCGACGCAGTTGTCGCCCTCGATGGCGACCGCGGTTTTGAATTTGCGCGGCAGATACTGCTCGCCGTAGAGCGGCTCGACCTCCGGCTCCGAGGACCTGACGACCTCGCCGTCGAGCCAGATCTCGTGATACGCGGCGGTGTGCGGGGTAAGCGCCGCAACCATCCCCGCGATCGACTTGTGCAGCTCTTCATGGAAGTGGTCCGCAAGCGGCTCGGGGCAGCACATGATGTTGCGCTCGACGTCCCCGCACCCGCCAAGCGTCGTCAGCAGAGCGTCGTTGATGGCGCGGATGGAGCTCTTGATGTCGCCCTTGAGCACGCCGTGGAGCTGGAAATCCTGGCGGGTGGTGATGCGCAAGGTTCCGTTGGCCCAGCGCCGGCTGACGTCGTCGTGGGCGAGGTAAGCGTCAGCCGAGACGATGCCTCCCGGGATGCGGGTTCGGATCATCAGCTGGTGGTGCTTATCGAGCCCCTTGGCGCGCGCCTCCTTCCGCCGGTCTCGATCGTCCTGTTGGTAGATGCCGTGGAACTTCAGGAGCTGTTCCGACTCGTCGGTGAAGGCGGGCGTCTCTTCGTTCAGCTCATCGCTGATGCTGCCGCGAAGGTGGTCGGACTTCGCCTTGATCGACTCGTTCTTGGAAAAGCCTTCCAGCGTGGGCGTGCAGCCGCAGACCTTGCACATGAGCTCAGGCTCCGCCCGCGGTGGACCCTGGGCCCGCGGATCTGCCGAATGGAATGATCACGAAATCGAACACGTAGAGGCGCCTCCAGTGAATTAACCGATGCCGACTGAGAATCCGCGCCGACGGGGGCGCGATCGGGGCAGTGCCCCGTCAGGAGGTCGGCCTAGCTACAGAAGCAGCTGGCGCAGCGCACGTAGTCGATCACTCGCCTGCGGGTCAGGGCAAAGCTCCGAATGACCGTTCTACGCATCGTCCAGGTAGCTTACCCGATGGTCGCGGAGCAGCGCCTGTCTTCGCTCCACTACTGAGTTCGTTCGCTTTTTAGTGGCCGCAGCCAGCGCGCTGCGACCCCCGCTGGGCGGCGCTCGGTCTAGGCCTTGAAGGCCGAGGGTGCGCCCGGCGGCAGGTACGGCGCAGGGTTGATCGGCTGGTTGTTGATCCTGAGCTCGAAGTGCACGTGCGGGCCTGTCGAGTTCCCGGTCGATCCTTCGAGCCCGATCGCCTGGCCCTGGTTCACCACCTGGCCGACCTTGACCAATGCTGTCGAAAGGTGTCCGTACAGGGTGTCGAGGCCTCCGGAGTGAGCGATCACCACATACCTGCCGTAGCCGCTGGTAGAGCTGCCGACCAGCGCGACCACGCCGTCGTCTGCGGCGTAGACAGGCGACCCGAACGGCGCGACGATGTCGATCCCCGTGTGAAAGTGCTTGTAGGCGCCGAACGGGGGCTCGAGACCCAATGTGCTGGGCCCGAAGGGTTGGGAGATCTGCGCGTTCGGTTCGGGCCAGATGAAACGGTACTTGGTCGAGTGGCCTGGGCTGGCAGGGATGACGCCCACGTTGTTGGATTGAGCCCACAGCTGGACCTGCGTCCAGACCGACTGCATGGCGGCGGCGATGATGGCGTCCTGCTGCTGCTGCAGCATGTCCGCGATCTGCTGCGCCAGCGCCGCCGACTGCGTCTTGAGGATGTAGAGCTCTGCTCGAGTCTGTGCCATCTTGGCGTCCAGAGCCGCGATCGACTTCTCCTGCTGCTTCTGCAGGTCCGCCAGCTGCGCCAGCTCGGTGGCGAGCTGGGTGCGCTGCTTGACCTGCTCGTCGCGCGCCGCCTGCTCCTTCTGGCGCTCGGCCTGCAGGTCCACAAGGTCGCGCGCAAGGGAAGTCTTGAGGTCCGATGCGCGTGAGCCTGCGACGCTGAGATCGGCGATGCGCGTGAGCAGGTCGCTCAAGCTTTGAGCCTGGCCGAGGATGACCAGTACCGAGGTCGGCGCGACATAGATTGCCCTGGCCAGCTGGCGAAGCTGGGCGCGCTCGGTGTCGATGCGCTGCGCCAGCATCGCCTCACGCTGCTGAGCAGCCGTGATCTGCACGTCCAGGTCGTTGATCTTTTGCTGGACGGTGGCGATCTGACCCTGAACATCACGCTGCTGACCGGCGTTGTTTTGGAGCGACTGCTTCAGCTGCTGCTGGGCCACCAACGCGTCGGCAAGGTTCGTCCCCAGCTGCGCGCGGACCTGGTCGATCACCGCCTTCTGATGCTGCGGGTCGACCGCCGGTGTCACGTCGGCGCTGGCGGTACTGGCGCCAAGCAGGGCCACCGCAACGCAGATCCCGACCAGAAGGCGTATCACGACTCGAGGTGCTTTCGAACGCTTACGAGCGAGGACCCGGAGCCGAGACCTGTGCCGAGCCCGAAGACGATCATCGCGGCGATCGCTGCGACGGTGACAGTGATGCCAGGAGCGAACTGCGTGAACGATCCCGCCCCCGCTGAAATCCCGGCCATCGTAAGACCGAAGGTGACCATGCCCGCCACCGCGCCGGCGAGGGCACCGGTGATGCCGCCTTCGACGACAAACGGGCCGCGCACCATCCAGCGGGGCGCGCCGACCAGCTGCATGATCCTGACCTCGTCACGCCGCGAGTGGATTGCCGCTCGAACGCTGTTGATGGTGACCGTCACGGCCACGAATCCGAGCAGCGCCAGGAATGCGAGGCCGGCGACGGCGACACCCAGGACGACAGCCTGGATGCGCTGGTAGGCGCCCTGGTCGTATGACGTCGGATAAACGGGGTCCACCGCAGCTTCGTTTCGCACCAGGGCGTCGATCGCGGCCACGTCCTTGATGTTCTTCAGCTGCACGTCAAGGCTCGCGGGAAACGGATTGCTTTCGCTCGCATTTGCCAGCTGCGGCAGCCCTGGAATCGTCTGCGCCCGCGCCAGCGCCTGAGCCCTGGTCACATAGGTGACGCTGGCGACGCGACCGTCGGCGGCGAGCCGATCCCACAGTGCGTTGACTTCCGCGGGTGCGGCGGTGTCACGCACGTACACATGCAGGAGCGAGGCCTGCGTGGCTTCGACCTGCTCGAGGTTGTGGAGGGCAAAACCGATGAGCCCCGCCATTCCCGCCATCAGCAGGAGCAAGGCCATCGAGCCCAGGGCGGGCGCGATGCTGCCGATGTTCCGGATCCAGTTCCTTGCCGCGCCAAAGAACAGATAACGGAATATGTTCGCCAGGACGATGGAAAACGTCTGGCGCCTTGGGAAGCGCCCCTTCACGATGATGCCAGCCATTCCATTCTCCCGATCGCACCAGCCGGCTGGTCACGTACCAGGCGACCATCCACCAGCGTCACGACCCGGCGCTGGAGGCGGGTGACGATCTCGACGTTGTGAGTCGCGACCAGGACGGTGGTCCCCGCGGCGGCAATTTCCTCGAGCAGGTCGGTGATCTGCCAGGCCGTTTCCATGTCGAGATTTCCGGTCGGCTCGTCCGCGATCAGAACCGCCGGCTGCCCGACGGTGGCTCGTGCCACGGCGACGCGCTGCTGCTGTCCGCCCGAGAGCTCGTGAGGATACGAAGCGCCACGGTCGCCAAGACCCACTGCCTCGAGCGCGTCGAGGGCGCGGTCCGTGGCCTCCGAGTCTGAGATGCGGAGGTCGCCGACCTTGAGCGCGAAGGCGACGTTCTCTTTGGCGGTCAGCCGCGGGAGCAGCTTGTAGTCCTGGAAAACGACGCCCACCCGACGGCGGAGATCGGCCACCCGCGACGTCTTCAGCGCGTGAGCGGCTATCCCGTCCACCCAAACCTGTCCTTTCGTGGGTCGGATCTCGCGGTTGATCAGCTTCAGAAGAGTGGTCTTGCCGGCCCCGCTGGGACCGACGAGAAACGTCAGCTCACCCGGCTCCAGCGCCAGGTCGACGTCGTCGAGCGCAAGCCTTGAGCCATACGCTCGAGTCACTCCCATGAACTCGATACTTGATCGCAATACAGGGGGGATAACGGCAAGGCCGCCGGTTCCTTGTCGGCGTCAAGCGGTGTAAAGCACGGCCGATGTTCCGAGGATGGGCCAGTGCCGGGTGGCTACCTCCGAACCAGCTCGAGGAATTCGGCATGCAGCGAGACGTTTTCTTGGACGTCGCCCAGGCGAGACGACGTCACCGTGTCGCTGTGGGCTTTTTCGACTCCCCGCATTTCGACGCACAGGTGTCGCGCCTCCATCACGACCGCGACCCCCCGCGGTCGCAGGACCTCGTCGATGGCTCCGGCCACCTGGCTGGTGAGCCTTTCCTGGAGCTGGAGGCGGTGTGAGAACAGGTCGACCAATCTGGGCAGCTTGCTGAGGCCGATCACCTTTCCGGCAGGTACGTAGCCGATGTGGCAGCGACCGAAGAAGGGCAGCAAGTGGTGCTCGCAGAGGCTGTAGAAAGGAATGTCGCGAACGGTTACGAGGTCGCCACCCTGGTGCTCGTACAGGGCGCCCTTCACAACCTGCCGCGGATCAACGCCATAGCCGTCGGTCAGGTAGGTCAGGGACTCGGCCACGCGACGTGGCGTGTCGACCAGGCCTTCCCGATCCGGGTCCTCCCCCAGAGCTCGCAGCATCCGGCGTGTGAGCGCCGTGAGCTCCTCAAGCGGCAAGCCAGGAGAAGACTGCGCAACGCTCATTCGGAGACCACCTCGGCCGCGTTGTTCTCGGACTCGGTCAAGCGCAGGCGGACCAGCCGAGCCGGCGCGAAGTGTGGTGACAGCCTCTCGAATGCGGCGAGGGCGATGTTCTCCGCGGTGGGCACGACACCACGCAGAAAGTCGACGTCCTTGTTGAGGTGCCTGTGATCGACCAGGTCGATGAACTCGCGTCGCAGCACGTGGTCGACATCCTTGAGGTTGGCCACCATGCCGGTCGTGGGTTCGACGGCTCCGGCCACCGTCACCTCGACCACGTAGTTGTGTCCGTGGTCGCTCGAACATGCCCCAAACACCTCCCGGTTGCGCTCGTCGCTCCATTCGGGGCGGCACAGTACGTGGGCGGCGGCAAAGGTCGCCCGGCGGGTGATTCGGACAGTGGTGGTCATTCGGGTCTCCTTCTAGAACGCGCCCCTCGCCTCGAACCTTCCTTGGCAGCCGAAATTACAGCGCGGGAGGGAATCAAATAGCGGGATCCGCCGGGTCGAGGCGGAGGTTGGCTCCGGAAAGGGGCGCGGATTCTGCAGACGCCAGCCAGGCGATGATCCCAGCCACCTCGGCCGGCTGCAAGCGGGGCCCCTGGACCCCCGCAATCTTGAGCATTGGGGTGTTGACGGCCCCGGGACTGACCGCGTTCACCCGAATCCTCATCGGCCTGCCTTCCGCCGCCAGAGCCTCGGTGAGGCCTGCGAGCCCAGACTTTGCCGCCACGTACGCGGCCATGCCGGGGAACTTCTCCGCTCCTGCGACGCCGGACAGACTCGAGACCATCACGATCGAGCCGCCACGGCCGTTCATCAATCGAAAGGCCTCCCGGCTGCACAGGAAGGCTCCTCGCAGCCCGACGTCCAGCTGTAAGTCCCACTCCTGTGCGGTCAGCTCGAGGAACGGTTTCTTGATGAGCCGGGCCGCGCAGTTGACAAGCGCATCGAGGCGCTCGAGCCGGGCAAACGCGCTCTGGACCTGGGCCTCGTCCGAAACATCGCAGCCCTCGCTGCGGCTGAGCGACACCACCTCCCAGCCCTGAGAGCGCAGCTCGGCTCCCACTGCCGTGCCGACACCGCCCGAGCCGCCGGTGACGACTGCAAGCGGGCTCAAACTGCCTCGCGGAGCGCCGCTTCATAGCCGTCGAGCATGCCGCCGAGGTGCAGTCGCCTCTGCGCGCTGTTCATCACGGCGGCGCGGTCCAGAACGAGGCATCGAACTATCGCGAGCGCCAGCTCGTCAATGTCATCCGGCGCGGCAAGGAACCCGCTGACGCCCTCCTCGACCACCTCGCTGAGCGCGCCGCGGCGATACGCGGCGACGGGGCATCCTGCCATCTGTGCTTCGGCCGCCACCAGCCCAAACGGCTCATCCCACCGGGACGCGCAGACAGTGACAGCGCTCCGGCCCATCCACCGTCGTAGCTCGTCCTGGCGGAGCGAGCCCAGCATCTCGGCGCCGCTGAAATCGACGACGTAGTCGGGGTCGTAAACGGCTCCCGCGACCCGTACGGGCAAGCCCGCCGCGCGAATCGCCCGCAACGCGTGATCCACCCCCTTTTCCGGGGAGATCCGGCCGGCCACCAGCGCGAAGTTCTCCACCTCCAGCTCTCCGATCGGGATGCTCGTCACGCCGTTGCGGATCACCCGGCCAATCGAAACGCCCTCTGCCTTCCAGAGGGCGCGGCAGGACTCGGAAACTGTCACCAGCCTGTGAGCCGGCACGATCCTGATCGCGTCAACGACCGCCTCCACCATGGGCGGCATGTGCAACGTGTAAAGGGTCGGCACCGCGGCCGGAGCTTCGAAAGCAGGTGCGTCGTATGCGTGGACGCTGACGGCGTCAGGCCTGTCGCGGGTGATGCTGCGAAACATCGACTCGATGGCCGCGGTGACGCCCGGGGTGGCGGGGCGTGGTTGCCCCCCGGGCAGCACCAGTGCGTCGAGCGCATCCACCGGGGTGGGCACCATCACGAGGTCGACACCCGGGATGTCCGAACCCTCCGCGCAGTGAACCTGGACCCTATGGCCGCGCCGGGTCAGGCCGAGGGCAAGGTCGCAGACGACCGACTGCGTGCCGCCCAGCTGGGCAGCCGCCAACGGCGTGACGGGCGAGGCGACGATGGCGATTCTCATCCGGGCGTCTTAGTCTGATCCGCAGGCCGTGGACTACGAGCGAGCAGCCGAGACCGCGCCGCCAGGTTGGCGGCATTTCACACTCGCGGACGTCGAACGGCTGCCACCCTGGGTGCGCAGCCACGAGCTGGCGCGCGTGCCTCCGACCGACCGCAAATTGCTGGCTGCCGGCGATCCCGGCACTACCGACAGGGTCCTCCGGGCGTTTTTCTGGACGCTGGTCTACCACCTCGAGCCGGCGATGTGGGACGAGCTTTCTCGATTTGAGCCGATCCACCCTGGCCTGCTGGCATCACTGCCGGACAGGCTGCTCCGCGTCCTCGAGGTGGGAGCTGGGAGCGGACGCTTCACGGCTCACCTGGCGAGGCGCAGCGAGACCGTGCTGGCGATAGAGCCCGCACTCGGCCTTGCGAACCTGCTGCGCAGCCGCGTACCTGAGGTCCGGGTGGCCAGAGCCTGGGCTGAAGCGCTTCCGGTGGAGGACGGTTGGTCGCAGCTGACCACCGCCTGCGGGTCGATCGGGCCAGACCCGGCAGCGCTGCGGGAGCTCGCCCGGGTAACCGCCCAGGGTGGCGAAATTGTCCTCATCAGCCCCGAGTGCCCAGAGTGGTTCGAAAGTAATGGCTGGGACCGCCTGACGCTCGAGCGTCTTGCGGCCCCACCTCACGCCGGCTGGATCGACACCTTCTTCGGCCCGCTCGACCCTCCACACGAGCTCGTGTCGAAGCACATCGCCGGACGCTCCTGAGCTCCGGTCAGTCAGCCGCGACCGCGAACCCGAGCTCGCCGGCTCGTTCCCCGTCCTCGTTCGAGTGCTGCAGCATCACTCGAAGACGGGCCTTCGCGACCGCCAGCCGCGAAGCCACAGTGCGCTCCGGGATGCCCAGAGCGAGGGCGATCGCGCGGTTCGTGTAGCCGTGATAGTGCCGAAGGACGATGGCCGCCGCCTGCTTCGGCGGCAGCTGGGCGAGGGCGTCCGCGAGGTCGCGGCGCTCAACCTGGTCTTGTGGATCCGGGCCCAGGCCTGGACGTCCGATGCGACGGATCACCTCGCCAACCTCGCGCAAGCGCATCTTCCTCTGATATGAGACCGCTGCGTTGATCGCGATCCGGTGGACCCACGCTTCGGCCGGCGCGATCGGCTGCCATGTGTCCCACTTCTTGTATGCCCGCTCGAATGCGTCTTGGGCGCAGTCTTCAGCGGCCGAGCGGTCACCGAGCATGGCGGTCAGCGTGCCCAGGATCTTTCCATAGGACGCCTGGTAAAGGCGTTCGAAGTCTGCTTCGTTTCCGGCCTGGTACTTGGGCGCCTGCTCACGATCTTCGACTGAAGCGACTGACTCCGAGAGCGTCTGTGCCATCCGGGATCTCCCTCCTGGTGCTGCCTGCGGTACGCCCTTACTGTCCGGCAATCACCCCTGCGCGGTCGCCGTACGGTTGGCCGGACTTTCACTCGCACAGTTGCAGTAGGGTGCAATCCGCCTGGCAGGTGCGTACATGCTTTTGAGTGACAGGTAGGTACTCCGTTTGAGTGAGGCGTTCCTAATACAAATGAACGACTTTGATCTGCGCCTGGAGTTCCACCTTCGACAGCTGTTAGCCCCGCTCGAGGCGGCACCCGTGCCGCTGCGCCGTAAAAAGAGCGACCGCCTGCTCGACGCCGGCGCACCGGAGCGGCCCCTAAGACTCGTTCTGGTTCCAGTCGAGGACTTCCGCTAAGGCAAACGCGCGCCGCCACCCCCGGCAGCCGGCTGGGCGATGGCTCTGGTTCGCAGCTCCCAGCGAGCTTCCGCCTCGCCGATCGGGGTCGAGGGCGGACCGTTGCGGAACGGCCAGATCTCCTCTGCGATCCGCCGCCAGTTGGCGGTGGCGTTGAGGCTGCCGAGCACCGCGTAGAGGCCGAGGTTGATGCGCTGCAGGACCACGTAAGTTCGAGGGATGTTGGTGTAAGGGGCCAGCGGCGTGCGAGCGTCGAAGTACCGCCGGAACAGGCCTGATGCGTACTCGCTCGTGATGGTCATCGGTGCGTCCTGCAGGACCGTCCCATAGAACTGGCCCATGCGCTCGATCACCATCTCCGTGGAGACGGGCGCCCCGGCCTGCAGGAATCCCGCCCGTTCAAGGGCGCTTCGGAAGGCCTCGTCGTCGCGCTCGATGGCCAGATGGCGCGCCGCGTCCTGAAGCGGTTCCAGCTCGTCTGCCGTGAACCGCTTGGTCAGGCCGAAGTCGAGAAAGGTGACGCGACCCTGCCCGTGGAACAGGTAGTTGCCCGGCTGCGGATCGCCGTTGAACGCATGCAGGCGGTACAGGCTGCGAAAGGTGAACCGATCGATGGTTTCTGCCGCGAGGTCCCGCTCGAGCTGATCCCAGCCCAGCAACTCGTCAAACCGTGCGCCCGTGACCAGGTCGGTGGTGAGCACCCGCTCAGTGCTGAGCTCGCGGGCGACGTGTGGCACGTTGATCACCGGGTGCCCTTCGTAGTAAGTGGCGAACAGCTCCTGGTTGTCGGCCTCCAGCGTGTAGTCGACCTCCTCGCGCAACCTGTCGCGAAGCTCGTCGACGAGCGAACGCGTGTCGAGACCGGGAAACGCAACTGCCGCGATCCGGCGCAGCAGGGTGACGTTCTGAAGGTCAGATTCGATCGTGCGCGCGATCCCGGGGTACTGCACCTTGACCGCCACAGCGCGACCATCGCGAGTGATGGCGCGGTGCACCTGGCCGATCGAAGCGGCAGCGAACGGCAGCGGATCCCATCGCGCGAAAATCTTCTCGGGGGAATCTCCCAGCTCCTCGGTCACCACCGAGGAGGCGAGCTCCGCGCTCATCGGCGGGGCGTCATGCTGAAGCCGGGCCATCGTGATGCGGAACGTCTCGGGCATGCCGGCGTCGAGATAGCTGGCCATCTGGCCTATCTTCATCAGAGCGCCCTTCATGGCGCCCAGCTCCTCGGCCACCTCTTCCGCGGACCGCATGGCGAGGTCGTGACGAAGCTCCTGGCGGCGTGCCACCGATGCGAAAACGAGCTGCGGCGAGCGCGCTGCATAACGGCCACCGATGCGAAGGGCGAGGGCCGCGAGCGCGGAGCCACGGCCGATTCGCGACCGCCGGATCTGCGGCTCCGGCTTCATCCTCGCATGCGCAGCTCGATCCGCCTTCGCGCCTCGATCACTCCCGGCTGTGATTCGAATGCGAAGTCGAGCACGCCGAGAAGCTGTCTGACAGGCTCGCGTTCGAGAGCCTCCGCCGCAGGCGCCTCGTACCCGTACATGGAGCGCGCCCAATCGGGCAACGTGCCGACGGCAACCTGCCCGAGGTCCCGCCACAGCTCCCGCAGCTCCGCGTCGAGCTCGGGCGGGTCGAGCACCACGGCCATGGCTTCGCTCGCGGCCGGCGTCGCTCGCAGCAGCGGAACCGACTGGATGAGCTGGCGCAGCCCGTCGACGCTCGTGGGGACCTGCTCGGCCGGCACGCCGACGATCGTGGCAAAGGGCACCGTCTCGGCGACGTAGCGATCAGCCTCGCCAGTGTCCAGCCCTCGGCCATACTTCTGAATGACGGTGACGATGGACTCCACCATCGCGACGTGCACCCACAGCAGGAGTGCCGGGTCGTCTGCGCGGTAAGGCAGCCCGGTCACGTCGTCGATACCATGCACGTGCCCGTGTATGGCGCGGACTCGGGCCGCCGCGGCATTCGCGGCTGCCACGGATCCGTACGTGACCGTGAGCATGTAGGCGCTCGTCGCGGCGATCCGGCCGAAGGGATCTGCTCTCCAGTTGCTGTGCTGCGCCACCCCCGCCATCGCGAGCGGGTGAAGCGCCTGCATCAGCAGCGAGCGCACCCCAGCCAGAAGAAAGCTGCGGTCACGGTGGACCCTCCACACCATGCTGCGAGGTCCGAACAGCCCGTCGTCATCCGCGCGTTCCGGCACGAAGCGGCGAAGGGTGGCGGCCAGGGGCTCCAAAAGCCGCAGATGTCCGGTCGTCGTATCGGTTGGGTCTTGGGTCATTCCACCATCATCAAGAGTGAGCGAACCTTCCGGCCACGATACGACCCGAGGAGACACGCCAGGCCCCTTTAAAACTCTTAACGGATTCTTAACCCCTCCCAACAAGGTTCAACTTAGATTTCAGGGCGTCAGTTACCGGCCGGCAAGCCACATGGGAGGGAGTGGTATGAAGCGTCGAATAGTGTCCAGCGTCGTTCTCGCCGGAGGTCTGATGTGCCTGGGGGTGATGAGCGCCAGCGCACATACGTACTGCTCCGTGGACCCGACCTATAGGATCGGGCTGCCGGTCAAATACAGCCTCAACGTGAATGTCTCCACCAGGGTCGTTTCGACTGACCTCTATGCCAGCGGGACAAGCAAGACCACGACCTTCGGCGGCGGCGTGGGGATCGGCTGAAGAATCTTTCCTGAGCGGTTATGACACCCTGGCTCCGCGCGTATTTGCTGTCGACTGCCGTACTGGCGGCAGCCGCTTGCGCCGTGCTGCTGGGGCTGCCCCACGATGCGCCGGGAGACCCGGTCCTCGCCGGCTTGCTTGTCGTGCTTGGAGCGCTGGCGGCCAACTTCCCAGTCATGGTTTCGCCGCGATACAAGGCTGACGCGGCGCCCGCAATCTACCTTGCCCTCGTCCTTCTCTTTCCGACCACGTCGGCCGTGGGGCTCGTCGGTCTGAGCGCACTGCTCGGGGAGGGAGCCCTATGCGTGCGCCGCAACCCGTCAACCGGTCGGCGGCGACGCCAGCCGATCGACATGGTCTTCAACTCGTCGCAATTGATCCTGGCGGCAGCCACGGCGGCGCTGGCATACCGCGCGGTTGAATCTCTCCCGGGAGGGGGCTCTGGGCTGCTGGGCGAGCTGCCGGCCGCGATCGCAGCGGCTGCTGCGCTGTACACGGTCAACATCGCCATGGTGGTGATCGCGGCCGGGCTGCACACCAAGCGCAACCCACTCGAAATCTGGGCGGAGGCAGCGACCACCGACTGGCGGCAGACTGCTGCCCTGTACGTGGCAGGCTACCTGCTCGCGGTGCTCTCGAGCGGGCGGCCGTGGCTGGCGATCGCGATGATGGTCCCGCTGGCCGGCATCCAGCTAGCACTCTCGAGATCCGTCCAGCTGTTGGAGCAGACGATTGCCGCGGTTGAATCCATGGCGGACGTGGTCGATCGCCGCGACCCCTACACGTTCCAGCATTCACAAAGCGTCGCGGCACACGCGGTTCGCGTCGCGCGCCAACTGCGATTGCCAGATCGAGAGGTCGAGCTGATCCGGCTCGCCGCTCGCGTCCACGACCTCGGCAAGATCGCGGTACCAGACGAGGTGCTGCATAAATCCGGCCGGTTGTCGGCCACGGAGTTCGAGCTGATAAAGAGGCATCCCCAGACGGGGGCCGAGATCCTGGCCAAGTTCCCGGAGTACCGAAGGGGCCGAGATCTCGTGCTCGCACACCACGAGCGAATAGACGGCCTCGGCTACCCCCACGGCCTGACGGGGCCGGCGATCGCTCTGGGGGCGCGGGTCATCGCCGTCGCGGACGCATGGGATGCGATGACTTCGACCCGGCCATACCGAGCCGCCCTGGAGCCGGATGTCGCCCTCGCTGAGCTGCTTCGTGGACGAGGCACCCAGTGGGATTCATCTGTGGTCGATGCATTCGCCCAAACGCTGCCGGGTGCCGCGCCGGCGTTGAGGCGAAGCCGGCTCGCACAAGCCGGCCGGCCGCTGGTCCGGTCCTTGGGCGCCGCTGTCGGAGCGCTCGCCGGAAACTAGAAAGTTTCCTGCGACGCGACCGCGCGGCGTAGGTATCGCTATCCGGCGTCCGGTTTCACGCTGCGTTTCCCGTCGCCTTTGGATTCGTCGTCAATGAGATCCGAAACCACCTTCGTCACCCGCGCGGCGACCCCGGACGCGCTGGCCGGGTTGGCCGGCTCACGGTTTGAATCGACGAACGGGTTCATGGCCACCTGGCCGCCGTTGGGCTGGCCGCGGGTCATCGACTCCAACAGATGAAGCGCCTGGGAGGTCTTGATCTTCGGCGGCATGGGCAGAGCGAAGGGGTCGACCACCGCCTCGACGATGACTGGACCCTCCATCGCCAGGGCTTCTGCCAGCTGGTCGTGGCAGCGGTATGGGTCTTCGATTCGGATTCCTCGCCCTCCGCAAGCCTCGGCGAACTTCACGAAATCGATGGGACTGATCTCGACCCCGTACTCGGGATTTCCGAGAAAGGCCGTCTGCTCCCACTTGACCATGCCGAGGACGTTGTTCTTGACGATCACCACCTTGACCGGGAGCTTGTACTGAACACATGTCGCAAACTCAGCCATCAGCATCTCGAAACCGTCGTCACCCACGAATGCAACGCACTGTCGATCCGGATGCGAGATTTGCGCCGCGATCGCGTACGGAAGACCGTTCGCCATCGACGCCAGGTTTCCGCTCAGCGAGAACCGCTGACCCCGACGAAGTCGAATCTCCTGTGCTGCCCAGATCGCGATGGTGCCGGCATCAGCGCTCACTATCGCGTCCCTGTTCAACAGGCAGCCGAGCTCCCATGCGATCACCTGGGGCTTCATCGGAAGGTCCTTCCGTGTTCCTCGGTCCTCCATCAACTTCCACCAATCCCTCGCTTTGCTCTGCGCCTCTTCGAGGAACGAGCGGTCGGGATTGGGCGCCAGCAGAGGCACGAGGGCATCGAGCGTGGCCCTGGCATCGCCGACGAGGGCGACGTCCGTAGGAACACGCAAGCCAATGCGCACAGGATCGTCATCGATCTGGACGAAGACCGCGTGTCCCGGCTTTGGCATGTACTCCATGTAAGGAAAGGAGCTGCCGACCATCAGGAGGGCGTCGCAGCTCTGGAGCGCGTCGAGGGACGGCCTGGTCCCGAGCATGCCGACCCCGCCGATGACGTAAGGGCTGTCGTCGGGAACCACGTCCTTCCCCAGCAAGGGCTTGACGATGGGCGCGGCCAGCCGCTCCGCCGCGATCTCGAGCAGGTCGGCGGCGCCACGCGCACCGCTGCCGGCAAGGATCACGATCCGTCGTTTCCGCTTCAAGATGGCGACGGCCCGATCGATCGCCGGCCGAGGCGGCAGAGTCACAGCGTGAAATGCACGGGGCGAGGTGTGGCCGGGAACATTCCGCTCGGGCCGCGTGTCGGCGTTGGCGGCGGCCTCCTGAATGTCCAGTGGAAACGTGATGTGGGCCACGCCACGCATGGCCAGCGCGCTGCGCACAGCAAGGTCGACCATGTTCACCACGTGTGCAGGTCCCATCACCCGCTGATTGAAGACGGCGACGTCAGCAAAAAGGTAGTCGAGGTTGACGTCCTGCTGGTACATCGTGCCGATCAGGTCGTGGTAGGTCATCCCGGTGATCGCAAGCACCGGCGCCTGGTCCAGCTTTGCGTCATAGAGCCCGTTGAGCAGGTGAATCGCGCCGGGCCCTGAGGTGGCGAGGCACACTCCGATGCGCCCGGTGAACTTCGCGTAGCCGCAAGCCATGAAGGCGGCCGACTCCTCATGACGGACGTGGACGAAGCGGATGTGGTGCTGCTTCTTGCGAAGAGCTGCCATGACTCCGTTGATGCCATCGCCGGGGAGCCCGAACACGGTGTCCACACCGCATTCGACAAGGCGCTCGACCAGCAGGTCGGCCGCGGTCTTGCTCACGCTGAGCGAGCGCTCACAGGCAGTGACCCCTACGATACGAACGCCGCACCAAGGCGCCCGCACCGGAGAGAGCGGCGATTACAGGTAGCCGCTGGCTGGCGGCGGTTATCAGTACGTGACAATCTCTTCTCAATATCGCCCGGAGTCGCAAGAGCAAGAGATGACGACGTCGATCAAGTCGGTCGACATCACCTGGCCCCACTCGTTGGGATTCTTCGGAGCCGTCGGGGTGGCGGCTGCCCTTGAGCTGATTACCATCCCCATCGCCATCTTGGTCTCCAGCGTTCCCTTCGTCAAGCGGGCCCCACGGGCCGGTGGCGTCGGGTGGGCTGGAGCGGGTGGCCGGCGGCCGATTGGGTAAGGCCCGTCGGTCACCACGTGACAGAGCCGAGAGCCCGGTCCAGGCAAAGGCTGGGATCGCTTAGCCGGCGAGTTCACCTGACGTGAGCCCACTTCTGATAATCGCCGTCAAGGCCGTTGCCGGCGGCACTCTGGTATCCGCATTCGCCGCGCTCGGCGAGTTCCTTCGCCCGCGAGGGCTGGCGGGAATCCTGGGAGCGGCGCCGTCGGTGGCGCTGGCCAGCCTCATAGTCACCAGCCTGGCGACGGGCGCAGGCTCGGCTGCGAGCCAGGCGACGGCCATGATTGCCGGAGCGGAAGCGCTGGCCGTCTACTGCCTGGTCGCCATCGAATCGGTCAAGCGCTTCGGTGCCGTGAAAGGTGCCATCACGGCAACGGGGGCGTGGCTTGCGGTTGCGATCGGACTCTGGGCTGTGGTCTTGCGATGAGCTCGCAAGCCGACCGGCCAGACCAAGAACCCGCGAAGGTCGATCTCAAGAAGATCCGCTCTGTCCGGCCGCGCGAGTATCTGATCCGGTTCGCGTTCGGCGCTTCGATCTCAGCGTTGGCAGGCGCCCTGACACTGGGGGCCGGGCCACGATTCGGCGGTCTGTTCCTTGCCTTCCCTGCGATCCTGCCGGCGTCTCTGACCCTGTTGGAAAAAAAGGAAGGGCTCGCCCAAGCCACAGCGGACGTCCGCGGAGCGGTGATCGGATCGATCGGCATGGTTGGTTTCGCGATCGTCGCTGTGGCGCTCCTCGTGAGAAGCCCCCTCCTCGCCCTCGCTGCAGCGTTGGGCGTCTGGGCTGTTGTGAGCATCGGCCTCTACGTGACGCTGCGCCTGATGACGCGCGTGCTTGGCGAGAAGCAATATCTGCCTGAGATCCCGACCTCCGAAGCGGCGCCGGTGATCGAGGCTTTGCGGGCGCACGGGTACACGCTGGGGATCGCTGAATCGTGCACGGGCGGAACGATCATGGCCCTGCTGACCGATGTGCCGGGCGCGGGCGAGGTGATTCGCGGCGGCATCGTCCCGTGGAATGAGGACACGAAATGCAGCCCCCTTGGGGTGGACCCTGCTCTGATCGATGTGTTTGGGGTCGTTAGCCCGCAGGTTGCCAAGGAGATGGCCCACCGCGCAAAGAAGCTGCTCGGAGCCGACGTCGGTTTCGCCATCACCGGTCTCGAGGGCACGCCCGATAACGGCCAACCCCGTGGTCTGACCTATCTTGCGGTCGCGACGCCGGACGATCGAACGCTCCTGCGCCGTCATACACACGATCACGGAGCAGGTCGGAACCGCGAGCGGGACGTCCGGACCTCGCTGCAGCTGATCCAGAGCTCGCTCGACGGCGAACCCACGCGATGATTACCACACGGGATTGGAATGGCTGCGACGAAAAGTAAACGTTGGTCTCAACGGGTGACGAAGGAGAGCAACGCGCTCGACCTCGAACCGAACGTGTTTACGAAAGACGATCCACGCAGCATCGCCCTTTCGCTCAAGCACTCGGCAGAGAGCAGCGATCGACGCAAGAGCGATCCATACCGCTCAGCGATGTCGATGCTCACCTTCTATATCAACCGAGCTGGAAGAACCCTTTCGAAGGAGCGTCGCGATCGGCTGGAGGCGGCCAAAGACGAGCTGCGCGAATTGTTCGGCAAAGGCACGCCCGCCGCACATAACCGCCGGCTGCCGCCGAGGGTGGTCGCGGCTCAGGCGCGGCGCGCCGGCCGCGCCTGAGCACGGGCCTGCCGTTAACGCCGGGCGGCGTCTGCGGCGGAGGCCAGCTGGGCCAACAGGCCGAAAAATTCCTTCGACTGGCCGCGGAACAGCCCGTCGGCGGTGAGGGCACTGACCGCGCCCATGGCGGCTCCCATGGTTTCCGTCGGACGGATGATCGAGACCACAGGGAACGTGCGATTCAGAAAGAACGTGGGCTCGGGCATCACAAGATTGGTCTGCGTGTCCTCGGAAGGAGGATTGTTGAGGTCGGGGAAAACCAACCCGTTGGTGGGATCGGTCAAGGGCTTTGCGTTTCCGGCCTTATCCTGCCAGATCTGAAAGTGCATCGTCTCGGTCGGACCCAGGCTCAGAAGGATTCGAAGAACCTCGGGGCTGTGGACACGCTGCGCGAGCGCCGGGTACAGGCTGCTGCCGCCCTGCTCGATCGTCCCGAAGTGGAACCCGGCGGTGTTGGCGATCGCCTGGATGTGCTTGTCGGGAGAAAGGTCTGCGTCTGATCGCGGGATGGCTGGAAACTTGCCCGCCTTGAGGCCGGGGATGGCCTGCGGGAACGTGTCGCCCAGATCGGGGTTTTTCGTGCGGCTGCGGTAGCGGATGTACCAGCTGGTATCGACCGAGAGCTCCATGAGGTTGGTGAGCCGGCCAATCTGCTGGGCGCCCGTCGCCTTGCTGCTGGGCAACGTCCGGAACTTGTCGAGGTTGATCCCTGCCGCGCCCTTCGACTGCAGGTAGGCGTTGATGAACGTGAAATGCGTGAACTCGTCCTCGGTGTTGTCGTGGATGTACTGCGGCATGTCCAGGTCCAGCACCTGCAGCTTTTTCACATACGCGGCGCTGCCGGTCCCGCCTGGGACCTCCGCGTCCTGGATGCCGCCAAGCTCGTTGTACTGCTGCCACAGATCGGTCTCGATGATCTCGAGCGCCGACAGGAACTTCAGGATGGCAGTGTCTCCGGACGTGAGCGCGCCGGCGGTTTGTGCGAGGGCGGGGGCGGCGCCGGCCAGCAGACCGGTGCCCGCGGCTCCAGCCCCGACCGCGAGCCCTTTGAGCAAGAAGGACCGGCGACTTGAACCCTGCATTGACAGCTTCGATCGACCTTCCATCACACACTCCTTCATTTACCGAACCGCAATCGGTCCGGGTGACCACGTGGCGCGACGTGTTGTCAGTGATTACCGAAGGCAGTTACAGGCGGCGCCGCGTGTCGGTGGCCAGCACTCGCTCGCGCTGAATTCGCCAGAGCCTTTAAGGTGGACTCAGCCCACCCTTGCCAGGACGCCAACGGCTGCGAGAAGGAGGAAGACCGACATGGCGACGAGAATGGGCCCGAACATCGCCACATGTCGCTTTACAAAGGTGACGCGGCGACGACGCCGGAGACGGCTGAGCCTCGAGTCAAGGGTCAGCGACTGGTGGTTCGCAATGGGGTCGTAGATTCGAGCAAGCATCGGTTGGCGACCATAACAAAGTCAGCAACTAGGCGCGCGGTCAGGTTGGATCAGGGTGCGGTGGTTGGCCCCGCCAATTGACCGACTGCGGTTTCCAATGCCCCCTTCGACGCCGCCCCGATGATGATTTGAAGCACCGTCCCGCGGCGGTCGAGCAGCACGGTGATCGGCAGCCCTATGTCCACGCCGTAGGCGACTGCGATCGTCCCCTGAGGATCCATCAACGCTTCCAGATTGACCTTGAGTCCGGTGAGATAGGCAGTCATGCGAGCGGTGTTGGTCTCCCGGTAGTCGATCGCCACCACCCTAAGCCCAGCCGATTGATACCGATCCCGGAGCCTCTGCAACTCAGGAAGCTCGGCCTGGCAGGCCGTGCACCATGTCGCCCAGAACGTGATCAAGACGGGGTGGCCCTTGAAGTCTGTCAGCTCGACCTCCCTGCCGCTGAGATCCCACGAGGTGAAGGCCGGAGCGGTTCCGCCCACGCGAGCAAAACCTCCTGACACCGAGGCCGTTCTGGCGGGAGTGCCAAGGGTGACGATCCCAGCAGCCGTCGCGGCGGCGATCAGCACGACAAGCATCGGGAGCGCGAGCGCCCACCTGGGCACCGGCCGCGTCACTGAAAGCGGGTCTCGGGCGCCGCCGGACTCGATCATCGATTCAGATACGCAGAGTGGCCGAGACCGCCGCCGCGACGAACAGCACGGCCAGGTAAGCCAACGAATAGTGGAAAAGCGTCACCGCGGCGTGACCGGCGTCCGTACGCGATGCACGCCAGGCCAGTCCAAGAAAACCTCCACCCAGAAGGATCGCGACGGCTCCGTAGATCGGTCCGAGCCACAGCCAGGGCACAAGGCTCATGCCGACCATGGGAATCGCATAAGCCACGATCGCCCGGCGCGTTCGCCAGCCACCGACCACGACAGGCAGCATGGGCACGTTCGCCGCCGCGTACTGCCGGCGCAGGACGATCGCGAGGGCCCAGAAGTGGGGTGGTGTCCACAGAAAGATGATCGCGAAGAGGACCCAGGCGAGGGGGCTGAGGGACCCCGTGACCGCGGCCCAGCCGACCAGCGGTGGAAAGGCTCCGGCAGCCCCGCCGATGACGATGTTCTGAGACGTCATGCGCTTGAGCCACATTGTGTAGACGAACACGTAGACGAGCCCACCCGCCGCCGTCAGCGCGGTCGCAAACAGGTTGCTTGAGATGGCGACGAGCGCCACTCCGGCCACCGCGACTGCGATGCCAAAGGTGAGGCCGGCGCGTGGGGCGATCCTGCCGGCCGCAATCGGCCGCCGGCGGGTTCGCGGCATCACTGCGTCGATATCCCGGTCGAACCAGCAGTTGATCGCGCCCGAGCCGCCGGCAGCCAAGGCTCCGCCGACGAGCGAACCGACCAGCACCTCGATTCCCGGCCGGCCTCGTGCGGCGACGATCATTGCCCCGAGCTCGGTCACGAGCAGCAGCAGGATGATCCGCGGCTTGAGGAGAGACAGGTAATCGGCCGCAATGTTTAGCCACCCGACCGGTGCGCGGCACAGGGAATCAGCGCCAACCTGAGCCTCAACCGCCACTTGGGCCACCCATGTCCATGTCCGTGTGGACCAGTCGCGGCCGGGCGTCCTCCTCTTCCAACCACCTGAACAGCAACGCGACGAAAGCGATCGAGTAGGGAATAGCGCCAGGCACCCACATCATGCCGCCGCCGAGCTGCTGATCGGTCAGCGCCGAGATGTCACCAGGCCGGGACGGGAGCAGAGAGTAGGCGTAGAAAGGGCTCGTCGCAAAGGAGAGCACCGCCGCCAGCCCCCATGAGGCCACCATGGCGAGAAACACGTATGAGGCACGCGCAAGAGAACCAAGCCGCGAGTGAAATGGAACCTGGTCGATCACCTGGGTCCAGAAGGCAAGGCCCAAACCCAGGATGAGGCCGTGCTCCAGGTGGTGGACCATGTGATTCCGGAGGGTCACGTCATAGAGGGCGGGCAGATGCCACAACCAGAGGTTGCCGGCGGCGAGGGCCCAGATGACAGCGGGTCTTGAGAGAAAGTTGAATGCCGAGCGTAGCGGTTGGAGCCGTCGATCTCGAAACAGCGGCCGGGCGATGTTTCGCCGCCATGCCAGCGGCAGCGCCCGCCACATCCGGGTCCAGGGCGAGGCGAGCGCCAGGAGGGGCGCCGCCACCGCGAGCAGGAGCAGGTGCTGGACCATGTGAACCCAGAAGAGCTGGCGAGCCAGGATCTCGATGGGGCTTTGAAGCGAGAGCAGGATTACGCCAAGACCACACCAGAAAGCGATCGAACGCCACCGCCCCACAGACCACCCGGACGGTGATTCTTGGGCATGGGCGCTGCGGTTGCTTCGCTGAGCGGTTCCACCGACCATGTACAGAACAGCGGCAAGCTCGACGCCGAGCAGCACTGCCGGCTCAAAAGGCCAATACGAAAGGATCCCTGCAACCGAGGGCATATCAGACGAAGTAGAGGACCAGATACGACACCAGGCCGATCGCGGCCAGGAACACCAGGAAATTGCCGTATGTCGCCGCGGACGCAGGTCGAATGTTGACATCCCCGCCAGGCCTGGCCTGAGCGATATGGGTGGCGAGCCAGAACATCGCCAACACGACTTGAAACAGCCACACACCCTTGAGGCCGACGAAGACGCTTGGATACCCGCCACCCAGCTGCGGGTCGAACCCGAGGTGCCTGAACTCGTAGAGCTGGACTCCAAAGCAGAGTATGCCGGCGACGAGTGCCAGCCAGAAGAGGATGCGACCTGTCGACGGACGGGCAACCACCGCTCTGACCCCGACCCAATAGAGCCCTGCCGCAACGACGACCAGCCCCATGATGACCGCGCCGATGGCGCGGGTCGGGTGCGTGGTCCCCGGCGGGAGCCACGAGTGATCGTTGTTCAGGGCACGCAGATAGAAGAACGCGAAGAACCATGCAACGAAGAACAGGATGTCCGCTCCGATCCACAGCCAGGTCCCGACCCGCGCCAGGCGGGCGTCGACCTCCGGGGCCCATTCGGGCGGGCTGGCGACGAGCGACGGCATGCCTCGCGACACGAATGTCGGGAGGTGGGGTTCGACAATTGCCGGGTTCGAAACAGCGGGCTCGCTCATGCGGGAGACGGCTCCGGGACAAGGTCGTTTGATGGTCGCGCTGCGGGATCACCGTAGTCGTAGGGACCGCCGGTGAAGACTGGGATGCGGTCGAAGTTACGCCTGGGAAGCGGCGTTGGAAGCTGCCATTCGATGGAGCGCGCGTGCCAGGGATCCGCCGGCGCCAACTTGGGGTTGAAGAACCAGGACCAGATGAGGTTGGCGGCGAACAAGAGCATCGAGCTGAACAGAAGGAAGGCCCAGATGGACACCCAGTCGTTCAGCGTCTGCAGCGACGGCGCGTATGTCGAAACGCGGCGGGGCATGTCGAGTATGCCCGCCGCGAACAGCGGCATGAACGCCAGGTTGAAGGCGATCATCATCCACCAGAAGTGGATCTTTCCAATCGTCGTGCTGAGCATCTTGCCGGTCATCTTCGGGAACCAGTAATAGGTCGCTGCCACGATTGCGAAGATCTCGCCCCCGACGATCGTGTAGTGGAAGTGCGCCATCGAGAAGTAGCTTCCGTGCAGCGTGACGTCGCTCGGAACATCTGACAAGAAGACCCCTGACAGACCACCGATCAGGAAGTTGAACAGGAAGCCCAGGCAGAAGAGCATGGGCACAGTCATCGAGATGCGCGCGCGCCACAGAGTTCCGAAGGCCACCAGGAACACGATTCCGGTGGGAATGGAGATCATCTCCGTCGAAAGCATGTAGAAGGGGCGGAGCGCGGGCGCGATGCCGCTCACGAACAGATGGTGTTGCCAAACGAACCAGCTCAGGAGGGTAACCCCGAGCAAACCGACGACTGCGGTGCGATAGCCCCACAACGGCTTTCGCGCGAAGTGCGGCAGGAGCTCCATGACGATGCCGAAGGCGGGCAGGATGAAGATGTAGACCTCTGGGTGGCCGAAGAACCAGAACAGGTTCTCCCACAGGTACGGGCTGCCCCCGTTCGAGGAGATGAAGAAAGTCGTGTTCATGGAGCGATCGAGCCCCTGCATGATCAAGGCCGAGGCGAGGATGGGCGCGGCGAACGTGCCAAGGATCGAGGCCGAGAAAACACCCCAGACGAATATCGGCAGGCGCGTCCAGGTCATGCCCGGAGCCCGGAGGCTGATGATGGTGGTGAGCATGTTGATGCCCGACACACACAGGGCAATCCCGATCAAGGTGAATCCGACGATATAGCTGTCGAATCCCTGGCCGGCCTGCTCAGAAAGGGGCGTGTAACCGGTCCACCCTGTCGGGAATCCCCCAAAAAGCGGAGCCGCGAGCAGGATGACGATGGCCGGCGGCACAAGCCAGAAGGAGAGAGCCTCGAGCCGCGGGAACGCCATCCGGTTGGTGCCGATCATGTACGGGACGAAGAAGTTTCCGAACGGTCCAACGATCGCAGCACTGGCGACGAAAACCATCATCACGCTGTGCATGCTGACCAACGTGAGGTACTTGTCAGGTGGGATGACGGATTGGTCAGGCGAGAGCAGATTGGTTCGTATCAACATCGCACCGATGCCGCCCAGCAGCATCGCCATCAGCATCGCGACCAGGTACTGGACGCCGATCACCTTGTGGTCAAGGCTGAGGTTGAAGTAGCGCCATGGGCCCCGGTACTCGTCGCCGGCCGACTGCGGAGCCACAGGCCAGCCGAAGAGGCGCGCCAGCGGGTAGTTGGCAAAGCCCAGCCCGATCAGAAACATGACCGAAGCGAAGATGTAGCCAAGGAGCACGCCTGTGTTGAGCTGGTCGTTGAACCCGAGACCGTTGCCCAGCTGAACCCCCATCCAGTACGCGATGGCGGCCAGGATGACGGCGGTCAGGATGTTGGTCGGTAGCACCATCTGGCGCTCGCTGGTCTGGATCGTCGGACCGCCTCCAAGTGATGCCGTCGCCATGATTACGCTCCCTTGACCCGCGGGCTTGGAAAGTAGTACGGCGCATATGGCGGAAGCGGATAGTTGGCCTCCGTTTTTTCCAGGTTCGCGATCCAGCTCGCGAAGTCGGTCTGGCTGACGACCGAACCGCTGGTATCGGCCATGTTGCCGTGCCAGATTCCACAGAGCTCAGCGCATCGGACGGTGAAGGTGCCGGTGCGAAGGGTGGTCAGGTAGGACACGTTGTCGACCCCGGGGTTTGCGTCAGCCTTGACGCCGAGCTGGTAAGCCCAGAACGAGTGGAGGATGTCGGTGGAGGTGACATGGAACACGACATTGGAATCAACCGGCAGGACCAGGTGCAGCGACTCGACTCCGGAGTAGCCGGGATAGCGATATGTGAAGTACCACTGCTGGGCGACCACCTGGACCTGCACCGCGTTTTTTTCCGTGCTGCCGACGTCAACACCTGGGATGGCAAGTGGCGGCTCCCCAGCCGTGAAATTGGTCCCTGTCGACGAGCCCTCGAGCTCAACTATGCCGATGCCGGCGAGCGCAAACACAATCACCGCCGTAATCGCTACCCAGGCCACCTGCACCCGGAAATTGCCGTAGCTCCGCGGGCCGTCCTCGAGAGCGCCGCGCTTCTGGCGAAACGCGAATGCCGCGTAAACAATGAACAGGACCACGCCGAAGAAGACCGGAGCCGACAGGATAGTCATGAGCTTCAGCAGCCAGCTCTGCTCTACAGCCTGCGCGGACTGGTTCCCAGGAGGAAGCTGGAGCTGCAGCGCGATAAGGATTCCGGCGACGCTCAGCACCGCCCACGCGACCAGGAGCCGGATCGCGTGAGTGCGCTGGGGACGGATCACGCGGCTACTGGACGACGAGAAAACCGGCCATGTAGCCGAGTGTCTGCATGGGACCGCCGTTCCCGTAGATGGTGCCGGCACCGCAGGGTACGAAGCACTGCCAGTGGTAGATGCCGGGCTTGCCCGTGTGGAAGGTGAATGTGATCACGTTCATGCTGCCTGCAGGCGCGGCCGCGTTCAAACCCTCCAGGGGCACGAACACGCCAAGATCCGGGATCGCAAATGTGTGCGCGGCGTTGGCCGGGTCGCTCAGGGCGCTGAAGTCTCCCTGCTGCGGGTTGCCCTTGTCGTCGAAGTAGGTCTCGTGGTACGTGCCGCCGACGATCCCCTGCGCTACGGCCCATAAGGGGTTTCGCAGTCCGGAGGGGGTGTCCTCTTGGTCGATCTGCAGCGTCACATCGGAGTTGGCGGGAACCTTGAGGATCGTCGTGGGCAGGTAGCTGACCCAGGTCGGATGAGGGTCGTCCGGCCGCGGGAATGTGATCGCAGTGTTCACTGCCGCGACCACCTCGAGATGAATGAAAGCGTTCTGTGCGGGCAGGTTTCCCGACGCGACCCTGGCTCCAGAAGCGGCCAGGGTCGGCGTGGTTTTCAGTACGAAGTTGGTGATGAAAGCAGCCACGAGGGCAGACAGGACGGCCACGCCGAGAACAAGAATCACCACTCGAGTGGTGAACCTCGAAGTCACTACATCGGTGACCTTAGCAGGCAAACGTTTGCCTGTAAATGGCCGAAATTGGTTTTAAAGAAACCGAAATCAGTCGCGAGCTGGCCCGAGGCCGCTACGTTTGCGCCAGGATCCGGGCGTCATTCTCGATCCAGGCCGATTGGGGCACGTCAATGAATCCAACCCGCTCGTAGCCTCTTTTGTCGATCAGATAGATGACAGAGCTGTGCGCAAGGTCCCCGCTTGCAGCCAGGACAGCGATTCCGTAGCTGTTCCACACGCCTGCCAGGTCGGATCGCGCCCCGACGAGCCAGTAGAAGTGGCTGCCAAGACCGTGGGCACCGGCGAACGTCGCGATGGTGGCAGGCGTGTCGACTTCGGGATGAACGCTGACGACGACCACCGCGAACGGCGTCCCCGAGCCGAGGTCCTTCTGCACAGTGCCCAGGAGGCTCGCCTGGAGCGGGCACAGATTGAGGCACTGGGTGTCAAGAAACGTGAGGGCGATGACCCTGCCGCGAAGGTCTGACAGGGAGACTGTGGCGCCTCGCTGGTCGCGCAAGGTGAAGCCGGGCGCCGGAACCGAGTTGGCCTTCAGGACGATACCGCCCGTCAAGCTCGGCGAGGGATGGCCGGCGAGCAGCCGCGGCACCGTCACACAGATCAGGGTGCCGGTGACCGCCGCCAATACCACCAGCCAGACTGTCAGGTAAATCCTCCACTGGCGTTGGGTCAGTCGGAGGCTTGACATCGTCGACTGGGTGGAAGGATACTCGCGCCGCGCAGGGTGTAACCGACCTGGGTAGTGGGGAGCACCGATGACCTCTCGCATGCACCCGGAAAGACTTGACCGCGAGCTGGCGCGGCGAGGCTGGAACGCAACCGACCTCGCGAAGGCTTCCGGCATCAGTGTCGCCACCATCTCCGGCGCGCGGCGCGGGCGGCAGGTGTCCAACGCGACCCTCTGCAAGATCGTGATTGCGCTACGCGAGGCGCCCGTGATTCCCGGGGTCGACGATCTGCTGGGACCGGTGGAAGGGCTGATCGGCGACCGGCGGCAAAATCCCCAAATCGGTCGGCACGTCAATCGAAAAGGCTCTTCGCACGCGTCTATTGATATGCCTGATACACCCGCTGCCGGCTGAGGCGCTTAGAGGGGGGCCGAACGCAGGCGGCCGGCCGCGACCTCCTCGATCAGGTCGGCCGCGCGCAGCGTGCCGGGATGCGATTGCAGCCGCCTGGAGGCCACGCTCATCCGGCTGCGCACCTTGCCGTCGAGAAGCAGCCGCCTTATGGAGGCGACGAGGTCTCCGTCCTCGAACGAATATGTCGGCAGCCGTGTTCCGTGGCCAGTCTCCTGCACGCGCTGTGCGTTGTCGTGCTGGTCCCAGAAGATGGGCAGGACGATCATCGGCTTCCCGAAGTACATGCACTCGGTGGTCGTGTTATTGCCGCCGTGCGTGATCACCAGGTCGACGTGCGGCAGGATTGAGGTCTGAGGCAGGAACTCCTCGCCGGTCATGTTGGCAGCGAGCTCGTACGCACCGTGCTGGGGACCCTTGCTGACGATGTACCTGTATGGGGTCCGCGAAAGCACGTCGACGAGCCGCTCCATGAGGGCGACGTCGGCTGAACCGAGGGAACCGAGGCTGACATAGATCAGAGCCTCGTCGTGCCGGCCGGGCGGATCCCAGGCGGGATCGGTGGCACGAACGCATGTCTCCAGGTTGTGCCACGTCGCCGCCAGCGGGCGGCTCCGAGGATAGTCGAGCTCCGCGGGATAGAGGTAGAGGTTCAGCCACGGCGACTCGTGGATGAACTCGAGCTCCGGCAGCGGCGGGGCGCCGCGTGAAACGCAGAATTCCGAGAAGGCCGCCTGCATCGGCCCGACGCATCGGGAGTACTCCTCACGGAAGTCCGCCCAACCCTTCCTGTCGTCGATCGCGTAGCCGGAGAACGCCGGCGGTAGGTCCGGCTCCTTCAGCTCGAGGGGATTGCAAGAGGCGATGCGCACCCACGGCAGGCCGGAGGCAGAGATGGCTGGAAACGAAACTACGTTGTCCTCGACGATGACGTCAGGGCGCAGCTCGTCGAAGATCTCGGCAAGCCGTGTATCCACGTAGCGAGCGCCATCCACCAGCGCCTGCCACGTCGGCGCCATGAAACCCTCGAGCTGCTCGGTGGTCGACCGGCGAAATACCGGTGCCGTGTCGCGGATGAAGTCCTTCCAGAACTGGCCCGGAGCCTCGGGCTCCGCAGGCGGGGGTCCAAGGCGCATCAAGCGCTCCTCGAAACCCTTGGCTTCGAGCGTGCCCTTGAAGGACTCCTCCACCACGAACATGACGCGATGGCCGCGCCGCCGAAGTACGTCGCCGATTCCGACGCAGTTGTTGGTGGGCCCAAAGGCTCCTTCTGGAAAGAAGACGAACGTCCTCCCCGACGGAACCTTCGGTTCGCCGCTCACGATCCGAAATGATGACTCGGATGGCGTTTTTGACGCCCACCCATTGACCGGCGGCAGGTCATCCGGCCAGAATCAGCGCTACATACAGGCCTGGATTTGGAGGGGGCATCATGGCGACTGCTGACAGCACAGTCAGGCAGGGCGAGCTGCTTTCGGAGCGTATCGCGCCCGGCATCCTGCCCAAGGTCCTCGGGCCGTTCGACATGGTGGCGATCTTCGTCGCGATCGTCCTGTTTGCGAACCAGGCCTCTGTGGTCCAGGCGGCAGGACCGGCCGGCTTCGTTTACTGGATCCTCGGCTTCATCACATTCCTGATTCCGGGAGCAATCGTCACAGGACAGCTCGGCCTCATGTTTCCCGGAGAGGGCTCCATCTACGTCTGGACGCACAAGGCGCTTGGCTCCTTCTGGGGATTCTTCGCCGGCTTCTGCGCCTGGTGGCCGGGAATCCTGGTGATGGTCGCCACCGCCGACCTCATCGTGACCATGCTCCAATTCCTCAACAGCAGCTGGTTGCAACAACCGTGGCAGCAGGGCGTGGTGATCGTGGCGGTGATCTGGTTCAGCACGCTGCTGTCAATTCTTCGATTCCGCGTGACCCAGAACATGGTCAACGTGGTCTTCGTGATCTACGGCGCCGCCATCGCAGCGGTGACATTGGCAGGCATAGCCTGGCTGCTCGGGGGACACCCGGCTGCCAACAACTTCTCGTCGTCTTCCTTCAGCCTCAACGGCAGCAACGCCACTTTTTATGGGCTGGTGATCCTGGCTCTCCTTGGGATCGAGGTTCCCCTCAACATGGGCGTAGAGGTCAAGGACAGACGAGCCATCACCAGCTACCTGTTCTGGGGCTCGATCGTCGTCATGGTCGCCTACCTGGCGCTCACGTGGGCGGCCATGGTCGTCGTCCCCCAGAAGGACGCCAACTCGACCACGGCGATCCTCCAGGCGGTGCAGATCTCTTTGGGCAGCGGACCCAGCACGGTGGTGGCGCTGATCCTGATCGCCTTCTTCTTGTTCAACACGACCGTATACAACTATTCGTTTGCGCGCCTGCTCTTCGTCTCCGGCCTCGACCAACGGCTGCCCGCGGCTTTGGCTCGCGTGAACCGCAACAAGGTGCCGCACATCGCCGTCATCACCCAGGCGATCATCACGACCGTGATTACCGTCCTGACGTTCATCGTCTTCTCTGGCAATCCGAACCTGTCGACGCAGGTGTACCTGGTCCTTCAGGCCGCAGTGACGGTGATCTGGTGCCTCTCGATGGTCATCCTCTTCGTCGATGTTTTGATAATTCGAAGCAAGTTTCAGACGGAGTTCAAGCGTGAACAGCTGGTGCCAAACGGAGTCTTCGTCGCAGCATCGATCTTCGGCGCGGTGGCAAGCGCCGCTGGCATTTGGGTCACGCTGAGCGGCTCCTGGAATCCGACCCTCATCCCAAACGGTCCATGGCTGCTCGTCGTCGGTGGTGTCGCGCTCGTGTCCCTGGTCGTCGCAGTGGTGGTGTACTTCATGGGTGCCAGGCGTCCGCCAGCGGGAGTCGTTCAGCAGTCGACCGCCTGAGTGATAAGCAATCGATGGACGCGGTCTTGAGCAACGTGGCGGCGCCTGCACTGACAGCCACCCAGGCGGCCGAACTTGCCCGCGCCGCCGGCGTTCGCCTGGTTCGGTTCCTCTATTGCGACAACGACGGGCTCATCCGGGGCAAGTCGAGCGGGATCGCAGATCTCGAGACCCGGCTCGAGCGCGGAATTGGGTTGACACTCGCCATGCAGGCTTTCACGATGCTGGATCACCTGGCCCCTTTCGAAGGTATGGGCCCTGTGGGTGAGATCCGCTTGATCCCAGACCCTTCGACCTTCGTGGTCCTTCCCTATGCACCCCACTCTGGCGCCGTCCTGGTCGACATGGTCGAGCTCGACGGCCGGCCATACGCCGCCGACGGACGCGCTTTTCTGAAGCGGATGATCGCCCGCGCGGCCGAAAGGGATCTGCACATGCTGGCCGCGTTCGAGCCCGAGTGGACCCTTGCCACCAGGGTTGACGGGAAGTTCCAGCCGATCGACGAGAGCGGCTGCTTCTCCAGCACCGGGATGAACACGGCTGCAGACGTCATCGACCAGATCGTGGAAGCGCTCGACGCCCAGGGCCTGCAGGTTGAGCAGTACTATCCCGAGCTCGGCTGGGGCCAGCAGGAGCTCTCGATCAGGCACGCTCCTGCCCTCTCGGCCGCCGACCGTCACATCCTCTATAGGGAAACAGTTCGTGGGGTCGCTCTGCGGCACGGCCTGTATGCACTTTTCGCGCCCAAACCCTGGCTCGACCAGGCAGGCAACGGCTGCCATCTTCACTTCTCCGGCTGGAGCAAGGACGGGAGCACGAACCGCTTTTACGACCAGAGCCAGCCATACGGCCTGTCTGCAACGGCTCGCCAGTTCACGGCCGGGATCCTCGACCATCTGCACGCTGTGGTCGCCCTCACGTGCGCCTCGGTGAACTCTTACCGGCGGCTGCAGCCCCAGATGTGGGCCTCCGCTTACCGGGCCTGGGGCGTCGACAACCGCGAAGGCGCCATCCGAGTCGCCTCGCCGACGAAGAGCCGCGAAGCGCAGTCGACCAACGTCGAGCTGAAGTCGAGCGACTCGAGCGCCAATCCGTACCTCGCTCTTGGCGGTGTGATCGCAGCCGGGCTGGACGGGATCGAACGCGGGCTCGAGCTACCGCCGCCCGTTACAACCGACCCGCACGTCCTGAGCGAAAAGCAGCGCAGAGCGATTCATGCTGACCGCCTGCCTCAAAGCCTGAAAGAGGCGGTCGCCAACCTACGAGGCGACCAGGTTCTGATGGAGGCGCTCGGCGAGCGGCTTGCCGGGTCGTACATAGCTGTAAAAGAGGCAGACATCGCAGCGTTCGCGAGCGAGGACCAGGATTTCGAGCTCCGACAGCACGCCTACAAGTTCTAAGCCGAGCGCTGCAGGCGCCCTCCTGCTGCTCGAGTGGGAGGATCTGGATGCGGTCGACCATCACTGCCATCCTTTGCTCCGCCTCACGGCCCCCCTGACGCCGACGGCGTTGCGTCAGGCCTTTACCGAGGCGATCGACCCCGAGATGATTCGCGATCACTCGCACGAGACGGTGATCTACCGCCGCGCCCTGCGCATGCTCGCGTCCGAGCTCGATTGCGCGCCCACCGAGGAGGACGTTATACGTGGCCGCGAAGGCGTCGAGCCGGCGGCGCATGCCAACCAGCTCCTGAAGAGGTCGCGAACGGGCCTGATGATCCTCGACCATGGCTTCACAGGCGGCGACGGCATGAGCCAGGCCGAGCACTCGGCTGCGATCGAGATTCCACAGCGCGAGGTCATCCGCCTGGAGACCGCGGCCGAGGGCGTCCTCGCCTCCTGCGACAGCGTCGCCGAGTGGACGGCGACCGTCCGTTCAGAGCTCCGCAACGCGATCAGTCGCGGCGCGGTGGGTGTGAAGACCATCGCCGCCTACCGCGCCGGCATCCGGCTGCGAGAACCTGATCAGGAAGCCGCTGACGCCGATTTCAAAGCGCTGCGGGCCCGCGCCGCAGGCGGACTTCCTGTTCGATTGGAAGGCGAGCCGCTGTGCCACTCGCTGCTTCTCGAGGCAGCGAAAGAGTGCTGCGACCTCGGGGTGCCTCTGCAGGTTCACTGCGGCTTCGGCGATCCGGATGAGGACATGCAGAAGGCCAACCCGCTAGGCCTCAGGCGACTCTTTGTCGGGCCGCAGTACGCCGGCCTGAAGGTGGTGCTGCTGCACTGCTATCCATTCCACCGCGAGGCGGCATATCTCGCGTCGGTGTTCCCCGGCGTCCACATGGACCTCTCCCTCGCCATTCCACTCGCTGCAGAGGACGGTGCTCGAGCGCTGAGGGAAGCGCTCGGCCTATGCCCGACGAGCAAGTTGCTGTACGCCACCGACGCCACGCGATTCCCCGAGGTCTACCTGGTCGCTGCGGCCCTTCACCGGGAGGCGCTGGCCAGGGCATTTGGCGAGCTGGTGGACGGCGGCTGGCTCACGAAGCAAGAAGCAGTCAAAGCGGGTGGACAGGTGCTCGCAGGCAACGCTCGGCGGATCTACAAACTCCCGTGACTCTCAAAGCGCTCTCTGCACTGCCAGCGCAGGCGAGCCCAGGAGCAGCTCCCGGTACAGGGCAACCACGCCGTCGAGATGCGCGGCCAGGGAGAAGTTCGCAACGACTCGGGCGCGTGCCCTTGCGCCGAGACTTCGACACAGCGCGGGCGTCTCGATAAAGCTGCCGATGGTCGAGCGAAGATCGTCGAACAGGTGGGCATTGCGGAGGAGGACCCCGGCGCCCTCGAGGACCTCGGCGTGATTGCCGACTCCTGTGGCCGCGACCGCAACCCCACACGCCATCGCCTCGAGCAACGCAAGCGACAGAGCCTCGACGCGAGAGGGTAGGAAGAAGGCGTCCGATGCGCGAAGTATCTCGATGCGCGTGCGTTCATTCAGGACGGGTCCGAGGAACACGATGCGCTCATCCTGGTAGCCACGCCTGAGCCGGGCGAGGTCGACACCCTCACCGACGATCACCATGCGAACCGTGCGAGGCGGCGACGTTTGCAGAAACGCCTGCAGCAAAGTCTCCACCCTCTTCTCCGGATCGACCCTTCCACAGAAGCTGAAGATGCGCTCGGCCTGAAGAGACTCGAGCGCGGGCGATGGGCCGGGAGTGAACTTGTCTGTGTCAACTCCGTTTGGCAACACCACGATCAGATGCTCGGGCACGCCAAGCGCGATCAGCAACAGCCGCTGCGCTTCGCCGAGGACGATCACGCGATCGCATGCCGCGAGGGCGCGGGCATACAGGTGATAGACGCCGGCAGACAGCGCTCCCCACGTCGACAGCTCGCGCGCAAACGGAACATGGAAGGTGGCCACAATCGGTATCCCGAGGCGGTGACAAATTCCGGGCATCCGGAAGTCGAGAGTGGAGAACGGAGCTGACAGGTGCACGACGTCCACTGCGTGCTCACGAAGCAATCCCTCGAGCCGGCTCCGATCCCCGGTGCCGGCGATGGTGAATCGGCGCTGAAATGCGGGATGGCCGTGAAGAGCGTGTGACGAACGACCATCGTCGAGGCTTTTCTCGTGGTGTATGAAGACGATCTCAGCCCGATCCGCCAGGCCGGCCGTCACCTCTCGTGAGTACGTGCGCAGCCCATCCCCGATCGTTTGCGACTTGTGACCAAGCCAGCCGACTCTGATCTCCGGAATCGAAGGCAATACGTCAGAGCAGACGAGTTCCGCTGCAAGATCAGTCACGCGTTTGACTCAGAAGTCCCTCCCCGGAGAAAGTCGTAAGGCGCCGCTGTTGGCAGCCATACTAAGGGTCGCCCATGAGCAGCGGCCGAGTTCCGTTGGGTATGGCAGCGCGCTTGATGCTCGATCTGGCCGATCGGGGCGGCAGGTTCAGGCTCCTGTCCCTGTGGCAGCGATGGGAGCCCATCGCAATGTGGTTGTGGCGCGTGCGGCACGTGCAGCAAGGGGGCATGCTCCAGTTCGGTGCGTCGCCATACCGCGGCCCGACCACCACCTTGCTGGATGGCACCCTCGTGCGCAAGGGCGACCGGATTCTGCACCTCCATTTCGACAACCGGCTCATCAACCAGGTCGTCGCTTCAATCGAAAGCACCCCGTGGACGCTTGTCGACATGGCGCGCAACGACCTTGATTCACTGGCCGCGCAGGTGGCCTCCGGCCGCCTTGGAGAGGTGCGCGCGATACGAGGTATCACGGTGCTCGCCCCGGCCGCAGGCCGCGCCGGATTCGAGGTCCGCCCCCTGCCGCACAACCTTCGGTGGGCGCTGGTCCGACATCTCTCTGCGCTCGTGATGGCCTCCTACCATCGTGACGGGCCGAGGGAGCTGGATCGCGGCTTGCCCTGGCCGGGCGAGGTATGGATGAGCGCCAGTGCGCTAAGAGGGAGGTTGCAAACGCGGCACCGCGTGGCTGCGCATGCGTCGGAAGGCGGCGTGGCGTCCTGGCCATGACGGCTGATAATGCCCGCATGCCACGCCCCGAGGGCTCTGGCAGCCTGTTGATCGAGCTGCCCAGCGGGACTCTCACGTTCATGATCAGCGACATCGAGCAATCCACCCAGGCATGGGACCGCCACCCGGCCGCGATGCGCGGGGCGCTTGAGCTCCACGACGCGATTTTCGAGCAGTCGGTGGCAAGAAACGGCGGCCGGCTGGTCGAGCTGGGACGGGAGGGCGACAGCATCCTCGCGGTGTTCACACGGGCGAGCGAGGCGGTCGCCGCCGCCCTTGATGCGCAGCTGGAGCTCAACCGCACGGAATGGCCAGTCGAAAGCGAGGTTCGTGTCCGCATCGCGCTTCACACCGGCGAGGCCGAGATGCGGGACGGTCATTACGTCGGATCGGCGTTGTATCGCTGCGCGCGCTTGCTCGCGACGGGGCATGGGGGTCAGACGATCCTTTCCGCCCCCACTCACGACCTCGTGATCGACAGCCTGCCCGATTCGGTGACGCTCCAGGACCTTGGCGTGCATCGCCTCAAAGACCTATCTCGTCCCGAGCGCGTTTACCAGCTCGTCCATCCCCTGCTGCAAGCCGAGTTTCCATCTCTCAGATCACTCGATGTCAAGCTCACCAACCTGCCGGTCGAGCTCACGAGCTTCCTGGGCCGAGAGGCTGAGCTTTCCGAGCTCAAGCAGCTGGTCGACAAGAGCCGGCTGGTTACGATCTCCGGTGCCGGAGGCCTCGGGAAGACACGTATCGCGCTTCACCTCGCGGCCGAGCTGATCGATGACCATCCCGACGGCGTCTGGCTGATCGAGCTCGCTGCGCTGTCCGATCCATCGTTGGTGGTCCAGGCGGTGGCCAAAGCGGTCGGGGTCCGTGAGGTGCCCGGGACCGCGCTGCTGAGCTCTCTGATCGCCCACTTGCAGCCGCGTAACTCTCTGATCGTGCTCGACAACTGTGAGCATCTGATTGAGGAGTGCGCTCTCGTGTCGGACCGAATGCTGGCCGGCTGTCCGAACCTGACAGTTCTCGCCACCAGCCGGGAACGCCTTGGCGCCTTCGGCGAGCTGCTCTGGCGGCTGGCACCACTCTCGCTGCCACCCACCACGAGCAAGAAAGCGCCGCTCGAGGCGCCCCTGGAAAGCGAGGCGGTCCGGCTGTTCATCGACCGAGCCTGGCCGAGCCAGCCCGGGCCGGGCCTGGATCAGCATGGGTCCGCCACCATCCTCCAGATCTGTCGCCGCCTGGATGGGATTCCGCTTGCCATCGAGCTCGCGGCTGCGCGCGCCAAGGTGATGACGCTGGATGAGCTGCTCGAGCGGTTGGACGATCGCTTCAGGCTGCTCACCGGTGGCGGGAGGACTGCGCGCGCGCGTCAGCAAACTCTCCGGGCGACCGTAGACTGGAGCTATCAGCTGCTCGATCGCGACGAGCGCACGCTGTTCCGCCGCCTGTCCGTGTTCGCAGGCGGCTTCACCATCGCCGACGTCGAAGCAGTGTGCCCAGGAGATGGCGTCGAAGGCGGTGCGATCATCGAGCTCCTCGGTCGCCTCATCGACAAGTCGCTGACCATGCCTGTGGGCGGGAACGATCAAAGGGCGCCGATGCGGATGCTGGAAACCCTCCAGCAGTACTCGCGGGAGCGCCTGGTCGAGTCAGGTGAAGCTGGGCTCTACCTACAACGCCACGCGCGCTATTTCGCGCAGCTGGCGGAGAGCACGAAGGAGCTGCAGGACAGCCGGGAGCATTCCAGCCGGCTGGACCGAGTCGAGGATGTGCACGACAACCTTCGTGCTGCTCTCGACTGGAGCCAGAATGACTCAGCAGAGCTCAACTTCCGGCTGGTGACAGCCCTCGTCGGCTTTTGGGATGCGCGCGGATATCTCAGCGAGGGCCGTGAGTGGCTGGAAAAAGCACTCGCCGGCTGGCCGGCGGAGAGTGAGTTAAGGGCCGAGGCCCTGGGCGCAGCCGGGTGGATGGCACATCGGCTTGGCGATTTCGAGCGAGCCGACGCGCACCTTCAGGACAGCATCCGCCTGGCCCGAGCTACTCAGCGACCAGACATATTGGCCCGGTCGCTACGAAACCTCGCGCTGGTGCGACTGGTGCGAGGGCATAGCGAGGGTGCCGGGCCCCTCGTCCGCGAAGCGATCGGGATCGCAAGGGATCTCAATGATCGCAAGGGGACCGCTGGCGCGCTTCTCGTCATGGCGCTGGTCGCGTACTTCGAGGGCGATCACGATTCAGCTCTCATTCACGGAGAGGAAAGCCTTGCCCTGCATCGCGATCTTGGAGATGTCAAGGTCGCGGCATTCTTGCTGGCGTGCCTCGCATTGCTGGCGATTGATCATCACGACGAAGCCAAAGCAAGGGGCAACCTTCGCGAGAGCCTGGAAATCTCCAGTCAGCTGCACGAAAAGGTGGACGTCGCTTTTGTCCTGGAGAGCTGCGCCATGCTCGCAGCCTCCGGCTCGAACCCTATCCGCGCGTTCAGACTGGCGGGAGCGGCCGCGTCGGTTCGCGAAACAGTGGGAGCGCCGGCGGCACCGCGCTGGAACGCGATGGTGGAAACCGGCCTTCAACATGTTCGAGCTGCCGTGGGAGCTGACGTCGCCGAGACCGCCTGGGCAGAGGGCCACGCCCTGTCACTCGAGATGGCCATCGAACAGGCACTGGTCTGGCTACCGGACTGAGTCAGAGGTGGTCGATGCCACCGAACAGTGATGCCGTCGCTTCGTGTGAAAGCAACCTAACCAGGTCCTTGACCGGCGGGTACCGTCGTCATATGTACGATTCCCGACCATTGATGATCGCTCTGTCAGCCGAGACGTCAGCGCCTGCTGATCTTGACGGGGTGTCTCGCTGGCTCATCGCCAGCCAGTGGAATCCGGTTCGTCTGGGGGTCGTCGATCTGCCGGCGCTCGGTCAGGTCAGCCGGCTCAGGTTTGCTCTTCCGATGACCGCGCCGCGCGCCGTGCTCTGCGCGATGTGGCTG
>JALZAL010000118.1 GCA_030948325.1 Candidatus Dormiibacterota bacterium
GTTCTAGTGGCCGGACCTGGACACTACCTGAGAGAAATTCACAAGCGACTTGCACCGAAATACCCGCAAATCTCGTATACGCCCAGCCAACCGATTGTCAGCGACATAGTCGATGCGTACAAAATTCTCATCACTAATGAGCAATCAAACTTCGGTTGGCGAATTCTCTTGGACGCGCTTTGTGACGAAGAGACACAGAAGCGAGTCGTGATCGCGTCTCAAGACGGCACGCCAATGCGTGGGTTGCTCGATGCAAGTTTCGTGGCTACCCATCTCGAGGCAGTCCAGCTGGCATATTCGGTAGTAGTGGGCGACCGAACAGGGGAAGCTATTCGGGCAAGGCTCAACGAATTGCTGAGTCCTTCTGCGGGCGCGATCTTGTCATGGCTCACTCTTGGCGCCGCAGATGATGCAGGGGTGCTTGATCAGGACAAGCCAAGGATACTTTTGACGTCATACAAGGGCTGCAAGGGGCTCTCGGCAGGGCATGTATTCATTGTGGGGGTACACGATGGTTCGCTGCCGAAGAATCGAAACGCAATGGAGGACCGAGAAATCTCCCAATTTGTTGTTGCCCTAACCAGAACCCGCAAGCAATGTCATATCCTATCGAACAAGTGGTTCAATGCACCGGTAGATGTAAATGGAAAGTTTATGGCTCCGTTCAAGCCATCGCCGTTTGCGGAATGGATTCCAACCGCGCTGGTTAAGGACTTGGGGAACCTCGCTGCGAAGGATTATAAGTGAGCAAGACATGACCCAGTTCATGTCCGCGAACTTCCGATGCGGCGAATCCCGAAGGCGGTGCTGATTCCCAAATGAGTACACACGCCTACACCGAAGACCAGCTTGTCGAGCAACCTGCCCTCGGCCTATTCGCCAAACTTGGCTGGGAGACGTTGTCTGCGATGGAGGAAGTATTCGGACAGAGCGGCACTCTCGGACGCGAGACATCAGGCGATGTGGTCCTGGTCCCGAAGTTGCGCGCGGCGCTGGAGCGGTTGAATCCGCAGTTGCCGGCAGACGCGATAGCGAGCGCGCTGGATGAGTTGACGCGCGACCGGTCGGCGATGACTCTTGCTGGAGCGAATCGGGAGGTGTGCGGGCTACTGAAGGACGGCGTGAAGGTGACGGTGCTGGATCGCGAGCGGGGCGGGCTGAGGGACGAGCGAGTGCGGGTGGTGGATTGGCTGGATCCTGCGGCGAACGATTTCCTGCTGGTCTCGCAGATGACGGTCACCGGGCAGCTCTATACCTGCCGGCCGGATCTGGTCGGGTTTGTGAACGGGCTGCCGTGGGTGGTGATCGAGCTTAAGAAGCCCGGCGTGGCGGCACGGCAGGCGTTCGACGATAACCTGACGAGCTACAAGCATCCGCAGAACGGCATTCCGCAACTCTTCTGGTACAGCGCGTTCCTGATCGCCTCGAACGGCACGGAGAGCCGGGTCGGGACGATCACGGCGGACTGGGAGCGGTTCTTCGAGTGGAAGCGCATCGAGCGCGAGGACGAGCCGCGCCGGGTGTCGTTGGAGGTGATGCTGCGCGGCACCTGCGCGCCCGCGCGGCTGCTCGACATCGCGGAGAACTTCACGCTTTTTTCCGAGCACAAGAGCGGCCTGGTGAAGGCGATGGCGCAGAACCACCAGTACCTCGGGGTAAACAACGCCATCGCGGCGACGCTGGAGGCGCGCAAGGCTGGCCATGGCCGCGGCGGGGTGTTCTGGCAGACGCAGGGCAGCGGCAAGAGCTTCTCGATGGTGTTCTTCGCGCAGAAGATCCTGCGCAAGGTGCCCGGCAACTGGACTTTCGTTGTGGTGACCGACCGCGTGGAGCTGGACGACCAGATCGCCAAGACCTTCAAGGCCTGCGGCGCGGTGAGCGAGGCGGAGGGCGACGCCTGCCACGCCCAGAGCGGCGCCGAGTTGCGCGCGCTCCTCGCAGGTAACCATCGCTACGTATTTACGCTAATCCACAAGTTCCAGACGGCTGAGGTGCTGTGTGACCGGCCGGACGTGATCGTGCTCACCGACGAGGCGCACCGCAGCCAGTACGACACGCTGGCGATGAACATGCGCACGGCGCTGCCGAAGGCGCTCTTCCTCGCCTTTACCGGCACGCCGCTGATCGCGGGCGAGGAAAGGACGAAGGAGGTTTTCGGCGACTACGTCTCGATCTACGACTTTCAGCAGTCGATCGAGGACCACGCGACGGTTCCGCTCTTCTACGAGAATCGCACGCCCGAGCTACAGCTCGTCAATCCGGACCTGAACGACGAAATCTACGAACTGATCGAGAGTGCGACGCTTGACCCCGAGCAGGAAGCGCGGCTGGAGAAGGAGTTGTCGCGCCAGTACCACCTCATCACCCGCGATGATCGCCTCGACACGGTGGCAAAGGACATCGTGCGCCATTTCACGGGGAGGGGATTCCAGGGCAAGGCGATGGTGGTGTCCATCGACAAGGCGACCGCGCTTCGCATGTACGACAAGGTACGCAAATACTGGCCGCAGATGGACAGCACCGACATGGCCGTGGTGGTGTCGCCCGCCCAGAACGAGATCGAGCAGATGAAGAAGCTCGGCCTCGACATCGTTCCGCACCGCAAGCGGATGAACGAGCAGGAGCTGGATGAAAAGTTCAAGGCTCCGGACGATCCGCTGCGCCTGGTGTTCCTCTGCGCGATGTGGCTGACGGGATTCGACGCGCCGAGCTGCTCGACGATCTACCTCGACAAACCGATGCGCAACCACACCTTGATGCAGACCATCGCACGGGCGAACCGCGTGTTCCCGGGAAAGCACAGCGGCACGATCGTGGACTACGCCAACGTGTTCGCCTCGCTGGAGCGCGCGCTCGCCATCTACGCCCAGGGCCGCGGCGGCAACCTGCCGGTGCGGGACAAGAAGGCGTTGGTCGATGAATTGCGGCAGGCGGTCGTGGACGCGACGGCGTACTGCAAGGCG
>JALZAL010000127.1 GCA_030948325.1 Candidatus Dormiibacterota bacterium
CCCTCAGCTTCGGCTTCGCCGCCCTCATCGCAATCGTCATCGTCGACGTGCTTGGGGGTGCCGCCCTCCAGAGCCCGGCGGCGATAGTTACGACGCAGCTGCTCGCGCTGGCCGTGGTTCCCATCAATTACGTGAGCTTTGCGCCTCCTTCGTTCCTACGCCGAGTCTGGCGGATGGGCGAGGAGGCGAAGCTCAGGTCGGCGATCCAGGAATTGCTGATATTCAGTCCGACGCGGCAGGTGCTCGCGGAGAAGGCGGTGGGTTGGGCCAAGCGGCTCCTGGGCGCGCAGGGGGCTTTCATCGTGGACTCCGACGGCGCGCTCATGGCCAGCTCGGGCATCGATTCCAGGCGTGTGGACGAAATCATGTCTCCACGCAAAGGCCATCCCGATGTCGAGATCGTTTATCCCGCCCTTGGCCCGGGTGCCGTGATCGTGGTGCCGCTCCGCTTATCCGGGGGCGAAGGCTCTTTGGGGGTCACCGCCGGACCTTTTACCCCTCTGTTCGGTAGCGACGAGATCAACCAGCTTCAGGGATACGGCAGCGCGGTCACCGCCGGCCTGGATCGTGCGCGCGTCACCGAACGAATGTCTGCGATTGAAAAGAACAAGAGCCAGTTCCTCAACCTTGCCTCGCATGAGCTTCGCGGGCCGCTGACTGTCATCAGCGGTTATGTCTCAATGCTCGAAGAGGGCGTCCTCGGCGAGCTCAACGAGCGGGGCCGCAAAGCTGCACCCGTGATGGGCGCCAAGGTGCTGGAGATGAACGCCTTGATTGAGCAGATGATCGAAGCGGCTCGCCTGGAGGACGGCCGCCTGATGCTGCAGCCGGCCGAGGCCGATCTGTGCCAGATCGCCGGTGCGGCCCTGGATGCCGCTACGGCGATTGTCGATGACAAGCATCAGATCCTGTTCGAGTGCCGCGACAAGCCGGTCCTCGTGCAGGTCGACGCCGAGCGCGTCCAGACAATCGTGGTCAACTTGATCAGCAACGCGATCAAATATTCACCCGAGGGTGGTCCTGTCAGCTGCGAGGTCACCACACGAGGTGGTGTTGCGCGCGTGATCGTCAAAGACTCGGGCCTCGGGATCGACAAAGATGACCTTCCAGTCCTCTTCACGCGATTCGGCCGCGTCAGCACTCCTCAAACGCGCCACCTGCCTGGGACCGGGCTGGGTCTATATCTGGCCCGGCAGCTCGCGCGCCTTCACGGAGGAGAGATCACTGTCGATTCCATTCCAGGCCGCGGGAGCACCTTCACCCTGCACCTGCCGCAGTCGAATCAATCGCCGGCGGCCCAGAAGCCGGCGTCTTCAACCGTGGTCGGTAGTTCCAGCTGAGCGAGGTAGCTGAACAGCCGGCAACGTCGCCGCGGCTACGCGCCGCTCTCCGCCAGGCGGACCCGCTGGCTCAGCACCTGTAGAAGCCTGTAGGCCACCTCGGGGTGCTCTTCCAGGAACGACTTGAAACCCCACTCGGGGATGGTCGCCAGCGAAACGTCGGAATCCGCCTTGACGGTTGCGCTTCGACCCTCGTGGTCGAGGAGTGCCATCTCGCCGAATGAGTCGCCCGGGCCCAACTTGCGCGTCTTGCCCTGTACGGTGCTGACGGTCACTGTGCCGTCGGTGATGACCATGAAACCCACACCGCCGTCGCCTCTGACGACGATCTCGTGGCCGGCCCGGTGCTGAACCAACTTGAGCTGCCGCTCGATCTTCTTCATCTCCCCGTCCGGCAGGCCTTTGAACAGCTTGGCGGATTTGAGGTCGACCATCTCCCAAATACTATGGCGCCTGGGGCACTTCTCCACAAGCGGCAAGAAATCCGGCGCCGCGGCGGCTTTGCAGGGTCGGCCTCTGAGTGGCTAACGTAGAACCTGACCCATATGAAGGTACGCAAGGGCACGACACGCGCAAAGCCGGCAAAAAAGAGGGTGACGTCCGGCGAGGATGGCGAGCCGCGACTGGCACCTTGGCGCACGCTGATCTCGGCCGTCCATCCCGACCCGACGGTGAAGATCAACCATGGCGCCACCTTCCTGGTCACCAACCAGGAAGGCACAGTGCCATTGGAAGCCGGTGAGTGCGGGCTCTATGCGGCGGACACGCGCTTTGTCTCGCGCCATGAGCTGCGCCTCAACGGTCGCCGCCCCCAATCGGTCGCTTCGGTGCGACTGTCATATCGACACGCACGCTGGCACATGATCGCCGACGAGGTAGCCGGCGCCTCGGGCGACATGCGCGGGGCTCGCGTCGCGGTCACTGTGGACAGGTTGCTCAGCTTTCACCGCCTGCATGAAGACCTGGTGCTTCACACATATGGGCGGACGCCGCTCACCCTTCTCCTGGAGATAGCCCTGGAGAGCGACTTTGCCGATCTCTTCGAGGTGCGGTTCAAAGAATGGCAGCGCCGCGCCGAGCTGAACACCATATGGCTCGGCCCGAACCGGCTCGAGGCGCACTACCGGAACCAGGATTTCGTCCGCCGATGCATCGTGCGCACGCTCACGGACAAGGCGGGAGTCAGCTATGCGAACGGTGCTCTGCGGTTCCCCGTCGAGCTTCATCCTGGCGAGGACTGGCGTGTGTGCCTGCAGTACGATCTGCTCACGAGCGACGGGGCGCTGCCCGAGGTTGCAACGCGGTGCGAGTTCGAGCTCGAGGGCGAGGACGAGCCCCAGCTCCAATCGCAGCGCTGGCAGAAGTCGGTGACCCGCCTCGAACCTGCCGACATACGTCTCCAGTTCGCCTACGAGCGCGCCATCGAGGATCTCGCCGCCTTGCGTCTGCACGAGCACGACTCGTCTTCGGAGCACTGGATGCCGGCGGCCGGCCTGCCCTGGTTCATGGCCCTGTTCGGCAGGGATTCACTGATCGCCTCAATCCAGGCCATGATCGCCCAGCCGTCGGTTGCGCACGGGACTCTGGAAAACCTGGCACGCTGGCAGTCCGAAATCGACGATCCAGTGCGCGACGCAGAGCCGGGAAAGATTCCGCACGAGCTCCGCGTTGGGGAATGGGCGCATTTCGGCCGAGTCCCGCACCGTCCCTACTACGGCACCGCCGACGCGACGCCGCTTTACCTCTTGTTGCTCGCTGAGCACCATCGCTGGCTGGGCGACGCCGAGGCACTTGCGCCGTTCAAGCGTGTGGCCGAAGGGTGCCTCGACTGGATCGACAACCACGGAGATCGCGATGGCGACGGCTTTCAGGAATACGCGCCGCGGTCGCCCCAGGGGTACCGCAACCAGGCCTGGCGCGATGCACACGACGGCGTGCTGGACGAAACCGGTGTGTTTCCCGAGCTGCCGATCGGCACGTGTGAGATGCAGGCGTACGTCTATGGCGCGAAGGTCCAGATGGCTCCGCTGTTCGAGGCTTGGGGCGATGCCGAGCGCGCGGGAAAGCTTCGGCGGGAGGCAGCCGAGCTGAGGCGCCGGTTCCACGAAGTGTTCTGGCTCGATCCACCCGGTGAGGTGGCCTTCGCCATCGACGGACGCAAACGGCCGATCGGCACAGTGACGTCCAACCCGGGGCACTGCCTGTGGATGGGACTTCTCGATTCGCGCCGCGGCCGGATCGCGGGAGAGAGGTTGCTCCAGGGCGACATGTTCAGCGGTTGGGGCCTTCGAACCCTGTCGGAGCAACACCCGTTGTATGACCCGCACTCTTACCAGCGAGGCTCGGTGTGGCCGCATGACAGCATGATCGCCGCAGCCGGCCTGCGCCGGTATGGGCTGGCCGAGAATGCCTGGCGGATCATGGATGGGCTGCTCGCCGCCGTCATGTGCTTCGAGGAGATCCAGATGCCGGAGCTTTTCTCAGGGCTGCCCAAGGAGGAGTTCGCGGTCCCGGTTCCCTATCGAAAGGCCAACGTGCCGCAAGCATGGGCTGCGGGGGCGGTCCTGCAGATGGTCCGGGTTTTGCTCGGTTTGGAGCCGGACATGCCCTCGGGCCGGCTGTACCTCGACCCCGCACTCCCGCCGTGGTGCCCCCGACTCACCCTCGAGGATCTGCAGGTGGGCCCGCATCGGCTTCGTGTCCACGTCGAACGGGCCGGCGATGGATCGTGCTCCGTGGATGTGGACGCGCCCGCCGGCCTGGAGGTGATCCGGGGAATGCCGCCGTGGATGGAGCCCTAGCCACGGCCTAGGTGTCCGGGCTGCTTCGGGAGTTCTAGAAACGTGACTCCGCGGCGCATTGCCATGATCGTCAGCCCCTGGTACCCCGTGCCTCCATCCGGGTACGGCGGCATCGAGCTGATGGCATACAACCTTGCGAGAGGGCTCCAGCACCGGGGACACGAGGTGTGCGTCATCGGCCAGCAGGGCTCGAAAGGTCCGTTCGAAACGGTCGCCGTGGCACCTGAAAGCTGGTCCGAGCAGCTTGGGACGCGGGACCAGCTGCCGAGGGAGTGCCTGTTCCTTTACCGCGCCTACCACCTGGTACGCAGGCGCTCGTTCGACGTCATCCACGACCACTCCGGATTGCCCGGAATCCTTGTGGCGGCCACGAGCGGCCTGGACACTCCGGTCGTCGCCACTCTGCATGGAGCGCTGACGGAGGCCGAGGGAGACTTCCTTGCCGCGGTGGATCGCCAGGTGCACCTGGTCGCCATCAGCCGCTCGCAGCAGGAACAGGTGGCTGGTGTCAAGTGGCGCAGGGTCGTGCACAACGCCATTGATCCCGCCGAGTACCGCCCGATTTACCGCCATGAAGAGAAGGAGGACTACCTGTTCCAGCTGGCCCGGATCAGCCCCATCAAGGGGCAGCATCTAGCCATCGAGGTAGCCC
>JALZAL010000131.1 GCA_030948325.1 Candidatus Dormiibacterota bacterium
TGCGCTTGCCGGCGTTGGCATTGCGCAGGATGTTGAGTCCTTCGGCTAGGGCCGCCATCATTCCATACTCGATTCCGTTGTGGACCATCTTCACGAAATGTCCGGCGCCGTTCGGGCCGCAGTGCAAGAACCCGTGCTCGGCCGGCACGGCTGCTCCGGTTCGGCCCTGGGTACGCGGCGCTGAATCCATCCCCGGGGCGATCGTCGCAAAGATCGGACTGAGGTGCTCGACGACGTCGGCTTCGCCTCCGATCATGAGGCAGTAGCCCCGGTCGATTCCCCACACGCCGCCGCTGGTCCCGCAGTCGACGTGGTGGATACAGCGACAGGATAGGTCGACAGCACGCCGCATGTCGTCCCGATAGTAGGAGTTGCCGCCGTCGATGATCATGTCTCCGGGGTCCATGTGGGAGGCGAGGTCTTCGATGGCCTTGCCGGTGACGTCCCCGGCTGGCACCATCACCCAGACTGCCCGAGGCTTGGAGAGCTTGTGGACCAGGTCTGCTGCCGAGGTCGCCCCGGTCGCGCCCTCCTCTTGCAACGCCTTGACCGCCTTTGGGGCCACGTCGAAGACGACGCACGTGTGACCCTCTCGCATCAGGCGGCGGACGATGTTGGCGCCCATCCGCCCAAGCCCGACCACGCCGATCTGCATCGGGTTACCTGTTGCCATAGGGGTCAACGGAGCGAGTGGTCCGCGGACGCGACAACAGGTCGCGGGCCGGGCGCGTGATCCGCACCTACCGAGTATGGTCCATTCGCCATCGAAGCAACACCGGCGAGGCTCCAGACTCAGAGACAGCCCGCCGCAGCTGCCTTTGCTTCGCCGCTCACCGTCAGATCAACGTCGCCCAGTCAGTCGGACGCCGCACGGATGCCTAGGACCCCAAGGAACCGCGTGCTGTTACCGCATTTGTTATGCAGGCCGGTCGAATATGGCATTAGGTCAACGAACCTTCTTTCGGGAGATCCCAGGAGACGCACATGCCGCTCAAATGAGGATTCACCCCTCAGCAAGCTCAGCGACACCGGCCAAAAGGCAGCATATTGACCTTGAGCCACAAGGCCTGCGTGTTCAGACGCACCGCATCGGTGGGGTACGGTCGCGAGGTCGCGCGTACCCCGTAACGGCGACGACATCGCCGGCGACGGGGAGGACGATTCCACCTCCGGAAATGTGCTGCCCGCTGTGTGCCCGCGTGATCGAGTTCGGGCCAATCGTTGTCGCAGGCCTCGGATACTGCAGCTTTGAATGCGCGTCGAGCGCCGCAATGACGTCTCGGATGAAGGGTCATCAAAGCGAACCATCCACCCGGTATCTCCAGGAGAAAAGACATGTCGCCCAATAGCAAGGCAACGCTCAGCAAGCTGAGCGACAGCGGCCAGACGATCGCGAGCGCCGACGAGGACATCCGCGGGCGCAAGGTCAAGGATAAGGATGGCCATGACGTCGGGAGAGTGGATGACCTGCTGATCGACGATCAAGATCGGAAGGTCCGCTTCCTGCGAGTGGAGCATGGCGGGTTCCTCGGTTTCGGCGAAACGATGTCCTTCATCCCGGTCGATGCCATCACACGGATCACCGAAGACGATGTCTTCATAAACCACTCCCGCGAAGATGTGGCCGGCGCACCCCAGTACGACCCCGATCTCGCGGACCTGCCGGACCCCGTTGGTCTCTACGGCTACTATGGCTACTCGCCTTTCTGGGGAGCGGGGTATATGTATCCTGGCTATCCGTACTATCGATAGCACCGCATCCGCATGAGCCGCCAGGTGAGAGAATCCGATACGGCGCCCGTGCTCGCGTCCGGTGAACAGGTCGAGCTGGCGTCGGGTCGGCTGCGACTCACAGTCGTGACGGTGGGCGGTGGCCTACGGGAGCTGACCTGTGATGGATGGGCGGTACTCGACGGTTATGGTTCCGACGAGGTGGCCCTGGGCGCATACGGACAAGCGCTCATTCCCTGGCCGAACCGGCTGGCCGATGGCGTCTATGAGTTCGAAGGCAACCAGTACCAGCTCCCGTTGACGGAGCCTGGGAAGCACAACGCCATTCACGGTTTGGTTCGGTGGCTGCCGTGGCAGGTTGAAGAGTGGGAGCCGTCGCGCGCTGTTCTTACTCTGTTGCTATACCCGAGCGCCGGCTACCCTTTCGCACTCAGCAATGCGATCGAGTACACCCTGAGCCC
>JALZAL010000060.1 GCA_030948325.1 Candidatus Dormiibacterota bacterium
GTCAGCAGTCGAACGCAAACCAGCACAACTCGTTGCGCAGCCGCTGGTCGTCGAGCACAAGTTCTCGGATCTCGTGGGGGAGTTGGGCGCGCTGCCACTGGCACTCCAAGCGGCCAGCCGCCTCGCGATCGTCTTCAGCCGCTGCCGCTCGCGCCGCCCTGATCGCGTAGGCCGCAGCACCGAGCTCGTGGGCCGCCACATGGCCCACCGCCGCGGCCTGGCCGGCAGCGTACGCGGCATGCCGTCCTGCCCCACTAAGGTCTCTGGCCGCGGCGTTTGCATGGCCGGCCGCCGTGCGGGCCTCTCCCCACGTGATCTCACCCCGCGCCCAGGCACGCCCGAGGTCGATCGCCCGACGTGGACGGTCGTCCTTCGGCCGTGCCGGCTCGAAGTGGTGCAGCACGTGCTGCGCGCAGTCAGCCGCCCAGATCGCCAGAAGGCGGTGATCGTCGTCTTGGAGGCTGCCGCCGCGACGCACGGTGATGAAGCGCGGATCCCGGATCTTGGGGAGGATCACCGGTTTGCCCATCCCGCTCGAGTTGGCCTCAAGGTCATGGCCCCAGAACATAAATGCTCACCGCAGTCGACTGGGTTCCGCTTTCGTGACGGAGCACCACGGCCATGGACCTTGATCTCGTGAGCCGTGGCATCCAGAACGGATTTGTTGGGTTCGGCAGAGGAATCGGAGGGCGATCTGACCAAACACCAACCCAGGCCGGGCGACCTATCCGCCTTCCGGAGACTTCGGTTCGCGTTATGGAAGGATCCAAATTGAAGTGGGCAGTGGTTTCCGCAACGCGAACCAAGCGGTTGTGGGTGGAATGCCTATCCGCCTTACGGTCACGGTCGACCCGTCGTACCGGACGGGCATGGACCTGGCCTGACGATGCTCTTGTACTTCGCAGTACTGCCTGCAGGTCGGGTGACACGCTGGGTCCAGCCATCGGAGTCGGAGCTCGGGATCGCGGTGCTGCTGCGCGAGGTGCTGGCCTCAGATGAGGGCGTGGTGATCGGCCCAATAGTGCCAAACTTGGCGCCACCACGGCTCGCGCCGCGTGAGCACGTCTTCCGGCCCGAACCTGCACCCCTTCCGATGGTTACTCAGGACCGCCTACCTGTTTAGAGAAACTTCTTAACCTAGCCTGGATCGTCGATACGCTTATGTAGTGCGACCCCTTCGGTACTCCATCAACGTCACATTGGACGGGTGCTGCGATCATCGTGAAGGGTTCGCGGACGAAGAGTTACATCGGCACGCGGCGGAAAACCTCGACCAGGCCGATGCTCTCCTCTTTGGCCGGGTGACATACGAAATGATGGAATCAGCGTGGCGGCCGCCGGCGCCGACGGGAGCGAGGCCCGATTGGATGGAAGATTGGATGGAACCTTTCGCCCGGACGATCGACGCGGCAAAGAAGTACGTCGTATCGAGCACCCTGGACCGGGTCGATTGGAACGCGGAGCTCGTGCGCGGAGATCTGGGGAACGCCGTTCAGCAGCTGAAGCGGGAGTCGGGTAAGGGACTGCTCGTGGGAGGCGTGAAGCTCCCGCTGGCGTTGGCGGAGCTGGGATTGATCGATGAGTACGAGTTCGTGGTGCAGCCCAGGCTGGTGGGCCACGGGCCGACGTTGTTCGCGGGGCTATCGAAGCGTGTCGACTTGAGGCTCGTGAGCCGGCTGGAGTTCGGCTCGGGGGCGGTGGCGATGCGGTATGAGCCTAGAAGGTAGCCATCGGGCTTGTTAGCCCGAGTCGGCCGCATCATTGAGCAACTCGAACCAGGCCTTCAAAGGCTCGACCAACCCTAACCGCCTACCCCAATGGCCCGCAGAATCTTCGACGCCGCGTGCTGGATGCGATCAAGCGATGACGTGCGTGCTTCCACGCCCGTTCGGTACGACGGGTCGACCGTGACCGTTTATGAGATAGCTTCAAGCCTCCCATCAACCGAGACCGTTTCGACCTTTTGAGCTCGTTTCGAGGACCGAGCTCGGCCAGATTACTACACGGTGATATACTTTGGGTATAGATCAGTTGAGAGCCTGGCGGTTCGTCTAGGGGAGGTCGCGATGCCTGATCGCGTAGTGGCAAAACTATTCCGCAATGGCCGCAGCCAAGCCGTCAGGTTACCCAAAGAATTCCGATTCCGCGGAGAGAAGGTGCAGGTTCGGCGGGTTAACACTGGAGTCTTGCTCGAGCCCGTGCTTGACGCTAAGGAATGGTTCGCCCGGCTAGATATTGCCGGCCCGAGCGACTTCATGGCAGAAGGGCGCGATCAGCCGATCACACCTTCCCGCAAGATCCTCGATTGACCTACCTGCTCGATACCAACGCTTGTATCGCGCTGATCAATGGTCGGCCAGAAGCGGTGCGGCGACGTTTTGCTCGCGTCATCGCGGGTGACGACGTGGTCGCCACTTCGTCTGTGGTGCTTTTCGAGCTGTGGTACGGAGTTGCTAGGAGCCAGCGCCCTAAGGCGAATGCCGAACGAATCGCGACCTTCATGTCCGGTCCTCTTGAGGTTCTGGACTTCACCCCAGAAGACGCCGAGCACGCGGGACGGGTTCGTGCAGGTCTTGAAGGGCTCGGCAAGCCAATTGGCGCTTACGACCTCTTGATCGCCGGCCAAGCGCTCCGTCATAAAGCCACGCTTGTAACAGCAAACTCGTCGGAGTTCACGAGGGTTCGAGGTCTTCGGCTGCAGGACTGGACTACTTTGGCCCGTTGAGGTACTGACATCAGGTCACGGTAATGGGAAGTTGTCGCGAGCCAACGACTTGCCCCCTAAGGAGCTCGACGGGCACGAACCCTTACTTTCGCCCGTAAGTTCCGGAAGTTAGGACGGAAGTCTTGCGTCGAGTCCTTAGCGGGTTGGGCTTCGCGGAATATGAGCAACGTGGATCCTTGGTTGAGGCTTCGCGCGTCAACGTTTTGCTCTCGAGGAATGCGATCTTTGTCCGCATAGCCATAAGCCTTAAAGCCATGCTGCCTGGCCAATCTAGGCAACTCCGTCATCAACGCAGCCTTGATCGCACCTCCCACACCTGACGCCCCAAAGCCGTGAACGACTACCAGAACGGTCTCCCGGTCGCGCCGAGCCTTCTTAACCTCGACCTTCAGCTGCTCCATCGCCTCAGCAACTGTCTGGCCAGAATGGGCGATGTCTACCTTGCGCACGGCATCAGCCACAAAGGATGCCTCACCAGCGCCAATGCTGACGCTAAACCTCGCGTTATGGAGAGCATCTATCTCGTAGGCCTGGCAAAAGAGACGACCTAAGCGGGTTTGCCTCCAGCGCCTCCTTTATTACTGCGGTTCCCTGTTCAACAAGCCCAGACTAAGGACACATCGAAATAGCTACCATGGGTCTCATGACCCGTCAAACGGGCGTCATCCTCGCCGAGGTGGGATTCCTGTTGATCTTGTTCGCCGGTGTCTGGCTTGTCGCCGCTCAAATCCCTGCCTTCAAGATTCCCACGGAGAGAACTATCGTCGCAGGCATTGCACTCGCCCTTGGTGGCTTACTGCTCATTATCGCAACGCACTGGGGTGACTTCGGCCGACCATCCTGAATGCGCCGTTGCCGAACGGTCGGCGACCAGAGATGAACTCTTGTCGATGGACAATCCTTTTCTCATCGAGCGGCTCGACATCGCACCGTGGGCCGACAGAGTTCAGCTCGTCGATGCCTCGTATGCCGGCACCTGGGAACTTCCGGTACTCGGCGAGGTCAGTGCACCGACCGCCGTATTGGTGCGTCCTGATGGACACGTCGCCTGGGTTGGCGATGGCATTGACGCGGGACTGCGCGAGGCGCTCACAACATGGTTCGGCAACGGCGGCCTAGCTCGGAGTCCAGGGCGTGCTGCAACGCTTTCGAGGGCTCGGATGGCACTCCTTGTCTAGCGCAGGCTGTCGGGCCCTGCGCAAGCGCCGCATCATCCCGCGCATCGCCCGCTGTGGTGGCGAGCCCAAGAGCCGCCTGGGACGCTACCGGTAGGTGGTCGAACGGACGCTCTCCTGCCTCAACCGCTTCCGGCGCCTGAAGATCCGCTACGAGCACCGGGCTGACATCCATCTGGCCTTCTTGCAGTTTGGCTGCGCCCTCATCTCCCGGCGTTTCCTCGGCTAACCACGTCCAACTCGCGAGAACGGTCGGCCCGGGCCGCCCCGCATGGCCTCTGCATACTAGGGACATGACGATCAAGAGATTGGACCACGTCGGCGTCGTCGTCGACGACCTTGCAGCCGCTATCGCTTTTTTCACCGCGCTCGGCATGACGCTCGAAGGCAAGATGCCGGTCGAGGGCCCGTGGGTGGACCGCGTCAACGGGCTCGAAAGTGTCCAAGTCGACATCGTTATGATGCGGACCCCGGATGGGCACGGGCGGCTTGAGCTAACGAAGTTTCGCAATCCAAA
>JALZAL010000149.1 GCA_030948325.1 Candidatus Dormiibacterota bacterium
GTATCGGTTGGCTGGCAGTAACGGCTGGCAATGGTGGTTCATGGACACCAACCGCTTGGTCGTGACCTTCACGCCGAGCGTCGATTCGGTCGCCATCCTCGATGGGAACGCCGACCTCTGGACCAACCAGAGCGGTCTCAACCAGGACATCGGTATTGCCGTGAGCGGTCCCAATTACCCCAGCAGCAACGGGCAGCCCGAAGGGTGGAAGGAGAGTGGCGGCGCGAACGTCAGCTCGCCAAATGCAGCGAACGTTCAAGTCGTGATCAACGTTGCCGCCAATGCCACGTACCAGGCCTTTTTGGAGTGGAAGGGGAACCGAAGCACCTCCGGCACCATCGTCGCTGGGGCCGGGCCCGTCGCCGGCAAGTTTGCGGCCACCTGCCTCAGCTACCTCCTCGTTCCCCGGAGTGGTGGCACAGTCGCCGCCGCGACGCACTCGCAGCAATATCACTACTCAAACAGCAACGGCAGCACCTGGAAGCCAATCGACCCTGCCCACCTGAGCCTGACCGTCGTGCCGCCCACCGACGGCAAGCTCGTCCTTAGCGGCAACGCCGACCTGTGGGTCTCCACAGCCGGCTACAACCAGGACATCGGCATCATGGTTACGGGAGGTATCTACGGCACCAACACGCTCGCTGCTTGGAAAGAGAGCGGCGGCCTTGCCAGTAACTTCAACCCCAACGCCGCGTTCGTGATGGATGTTTTGCCGGTGCAGACCGGCGTCTCCTACACACTCACCCTCGTGTGGAAGGCCAGCCGAAGCGACCCCTACACGATCTGGGCAGGCGCCGGTCCCGTCGCGCAAAAGTTCTCACCGACGAGCCTGACTTCAATCTTCCTTCCGACAGGGTCTGTCGTCGACGTGCCGGTGACCAGGCAGCTCCAGCTCAGCAGCAACGACGGCAGCACCTGGAGATTCATGGACCCCGCCCTGACCGGCGTCGCCCCCATCACGCCCACGAAGGACTGTGAGGTCTTCGTCAGTGGCAACGCCGACCTCTGGACCGGAAGCGCAGGCTACAACCAGGACTTCGGCATATACGTCAGCGGCTCGCCTTTTCCATCTGTCGCTGGGCAGCCCGAGACGTGGAAGGAGAGCGGCGGCGGCACTGCAAATGCGCCGAACGCAGCGTTCGTGCAGCTGGTGGTCTCTTTGCATGCCAACACGCTGTACACGTTTAGCCTGGTCTGGAAGGCAAACCGATTAGACCGAGGGACCATTTACGCGGGTGCTGGGCCTTACGGGGGCAGCTTTTCGCCCACTCGGCTGGTCCTACAACCTCAAAACTGCTAACAAGCCCGGGGGGTTGTCGGGAGCGAAAAAGAAGGCGGCCCCCCACGCTCAGTTCCTTGGGAGGGAGTAGCTTCCGGTAGACCGCCTTCCGCTCGAGTAGTCTGGCTGACGCAAAGTTGCCTGGCAATCATGGATTTCCTTGTTTCCGACTAGTTGAAATCAATGAGTGGTCGTCCGAATCCCTCCCGTCAGGGCGATGCGACGGCGTTCGCGGCGAGCTGTCGATTGTAGTCGGCGAGGGCGGACAAGCCCATCGACTGAAAGCCGTTCGGTAGCTCCACAGAGCCCGCACCAAGCGAAATCGCGTATTCGAGCGTGGCCGCCAGGCTCCCCACTTTCGCAAGGACCGCCGTCTGGAAGGCGATCGGGGGGCCGAGTGAATGCATCCGAACGTACAGCTCGCTGTACAACGCCGGGACCAGCTGCGGCGCACGCAGGGAGTTGTTCGCAAGGACACACCGAGCGTCAAGCGTCGATCGGCAGAAGGCCATCATGTCCTCGGTGAACGTCTCGTCATTTCTACCGGTCCCGTCGATGATCTGGTACGGGTTGAAAGAGAGATCCGACCTGGTGTGGATCCACACCTTATGGGCGAGGATCTCATCACGATGGCAGCGCTGGTCGGCGGCGACTGTGAACCCTGCGGCCAGCAAGCCTGCCACTGTGCTGGGGCTCGAAGCATCTCGGATGAACGGCTCCGCATACGCGGTCGTGCAGCGCGAGATCGTGACCTCCCTGATCTCTGGAGCCGTGTCGTATTTCGCCGCGAGCTTTGCCTGGAGGTCAGCGTAGGCGGCTCCGAAGTCGTCGTTCCAGAATCGGCCGACCGTGCCGGCGGAACCGGTGGTGGGATCGACGATCGAGATCGGAGGCCCTCCCAGCGACTTCGCCCAGTCGGGCGCGTAGATCCCCGCGAACAGGCGCACCTTGATGCCCATACGTCCGGTCGGATCGAGCTGATGCAGAGTGGCAATCGCCAGGTCGATCGGGTTCCCATCTGGAATTGACGCGCCGGGTTC
>JALZAL010000164.1 GCA_030948325.1 Candidatus Dormiibacterota bacterium
ACGCCTGTCCGAGCACCCGCTGGCGGCAGCTGTCGTAGCCGGGGCCAGGTCTCGTGAGATCGTCCTCAGCGAACCCGCCGGATTCGAATCGATAACCGGCCGGGGGGTCCGGGCCACTGTGGACGGCCACCCGATCCTGATCGGAAACTCAGCCCTTCTCCATGATGCCGGGATCGACCTCACCGCTCTAGAGGCCCAGGCCGACCGGCTCTCGGCTGACGGGAAGACCCCGCTGCTTGTCGCCGTCGACGGCAAGCCGGCGGGCGTTATCGCCGTCGCCGACACGCTCAAGGAAGAGTCGGTGGCCGCGGTCGCCAGCCTGCGCGCGCTCGGCCTCGAGGTCGTGATGATCACTGGCGACAACCGGCGTACCGCGGCCGCAATCGCCAGGCAGGTGGGTATCGGACGCGTGCTCGCGGAGGTCCTGCCCGACCGCAAGGCGTCGGAGGTGCGGCGACTGCAGTCCGAGGGTAGGCGCGTCGCGATGGTGGGCGACGGAATCAACGACGCGCCCGCGTTGGCCCAGGCCGACGTCGGCCTGGCGATTGGGACCGGCACCGACGTAGCGATCGAGTCGTCGGACATTACCTTGATTTCTGGAGCGCTCACCGGTGTGGTCACGGCGATCCAACTCAGCAGGGCCACCATGCGCAACATCCGCCAGAATCTCGTTTTCGCCTTCGCTTACAACGTGATCGGCATCCCGATCGCAGCCGGCGTCTTATACCCGTTCCTGGGTCTGCGCCTCAGCCCCATGATCGCGGCGGCTGCAATGGCGATGAGCTCGCTTTCCGTGGTGTCCAACTCGAACCGCCTTCGCAGCTTTAGATCGAAGCCGGTGCAATCAGCCGTCCGAGGCTCACCTGCTGAGCCTAAGGTCGAGGTCGGTGCGTATGACGCGCGGCCTACGCAGAAACGTGCCCCAACGGGCCAAGGAGACGACATGAGCGAGAAAACCAGTGTGATAGATCCGGTGTGCGGAATGACGGTCGATTCGGCGACCGCCGAGTATCGGTCTTTCCACAACGGCACGGCCTTTTACTTCTGTTCTGCTGGTTGCAAAGCGAACTTCGACAAGGATCCCGCGAAGTTCGCCAGCGCCGGCGCCAAGGGCGGGCACGAGGGCCATTAACCCTCTACCCGCGCCTCCATTCCCGCCAGCGGTCGCCACTACCACTGTTAATCCCGCGCCCGGTGCTGCGGTCTTGCCGACTCGGTCCAAGCTCCGGGGAGTTGCTGAGGTTCAACACAAACACGCCACGAGCGATACCACGACACTCACCGTTGACTCGGTTTTGAGGGAACTCCGCAAGAGAGATTTTGCGGTGTTGTCAACTGTTACCCAGGAGGGAAGGCCTTATTCAGTCGCCGTCAACTACGGCGTTTCTCTTCCCGGCGCGCCATTCGGCATATATCTCATGACCAGACGGCATCTCAAGAAGGTGCGAAACATCGTCGACAACCCCAATGTTTCAGTTGTCGTTCCCTTGACGAGGCGGCTGCTGTGGTTTTTGCCTCCGCCATCAATACATTTCCAGGGAACGGCCGAGATACTGGCTGGAAGGATGAAGTCGGAACCCGGATCTTCGAGTCCTTCTTCATGGGCCGGCAAATCCTCAGGAAGTACAAAGCGGCGAATGCTCGGGGCGAAACGAGGATCTGTTTCGTGCGCATCACTCCCGACGAAGAAATCTTCACCTACATGGTTGGCTATCCGGTGTGGGAGATGAGCAAGCGAATGGAATCCGGCGCGGCGCGAGTGAAAATCCCGCCAGGCTATGCGCGTTGATGGCTGCCCGGTGACCGCAGGACACGCTGCACGGGCCGCGACGTGACGATCGCTTCGTGGCTCTTCGGCGCAGGAGGCGCCCTGCTCGTCGGCATCGGAGCGTTCTTCGTCTTCGTCCGCCCACCGTTGCTTCCTGAGGATCTGCGTTTCCTCGCAAGGTCGGGCGGCGAGATCGACCAGCTGATACCGCAATTGCGAAAATGGTTGCGGCGGGTCTTCATAGTCCTGGGTGGCAACGCCCTCACAGTCGGTGGGCTGACCATTTTCGTCGCGGCAACCGCTGTCCGCGAGGGCGACATTGCGGCGGTTGTCGCCCTCGCCCTCGCCGGTGCCACATCGATCGGTCTGATGACCGTCGTGAACTTCGCAATCCGCTCCGACTTCCGGTGGGGATTGCTCGCTGCCTCTGGGTTGTGGGTAGCTGCGATCGCTGCTGCCGTCTGGTTCTGATCGCAGTACGGGGGGAGTGGATCAGCCATGCCGGTCAGCGATAGCGGTCAAGCGGAGCACGGGCTTCACGCGGGCGGGAGGGTGGGCGGCACTAGTGCGGTCCTTCACACCGGGGGGCTCCAATTCGCGAGCGAGAAGGCGGTTCTCGAGAAAGCCCTCGGGGCGAGGCCGGGCGTGCTCTCCGTGGAGGCCAATCCAGTTGCGCAGACGGCGACGGTTCGGTATGACCCGCGCCAGACCAACGTGGCCGAACTCAGGAAGTGGGTCGAGGAATGTGGATACCACTGCGCCGGGAAGTCGGTGCCGGGCCATATCTGCTCGCCGATGGAGGAGGCGCGGAGCGATGAACAGGCCGCCCGGCTATCCGGAACCAGCGCAATGGGTGACACGGCAGGAGCGCCTGGTGCCAATGCCGGGCACGCAGGCCACGACATGGCCGGGATGGGCCACCCAGCCGTCGCGAAGCCTGAACAACCAACGCAAGCGGCTCATCAGGAAATGGTCATAGCGCCATCGGAGGCGATGGGGCATGGGGGCCAAGCAGGGATGTCGATGGCCGCAATGGTCCGCGACATGCGCAATCGCTTTCTGGTCGCGGTGCTCCTCTCGATCCCGATCCTGCTCTGGTCCCAGATCGGCCGCAAGGTCCTCGGCTTCGAGGTGCCTGCTCCGCTCGGACTGCGGGACGATGTTTTTCAACTGATCCTCAGCCTCCCCGTCATCTTCTACTCGGCCTGGATCTTTTTTGACGGCGCGGTGCGCGCGCTTCGCCACAAGACGCTCGACATGATGGTGCTGGTGGCAGTGGGCATCGGTGCGGGCTGGCTCTACTCCCTAGCTGTCACCATCCGGGGCGGCGGCGACGTTTTCTATGAAGCCACGACCGTCCTGGCCTCGTTTGTCCTGCTTGGCCACTGGTTCGAGATGCGGGCTCGCGGGGGAGCCAACGACGCCATCCGCACGCTGCTCAACCTCGCGCCCGCGCGCGCGACCGTAATCCGGAATGCCGGGCCGGTCGAGGTTCCCACCGCCGAGGTGGTGGTGGGCGATCTTCTACTCATCCGACCCGGCTCCAAGATCCCTGCTGACGCTGTTGTCGAAGATGGCGAGTCTGACGTCGACGAATCGATGGTGACCGGGGAGAGCATGCCGGTATCGAAGAATCCGGGCTCAGAGTTGATCGCAGCCTCGATCAATAAAAATGGCTCGCTGCGTGCTCGCGCTCAACGCGTCGGCTCCGAAACCGCGCTGGCTCAGATCGTGAAGTTGGTACAGGAGGCGCAGAATTCGAAAGCGCCTGGGCAACAGCTGGCTGATCGCGCCGCCTTCTGGCTGGTGCTTGTTGCGCTGATCGGAGGTGCCGGCACCTTCGGCGTCTGGCTCGCTACTGGCGCATCGGTTCAGACTGCCATCCTCTTCGCGATTACGGTGGTGGTTATCACTTGCCCCGATGCGCTAGGGCTGGCGACCCCGACCGCGATCATGGTCGGAACCGGCCTGGGGGCGACACGCGGCATCCTCTTCAAGAACGCCCTCGCACTTGAGGCCTCGGCTCGCATCCAAGCCGTGGTGATAGACAAGACCGGGACCCTGACCAATGGCGAACCGGAGGTGGTCGAGGTGGTCGCTGGCTCAGTGCCCGAAGCAGAACTGCTGCGCCTGGCGGCCGCGGTGGAACGCGAGTCCGAGCACCCGTTGGCGGAGGCAATCGTTAAGCGCGCCAGGGCGGACGGAATTGCAGCAGTGGCGGCGAGCGATTTCACAAACGTTCCCGGCCATGGAGCGACAGCAGTAGTCGACGGGCACAGGCTCGCCGTCGGAAACCAACGCCTGATGGAGCGGGAGAAGATCGCCCTAGGACCGCTCGACGAGGCGCTCAAGCGAATGTCGCTTGAAGGCCGAACGGTGGTGATCGTTGGGGTGGACGGCCAGGCTGCGGGCCTACTCGCAGTTGCTGACGCGCCCAGGGCGACCAGCCGTGAGGCAGTAACTGCACTCCGCGCGGCGGGTATCGAGGTCGTCATGCTCACCGGCGACAACGAAGCCACGGCCAAGCGCATCGCGAGCGAACTCGGAATCACCAGCGTGATCGCCGAGGTGCTTCCTGCGCAGAAGGCCGAGAAAATCGCCGAGCTTCAGAGCAGCGGGAAGCGGGTGGCGATGGTTGGCGACGGAGTCAACGACGCGCCCGCCCTGGCCCAGGCGGATCTCGGCATCGCGATTGGCGCAGGCACCGACGTCGCCATCGAGACAGCCGACATCGTGCTGATGCGCTCGGACCCGCTGGATGTGGCCACCGCCTTCGCTATCGGCCGAGGAACCCTGCGCAAGATGCGCCAGAACCTGGGCTGGGCGATCGGCTACAACGTGATTGCTCTGCCGATCGCGGCTGGCGTCTTCCAGCCCGCCTTCGGCCTGGTCCTGCGACCGGAGATCGCGGCGATCTCTATGTCAGGTTCGAGCGTGATCGTCGCCGTTAACGCGCTTCTTCTCAAGCGCCTGAGACTGCCGCAAACTCGGCCGACTGCTGACGCTGAGGGCCCAGCGGCTCCAAAGCCTGCGCCCGCGCCAATCGCGACCGCCTGACTGCACGGTCGAACCGTGTTCCCACGGCCCACGCCCGCAAATGAGCTTTTCAGAGTGGGAATGGAACCTGTTTTGGCCAGGTAGGTACCACGCGTTCGAGGCACACTGCTCGCGCCGCTGGCGTGAATAAATTTGCCGATTGGCGGGATCGCGCCCATCGGTGGATCGAGGATAGTGGCCGATAGCGACAAGCCACGGTCCGAATATCAGCCTCAGCCGTTACTCGGTCGGGCTGCTGAGCGTTTCGTAAGACTGAATGAACACAAGGGTCTTCGTTGTGCTGGCAGCTCTTCTTTTCACGGCCGCCTGCCAGTTGCCAGTGTCGTCGTCGAGCTGCAACGCGCAGATTGATTGGGTCAATTTCATCCACATCGGCTCGACGCAATACGTTGTGGGGCCGGCGACTCCAACCGTTATTCAGGAAAGCGACCTGGGAGCTGTCTACGCTCATGTCAACTTCAAAGTGAGTGGCAATGTCTGCGATCCCAACTACCGGCTAAAGAATGGGGACGCGGCCTTCCTGGATGCGGGGACGCCCATCTATCAGGTGAACGGCCACCCATCTAGCGAGGAGTTGGCAGCACGATTCAACGGCAGCATTGTCCTGTACCGGGCGATGTTGCCGGCATCGTCGAGCTGATGGTGTTCTAACCGAGATTCAAGCTCTAATAGACGCCCCTTGAGTCGTGGGAGCTACGGCGCTCCGACATCACGCCAGCGCGACGGAGAAGGCCCAGGTGAAACGAGACCAGGTTGTGCGCGCTCACCGATCCCCTCCACCAACTGCCCGCCCGATAGTCGCGTGTGAGAGGGTTCGGGCCAGCGCCAGCGGATGTCGTGCGCAAAGCAACCAAACGGTTTCGCGGGCGCTAGAGGGTGACGCTAACCCACCAGCGAGGGAAAGCAACCTCCTGCCATCCGCCGTTGCGATACTCGAAAGTGCGGTCCCGACCGGAGGTGACGGTCTTGCTGGCAATCCGATCCTCGATCAGCGCCAAAGCCTCGGCAGCCAATCGATCCTCTTCTGACTCCGATGCAACCAGGAACGAATACATGAATGCGAAGACTCGGAGGA
>JALZAL010000197.1 GCA_030948325.1 Candidatus Dormiibacterota bacterium
CATGGACACCCTTCGCACATCGCTCGTGCCGTCGCTCATGCATGTTGTTGCGCTCAATCGCGATCGCGGCCGTTCAGATGTCCGCGTGTACGAGATCGCGAGCGCGTTCCTGGCCCCGGTCGGAGACAAGACCGAGCAGCCCGACGAACCGCTCCGCCTTGCGGTGGTGGCCACCTCGAGTGCCAACGCCGAATCCGGGCGCCAGGCTTTCTATGCAATGAAGTCGGTGCTCGATGCCTGCTTCGTCGCGCTCGGCGCCCCAGCGTGCACCTATCAGCGCGCGGCAGCCGAGCTCTTTCACCCAGGGCGCTGCGCGGCGGTGGTCTTGGAAGGCCGGCAGCTTGGTTACATCGGAGAGCTGCACCCGGCGGTGGTTGCAGGCGCCAAGGTCGAGGGCCGTCTGGTCGCAATCGAGATCGACATCCAACCGATACTCGCCACTTCACGGATTCCTCGAGCCCAACCGTTGCCCAGGTTCCCGTCGATCGAGCGGGACCTTGCGATCGTGGTCGAGGACCATATTGCGGCGGCGGCCCTGCAGGCCACCATCAACGAGGTTGGCGGGGAGTTCCTCGAGGAGGCCCGCGCCTTCGACGAATACCAAGGCCCACAGGTCCCAGAAGGGCACAAGAGCATCGCATTCACCTTGACTTTCCGCAGCCCCGAGCGCACCCTGACGGACGCCGAAGTGGACAAACTCATGGCAGAGATCAGGCTGAGCCTGGAGAAACGGCACCGGGCGAGGTTTCGCGAGTGAACGTGCTCGATGCGCTTCCGATCGTACTCCTGGTCGTCTACGTCGCGCTCGGACTGTTCACGGGGGTGCTGCGCCGGCTCATCGGCCTGGTCGCCCTGTACCTCGCATTCGTCGGCGCTACCAACATGGGCCTTCAGGCCGGCGGCATCATGCAGCAGTCATCAAATCTGGAGATTCCCGACGCGCGAATTTACGGATTCTTCGGGATCGCCATCGCCGTCATCGTCATCGTCGAGGCGGCGGCGCAGCTCGCGAGCAGTCAGATCCAGGTCGGCGCGGTCGTCTTCAACAGGGTCCTCGGAGTGCTCATCGGCGCGTTGACCGCAATCCTGTTATCAGTTCTGATCACGTACGAGCTGGAGGCGGCGGGCAACCCCTTCGGCGGGGGAGCGCTGGACGCTCTCCAGCAGCAGATCCGCACCGCCGTCCGCGGCTCCCACCTTGCCGTGCCGTTGGTCACAGCCGTCGGTAAGCCGATCGTGACCATCTTCCAACCCGCACTGCCGGGTGACCCCCAGATCTACTTCAGTCAAAGCCCGGTCAGCTGAGTGTCCCGCTCACTAGCTTGAGCGCGGAGCTGTTCGAGCGCCTGCGTCAGCGGGCGGTGGAGATCCACGTCGAGGATCATCTGCGTTCGCGCTTGAGCAAAGGCGACAAGCTCCGCGTGAAGCTCGGCCTTGATCCGACCGCCCCTGATCTGCACGTCGGCCACCTGGTCGTGCTGGATGCGCTGCGGGCCTTCCAGGACGACGGCCACGTGGTAGTGCTGATCGTGGGTGACTACACGGCGATGATCGGCGATCCGAGCGGACGATCAGAAACGCGCCCGATGCTGACCCGCGAGCAGATCGACGCCAACGCGAAGACCTATTTCGACCAGATTTATCTGGTGCTCGACCGAGGGCGCACCGAAGTCCACGGCAACTCCGAGTGGCTCGGCCAGATGGCGGCGGCAGATGTGCTGCGGCTCATGGGAAAGGCTACTTTGCAGCAGGTCCTTCAGCGCGAAGATTTCGCGGATCGATTGAAAGCCGGCACCGCGATCGGCGCGCACGAGATCCTCTATCCGTTCAACCAGGCCTACGACTCTGTCGCAGTTCGCGCCGATGTGGAGATCGGGGGAACCGACCAGCTTTTCAACCTCCTTTTCGGCCGGGAGATTCAGAAGGCATACGGACAGGAGGCGCAGGACATTGCAGTGTTCCCCCTGCTCGAGGGCCTCGATGGTTCGCAGAAGATGGGAAAGTCGCTGAACAACTACATCGGCCTCACAGAAGCGCCGGAGCAGATCTACGGCAAGACGATGTCAATCCCCGACTCGCTCACCGAAAAATATCTGCGGCTCGTCTCCGGACTCGATGAAGCAGCGGTTGGTGAGGTGCTGGCATTGAAGCCCCGTGACGCGAAGGCGGCTCTTGCACGGCAGCTGGTCAAGCGCTTGCATGGAGAGGAGGCGGCTGTACGGGCGGAGGCCGATTTCGAGACGAAGTTTCGAAAGCGCGAGATTCCCGAAGACGTCACGGAGCTCGTGGCGGATGATCCGTCCGACCTGGTGGCGACGCTCCTCCAGGCGGGATTCGCGAAGAGCCGCGGCGAGGCGCGGCGCCTGGTCGAGCAGGGCGGAATACGCATAAACGGTGAGAAGGCAGGGTTGGACGCGAAATTCAAGAACAGCGATGTGCTGCAG
>JALZAL010000211.1 GCA_030948325.1 Candidatus Dormiibacterota bacterium
TCGCCAGCCTGAGCGAAATCGAGCGCCGGCGCGAGTTCGCGATCATGGCGGCGATGGGCACGCGCCTTCAGATGGTGGCGGCGTTCCTCTGGAGTGAGACCGTAGTGGTGACGCTGACCGCCTGCCTCCTCGCGGTCGTCCTCGGGACCGCGCTGGCCGTGATGCTCGTGACCATCCTGACCCACATCTTCGACCCCGCCCCCGACGCGCTGGCGCTGCCCTGGGTCTTCTTTGGCGAGCTGGTGCTGGCCATCCTCGCGGGCGTCGGAGCCGGTGCCGCAGCAGTGCTGGTCAGCCTTCGGCGCGCAGACCTGTCCCGCACCCTGCGTGAGGGGTGAGCAGCCAGATTCAGCTCTGAGACATTCGTCGCTGCTCAGGGTTGGCTTGCAAAAGTTGCCTGGCAGGAGTTGAATTTAGCCGGCTGAGGCGGACCGTGGTCTCGGGGGGAGACGATGGGGATACTGCTGACTTTTCACCAGTCCTATCAACCGGTGCTCGGCAGCGTCGTGCTGTCAGCCCTTGTCGCCGGGCTTCCCCTCTACGTGCTGTTCGTCATGCTCGCCGTCCTTCGGCTGCCGGCCTGGATCTGCGCGATTACAGCGATGCTGACCGCCTTCGTCATGGCCTGGCTGGTTTGGGGCATGCCGTTCGGGGTGACGCTGGGAACCGCGACGGAGGGCATGGCGTTCGGTCTGTGGCCGATCAGCTGGATCGTGCTCAACGCTGTCTTCTTCCACAACCTGACTGTCGCGAGCGGCGACTTCGACGTCATCAAGCGTTCCCTGACTCGCCTGACAGAGGACCGCCGGCTCCAGGCGCTGCTGATCGCGTTCAGCTTCGGCGCCCTGCTGGAGGGAATTGCGGGCTTCGGCGCCCCAGTGGCGATCACGGCCTCGATCCTGGCCAGCCTTGGCTTCGAGCCGGTGACGGCGGCGGTCCTCGCCTTGCTTGCCAACACCGCGCCCGTGGCGTTCGGCTCGATTGGGATCCCGGTCGTCACCCTGGGCGCCCTGGTCGCTCCGATCCTGCACAAGGACGTGACGTCGACCACGCTCGCCCTCTCAGCCATGATCGGGCGCCAGCTGCCGATCTTCTCGGTTTTGATCCCCGGCTATCTGATTGTGGTCCTGGCCGGGTGGCGGAGGATGCGCGAAGTCCTGCCGGCCGTCCTGGTCACCGGAATCTCGTTCGCAATCGTTCAGTTTCTCGTTTCGAACTTTGTCGGCCCGGAGCTGACGGACATCATCGCCGCCCTCGTCTCCATGGGCTGCCTCGCCGTCCTGTTGCGGTACTGGCGCCCCGCAGAGGTGTATCGATTCACCACGGAACCGATCGTGGCGTCCGCGTCACGCCGTGTCGGCGCGGCTTTCACCCGCGCGGCCGCCGACCTGCCCGGCACCGCCGCGCAGACGGCCAGGAACGCCGCCGATGTCGAGGATCGAACGAACCGCGTGTGGGCGGCGTACGCCATGTATATCGTCCTGGTGGTCGTGATTCTCGTCGGCCAGATGGGCAACCTGCCCTTCTGGTCGGGTCATCCGCCCGGCGACGTCAAGACAGCGCTGGCCGCGCCCGCCAACATCACGGCCGACCTCAAGTGCGGCACCCCAGCTTTCAAACTTTGTCCCATGCCCTGGATCGGCCCTGACCCCGCCAAGGATCGCCAGGCGCTCAAGTTCCCGGACTGGAACTTCTACTGGCCGGGCACCTATGAGATTGTGAACGGCAAGCCGGTATCACTGATCTTCCGTGAGAAGCCGATCGCCTCCAAGCCCACCGAGTATCCGCTGGCGTTCGACTGGAACTTCCTGGCTGCGGCCGGCTCACTCGTCCTGTACGCGTGCGTCATCGCCTTCTTGCTGATGCGCGCGCGGCGTCTCAAGGTCAACTTCGTCGCTGTGTACGGGAGGACCTTGCGCCAGCTGGCTCTGCCCATCGTGACCATCGCTTTCATCCTTGCGATCGCGCAGCTCATGAACTACTCGGGCATGACCTCCAGCATGGCGATCACGCTCTCGAAGACCGGTTTCATATTTCCGTTCGTGGCGGCATTCCTCGGCTGGCTCGGCGTCTTCCTCACCGGCAGCGACACTTCCTCCAACACGCTGTTCGGACCTCTGCAGGCCCAGACCGCTCAACAGCTTGGCAATGTGAGCCCCATCCTCACCGCCGGCACCAACTCGTCTGGCGGGGTGATGGGCAAGATGATCAGCCCGCAGAACCTGTCGGTGGGAGCGGCCGGTGTCAACAAGGTGGGCGCCGAAGGTGAGATCTTCCGTAGGGTGATCGGCTACAGCCTCATCTTGACCAGCCTGGTCGGCATCGTCGCGATGATCGAGGCCTATGTGATCCCGGGCATCATCCCGTCGCCCTAACCAAACCCTCCGCCATCGGCGCGGAGGAGTCCTCTCTTGACCACCGGCGCGCACGTCACTACCGTTTCTTCTTCGCGCTGGCCGCGCTTGCCGGTGTGGTGTTCGCAATCTACGAGTCGCTCTTTCCGTCCACAGTCCTCGAATTCTTCCAGGTGGGCGACCCGGGCTACGTCGCATCGCTGCAAATTCTCGGGATTCTCGACGGCTTGTTCGCCATCGGCTACATCTACGCCGCGCTTCGTCTGGACAAGGCATTTCCGTTCATTGCGATCGGACTGTGGGTCAAGGTCATCATTCCCTGCGCCTGGCTGCTGGCGGTGGTTGGCGGCTACGTCCCGCTGCGCACCCTCCCTCTTGTCCTCTTCGACGGCGTCGTCTGGTGGATTCCCTTTGCCTCCTTCCTCCTCGAAGGCTCCGCGGTCGGCGCGCTCCTTCGCTCCTTGGCTCCATACGCGTGTGCGCTGCTCAACCTGATCGCCGCGGGGGCGCTGGCGCTGGTCCTGCGGCCGGGTAGCGAGGTGGTGCCCGATGCTGCCTCCCGAATTGCGTACATCACCAACAACGAGGTGCTGTGGCGAGCCGGCTGGGTGTGCTGGATCGCCGCTGCGCTCAGCTTGCTTGCGTTCTACGCCTGGTGGGCTGCGCGCCTACCAAGCTGGGTCGATGACGAGGGCGCGCCGCCCTGGGGAGTGATCGCGCTCGCCATCGCTTCGATCGGCCTGGTGTTCGATCTCACCGCGGAATCTTTGCTGATCGGTTGGCTGCCCAAGGACTTTGCCACCGTGGCCCCGATGGCAAGCGTGCTTACCGGTGGCATCGGCAACGGCCTCTACACCATCGCGGGTGCGCTGCTGACTTTTCTTACCCGAGGGCTCAACAGCTGGCTCCTAGTGTGGACGTGGGTCATCTGGGTTGTAGGTTTCGAGCTCAGCGCATTCACCTTCGTGGGCGATTTCCTGGGCGTCGCGGTCTGTTCGGGTTTGCTATTCACGTTGTTCTGCCCGTGGGTGGTCGTGATGGGTCGCAAGCTGGCTTGAGGCGAATCGTGCTGCTCGGTGGCAGCGGCGTCTTCGGGTCCGCGATTTCAGAGCTGCTTCGTAAAAGGGGATTCGAACCGCACACTCCGTCACACGCCGAGGTGGATGTCGAGAAGAGCCAGGCGTTGCTGTCGGGTCTTCAGGCGGGTGACGTCGTCATCGATGCGGCCGGACCTTTCCACCAGCGCACGACGACGTTGCTGGAGGTCGCCATGAAGGTTGGGTTCGACGTCATCGATCTCTCGGACAACCTCGGCTACGCGTTGGCGGTGCAAGCCATGGACGAGCGCCTGAAAGCCGCGGACGTCCGAGTGTTCAGCTCCTGCAGTGCCGTCTCGACCGTGACCGCGATGGCCGTAACCACGAGCGAACTGGTCGCGCCAGTTAAAGTCTCGGTCTGCCTGCTGCCGGCCAGCCGCGACACGTCGACCTCCGGCACGTCGGCGTCACTGCTTCGCTCGTTGGGGCGACCAATTCGTCTGCTTCGCAACGGCCGCTTGACCGCGGCCATGGGTTGGAGCCGGTCGAGAGTCTTTCGCGTTCCCTCGAGACGCAGGGACGTGCATGGGTTCCTCGCCGAAAGTGCCGACGCCGTGACGCTGCCGCTCGCGTGGCCCAGCCTGCGTGATGTCGATTTCTTCGTCGACACGCAGGTTCTCGGGTTGAATCGCCTGATCGCGACTGC
>JALZAL010000229.1 GCA_030948325.1 Candidatus Dormiibacterota bacterium
ACTGAACGCTTGTGCCGGTGTGCTTCCTCATCTGGTGGCTGGCGCGCAAGTGCGCGATTCGCCCAACTGATTGCTCAAAGCGAAGATGGGGTCACCAGTGGAGCCATCATAATTTGGCCGCCATGGACCCCCTGGACGTCGTCATCGTCGGCGGCTGCGGACACGTCGGCCTGCCACTTGCGCTTTCCCTTGCAGACAGCGGCTATCGCGTCGGAATCGATGACATCGATACGGTCAAGATCGAGCAGGTGCAATCTGGAAGCGTCCCCTTCCTGGAGAACGGCGCTGAAGAGCTCCTCCGCAAGCTGCTTCCGAGCGGCCGGCTGGAGCTCTCCGCAGATCCGGGAATGCTGGCCCGGACCGACACGGTGATCCTCGTCATCGGAACGCCCATAGACGAATTCATGAACCCTTCCGTTCGAGTGTTCGACCGGGTGCTGGATAACCTCATGCCTCATCTGAGCGACGGCAGCCTGGTTGTCTTGCGATCGACAGTCTTTCCAGGCACGACCGAATCGGTGGAGAGGCGCTTGAGAGCCGCCGGACTCGACGTCGAGGTGGTGTTCTGCCCCGAGCGGATTGCCGAAGGCCACGCTCTTGAAGAGATCCGGAGCCTGCCTCAGCTGATCGGGGCCACGTCAGACAGTGGCTTCGAAAAGGCGAGCCGCCTATTCAAGCCTCTGGGAGTAAGCGTCGTCCGGACCACGCCGCTTGAGGCGGAGCTCGCGAAGCTGCTCACCAACACGTGGCGCTACATGAAGTTCGCCATTGCAAACCAGTTCTTTCAGATCGCCCATCGCTCGGGCGTCGACTACAACCACGTGCTCGACGCGATCCGGCGCGACTACCCGCGCGCTGCCGACCTGCCCGGTCCAGGTTTGGCGGCCGGCCCGTGCCTGCTGAAGGACACGATGCAGCTGTCGGCTTTCACCCCGGATCACTTTCCGATGGGTCAGGCGGCAATGCAGATAAACGAAGGATTGCCCAACTACATCGTGGACACGCTCAACTCGCGGCAGCCACTGGCTGGACGCACCGTCGGGATCCTCGGAATGGCGTTCAAAGGTGAGTCCGACGACCCGCGCGCTTCATTGAGCTACAAGATCCGTAAGCTGGCCGCTTTCAAAGGCGCGCATGTCATGTGCACCGACCCATACGTCCAAGATCCATCGTTCGCGCCGCTGGACAAGGTGGTCGCGGACGCGGACATCCTCGTCATCGCCGCTCCGCACAAGGCGTACCGAAAGCTCGAGCTCGAAGGCCGTGACGTCGTCGACATCTGGGGGATCACTGGGCCAATACGTTTATGAGAGGGAACCCACGCGGTTCTCTCTCATCGACGGGCGCTTCGCGCGCGGACCCGGCCTCGATCCGGTTGCGAGCGCAGGCACAGCCTGTCGAAGGGCCGGCGCTCTCTTTCCGCAAAGGTTGGGATTTATGAAGGGTCTCACCAGGCCGCGTTTGGAGGTAAAAAGGAGGCGGGTTAGACGGCCTGGCGGAGCCAGGCCTACGGGCGGCGGATGAAAGTCCTCGTAACTGGCGCGGCCGGGTTCATTTGCGGCTACCTGGTGGCCGAGCTTCTGGAAGCTGGTTACGAAGTCGTCGGGCTCGACAACTACAGCAAATACGGACCGGTCAAGCGCTCGTACGACGGCGATCCTGCATACCAGCTTGTCGAGGGCGACGCAAAGAACGTCGAGCTGCTGACCGAGCTGGCCGCGGGCTGTGACCACCTGGTCGCGGGCGCGGCGATGATCGGTGGCATCTCCTACTTTCACGAGTTCGCATATGACCTGCTCGCTGAGAACGAGCGCATCAGCGCGGCAACGTTCGATGCGGCGATAAGCGCCAGCCGCCGCGGCCGCATTCAGAAGATCACCGTGATCTCGAGCAGCATGGTCTTCGAATCGGCGGAGATCTTTCCAACCCCGGAAGGTGCTGAGTTGACGAGCCCCCCTCCCAAATCGACCTACGGATTCCAGAAGCTCGCCACTGAATTCTTCGCGAGAGGCGCGCATGAGCAGTACAGGCTGCCCTACACCATCGTGCGGCCGTTCAACTGCGTCGGCGTCGGCGAAAGGCGCGCGCTTCGCGACAGGGAGATCATGAGCGGCAACGTCAAGCTCGCAATGAGTCATGTCGTACCCGACCTGTGTCAGAAGGTGCTCAAGGGACAGGATCCACTCCACATCCTCGGCGATGGGGGTCAGATCCGGCATTACACCTACGGCGGCGACCTCGCGCACGGCATCCGGCTGGCGATCGAATCCGAGAGAGCGTTGAACGAATCCTTCAATCTGTCGACCGCGCACTCAACGACGGTCCTCGAGCTGGCCGAACTGATCTGGCACAAGGTGCACGGCCCCAGCC
>JALZAL010000264.1 GCA_030948325.1 Candidatus Dormiibacterota bacterium
GTCGACAGGACCGCCACGCCGCTATTACCGGCTCACGGCCGGAGGTCAACGAGCCCTGCGCGGATTCAGGGACGAGTGGACGACCTTCCGGACCGCCGTCGACATGATTCTCAAAACAGGAGGCGAAACATGACCGCACCGCGTGCAGACGAAATCATCGCTGGCTACTTGGCGCGTTTGGAGGCGGCGCTAGGACCGGTTCCAGACGCTCGGCGTCAGGAATTGTTGGACGATGTTCGCTCGCACATCTCCGAAGCCCGCCTTGCGCTTTCAGATGAGACCGATGCCGATCTACTGAACATCCTTGACCGCCTCGGCGACCCCGAGGACATGGCTGCCGCAGAAATCGGCCGCGCGGAGTCGGCCCCGCCGAGCCGACGAACGTCGCGGGCCCTGGAGATCGCGGCAGTCATATTGCTGGTGCTGTTCTGGCCGGTGTGAGTTGTCCTGCTTTGGATCTCAGGCGCGTGGACCTCACGTGACAAGCTGATCGGCACCCTGGTGCCGCCTGGGGGCTACTTCGCCATCGTCGTTATCGGACCGTTGCTCGCGTTGGGAACGTTCGGGACAACCTGCCAGACGGTGTCCGATGCATCTGGGCGTGTGCTCTCGTCTACGTGCCCATCCGCTGGGATGCAGACCGGCATCGACATCGGCCTGGCGTTGCTCGTAATCATCTATCTGGTGGGCCCAATCCTCACTGCGGGATATCTGGCTGTGCGCCTGCGTCGCACCTGGAGAGGTGGGAGCTCGACGATTCGCAAGGAGACCACACCGCCAGCTGTCACCGCGGCCGGTGGTCTCTAAAACAGTTCCTCACGGCTCAGAGGGCAATCTGACAGTCGCGCGGGCGGCGACCAACTTTCCTGCGCCCTTGTACGCAGAGGATTGGCCGCCGCTTGTCGCTATCTGAACGTATCGCCATGGGTTCGGCTTAAAGAGCCGGACCCGTTGTCAAAGTGATCGTGGCAGTGTGACTCACCGAAGCTTGGTCGGTCCAGGTCACCTGGACGTGATCCCCCGGCTTGTAGGAATGCACGACGTTACCCAGGTCGGTCGTCGAGCTGATCGGGAGACCCGCGACGTCGGTGATGACCGCGTAACGAGCCAAGCCCGCCAGATCAGCTGGGGACCCGCCCATGACGCCGACCACCAGTGCGCCTGAGCTGACGTTCAGGCCCAGCTGGGTCGCGATGGCCGGGGTGAGGTCGGTGACCGAGATGCCGAGGTAGCCGACCTGCCCGAGGATGACCTGCGAGCTGGCCTGCCCGGCACGGATCTGATTGACCACGGCAAGAGCATTGTCGGTGGGAATTGCGAAACCGACCAAGGTTGCGCCGCTGCCCGAGGTGCTCTGTCCTGCGGTGATCATCCCGACCACCTGGCCGGCGGAGTTGACATTCGGGCCACCCGAATCGCCGGGGGCGATCGCCGCGTTGCTCTGGATCATGCCTACGAGCTGATCGGGGTCGCGCCGCCCGTTGCGGTGATCGACTGGCCGAGAGCGACGATAGTCCCTTGGGTGACACTGGGCGCGCCGCCCACTCCTCCTGCGTTTCCGATCGCCACCACCGACTCTCCCTTCAAAAGAGTCGAGGAGTCAGCGAGGGTCGCGGTCGGTAGCCCGGAAACTCCTTGGATCTGGATGAGGGCAACATCCGCACTCGGATCCACGCCCATGACGTAGGCCGTGTAAGAGCCGGCACGACCGGCAGTTTGCACGGTGATGCTGGTCGAACCCTCCACGACGTGGTTGTTCGTGAGGACTTCACCGGTCGGAGTCAAAATGATCCCGGTACCGGCGGCAGTGCCCGACCCGCCGGCGGTTTGGAACACTGTGTTGATGTCGACCACCGCTGGGTCGACTCTGGCCGCGACTGCCGAGGCTTGAACGCTCGCCCCGCCGAGTGCGGATGCAGGCTGCGGGACCGCGGCGATTGGCGCGGTGGCGCTGAGAACCGTGCTGCTACCTGCGCTGGCGGTGTTTGAGCCAAGCAGGATGACTGCCATCAGGCCGATCAAGGCCACCACTGTTGCCACAATGGCCAGCCGCCGAGGTCCCCGCCTGGGCTCGGTTATGGGCAGCGGCGCGAACCAGCGCGAACGTGGATCGAAGGAATCTTCGGGAGGAACGGTCGGGGGCGTTGAGCCGCCGAATGAGCCGAGGGACTCGCCTGCGAAACGATCAGAGTTCAACATCGACATTACCTCGCGAATGCCGCCTCTCGAGAGGGAGCCGGCTTGCTGCCTGAACGCTCCAAAGATGCCAACGGCACCTGGGAGCGAGCTGGGGGCGAGGTGAGCCGGGCCTGGGAAGATGCTGGGGACCAACCCCCAGTCGCTTCAGCTGGTTCGGCGGGGGTCTGAGACTGCCGCACCATCAAGGGCGCCGGCCGCCACCATCCGCGAAACACTTCTGGCGAACGATTGGTCGAGCGGCAGATGCATATTCAGGTAGCGGTGATAGAGCGGACCGAAAAGAAGGTCCATGATCAGCTCCGGGTCACTGCCGGCTGGAACCTCGCCTCGCGCGATGGCGCGTTCGATGATGGGCCGGCGGGCATTTCGGATCCGGTCGACAAAACGCTCGCGCCAGGCAACGGCTAGATCAGGGTCACTCTGCACTTCCGCGATCAAATGGGCCACCGTGCGGCCCCCGCGGCGCGCTTTTGACAACCGAACCCAATTCTCGGCGAAATGCGCTAGATCACTTTCGAGGCTGCGTCTTGGTGCCGCTTCTAATCGGCCCAGCCTACTTTGCGAATGGCTATTTCGCCTGGGTGATCGGGAACGCTTATTGGTGATGTCCGCCGTGACTCCAGGGCATTCACGACTTTTGCCGTGCCATTGAATTGCTTCCTTCGTCATGGTCATGTGGGACCTTACTTTTGACTCAAGGGCCTCGACCATCCAGCACGAGTGGATCTGGGAGCAGGGCGGCGGCTATTTTGGCGTGCCGCTCACGAACTACCTGGGCTGGTTTTTCACCGTGTACGTGTTCCTCCAGCTGTTCGCTCTCTTCGTAAGGTTTCGCCCGGCCCGCAACGAGGCGGCGCGGACGTTCCCGGGGTCTTACTACTACGCGCAGGCGGTCTTGATGTATGCGGTGATAGGACTGACACCTGTTCTGACCTTCCTGATCGGCACCAGCAATTCGCAGGTCACCGACGCAGCCGGTGTCGTCTGGCAGACCAGGAGCATCGCTGAGGCGGCCGCAACCGTGAGCATCTACACAATGATCTTTGCCGTCGTGCTAGCGGCTGTGAGGCTGGTTCAAGCTTCAGCCGGCCCTCCCACCAGTCGGTTGAAGCAGTGACATCTCAGAACGCAAGCGCCAAATTGGTTCACATGCGTACTGGTTGCTCGGATGTCACAAACCCCGCCGAAGCGGACAACATCCTGGGTCCGCGGCACGGTTCGAATGGCTATTCCTCGAGGAAGGCCAGGGTGGTCGCGGCGAGCAGTGGCGAGTTGGCGATGTTGTAGTGAGTTAGGCCCGGAAGGATCGCGAGCGCGTGACCGCCCTTTGGCCGCCCCTCCCCCATCCAGCCGCCATCGCGGAGGCCGCCATCGAGCAGTCTGAACACTTCGACGTAGTGGCTCGGCGGAGCCATGTCAGCGTCGGCGGCGACCACAAGCGTCGGCATAAGGAGGCCGCGGACCTCCTCGGTGAAGTCGAAGTCCTTAGACATCGCTTCGCCGATCTTGCCCAGCAAGCGGGGGAAGTCCTCAGGGCGTGGTGCGACCCGCGCGTACAGCTGATACATCGGGGTGTCTTTCATGAAGTCGGCAGCCGCTGCATTGACCTGCCCTTGCTGCACTCGCATCTCCGGATAGATTGCGTCAGACCGTACGTTCGCTGAGACCATGACGAGCCGCCGGACCTTGGACGGATGCTTGGCTGCCGTGTAGAGGGCCACGCCACCGCCGAGCGAGTAGCCCACCAAGTCCGGCTTCGTCAGCCCGAGATGGTCAATGAGCGCCGCGATGTCGCCGGCCATCAGCCGGACATCGACCGGTCGATCGATGTCAGCGGTGCGACCGTGTCCTTGCAGGTCGACGGCGACAACCTGGTGGCGCTCAGCGAGCAGAGGTAGGACAGGCCCGAACATCTCGCCCGACCCTAGGCCGCCATGGAGCAGGACGAGCGGCCGCCCGCTCCCATGAGTCTCGTAGTAGAGGTTGATGCCGTTGACCTCGGCGTACTGGCCGGTGCCCTTCGCGTGTGTTGTCGAATCGTTGGTCATGGTCATGCTCCTTGCGTGAACGAGAAGTCGACTTCTGGAGATATAGACTCCCCGGGGGCCTGGAATTCATCGGGCATGCTCAGCAGGGGAAGACAGGACAGCAATTTCAGTCCAGCACCTTCCGAATCTAAGGAGATCACATGAGCAAGAGGCATCTCGCCCCTTACATCAACTTCCAGGGCGGCGCCCGCGCAGCCATGGAGCAGCGCCGTCGGCACGCCGTGCGATGCAGTCAGTCCAGGTCCTTGATCGAAGTTGCAACCTCTTCGAGTGACAGCGCTTGACCGTGCTCGCGGCCGCGCTCGAATTCGCCATCGGCGAGCTCCTCGACCTGTCGTCGCACGCGCTCCGCATCACGCGGCCACGGGCCGCCCGGGATGAAGGCGGCCGCCGCTTCCACCGCGCCCCAGATCAGCCCGGCCTGGGCCGTGCGTCCCTCGAACGCCAACGCGAGCGCGAACTGGCTGAGGTACCACGACAGCCCTACGCGGTCCCTGAGCTGCGATCCTAGCTGCACGGCTTCATGAAGAAGTGTTCGCGCCTCGCTGACGCGCCCGTCGGCGAGTGCGACATCCGCGAGCGCACTCACGGTTCCGGCACGCCACCAGCGCCAAGGGACTCTCGCTGCCAAGGCAGCGCTCTCCTCGAGCAGAGCGACACCGCGGGGGCGGTCGCCTGCCTGTAGAGCGATTGCGGCGAGTAAGGACAGCGGCTGGCACGCACCCTTGTCGTTTCCGAGTCGTCGGTGGATCTCGAGGCTTCGTTCGCTCAGCTGTCGCGCTTGCGCGACGTCACCGCGGTCCAGCGCCGAGATCGAGAGGCGGTGGAGCAACACTGCAATGCCGTGCTGATCACCGAGCCGTTCGTACTCCACAAGGCTTTCTTCCCACAACCGCGCGGCAACGTCGAACTGCCCGGCAAAGTGGGCTGAGCTGCCGAACGATCGAAGCGCGCGGGCCCGAAGCAACGGTGGTACCGCATCCGCCCGATTGAGGAACGCGCCGAACCAGCGCATCCCCTCGTCGGTGTAGCCGAGCACCCAGAACTGTTCGAGCGCGACGAGAAGCTCGAGACCGAAGTCAATCTCTCCGGTTTCGAGCGCCCAGGCCAGGGCTGCGCGAAGGTTCGCGGCCTCTGGCACGACGATCTCCGGGCGTTGCTCGCCGGCCACGTCGGTGTCGAGCGAGGCGCTAAGCGCTAGCGCGGCGTAGTACGCCGCGTGCCGGCCCCGAAGCCCTTCAACATCGGGCAAGACAGCGAGGCGTTCGAGCGCAAACTCGCGGATCGTTTCCAGCATCAGGAAGCGAGTGTCCGGGAACGCTTTTGCGAGACTGGCCTCGACGACCGCTCCCAGGGTTTCGACAGTCGCGCCGGCAACGACTTCGGCGGCATCGTGTGAGAACGACCCTGGGAAGACGGCGAACCGGACAAACAGATCTCGCAGCTCGTCCGTAAGGAGGTCGTAGCTCCACTCGATGGTCGCTCGGAGGGTCCGCTGGCGCTCGGGCGCGTCGCGCGCGCCTGCTGTCAGAAGCGGAAGTCGACGATCGAGACGTTGGAGCAGCGTGCGTGCATCGAGTGTTCGCAGCCGAGCAGCCGCTAGCTCAAGCGCAAGCGGCAAGCCGTCGAGACGGCGGCAGATCTCCGTCGCGGACTCGTCCGGCGTGAAGTCGCGTCGCACGGAACGAGCACGCTGCACGAGCAGCTCGACAGCGTCGTGTTCTGGTAACGGATCGACCGCGTACTCGCGCTCGGCCTTCAGCCGCAACGGCGAACGGCTCGTCGTCAGAACCTTCACTGCTGGACCTGCGTTGAGCAGCACCGCAACATCCGTTGCGGCGTCAAGTACGTGCTCGAAGTTGTCGAGGAGCAAAAGCGCGTTTCGCTCTGCGATCTCCTCCAGGTCGAGTACGCCAACAGTTCGCGCGATGGCGGGCCGAACGAGCTCCGAAGACGACAATTGAGCCAACCGCACGAAGAAGACGCCACCGGGGAACCCTTCGAGCAGCTCCGCCCCGAGCTGCAGGCAGAGGCGCGTCTTGCCACTTCCTCCCGGACCGGTAAGCGTGATCAACCGTTCAGAGTTGAGAAGCATCTCGGACAACTCGGCGAGTTCCCTTTTGCGACCTACAAGCGGGTTCGAAGCAACCGGCAAGTTCGTCGTGTTGAGACTCTTGAGCGGCGGAAAGTGGTCCTCGCCAAGCTGGTAGATTCGCTCAGGCGCGGTCAGATCCTTTAACCGGTGCTCGCCCAGATCGCGCAAACCATTCCCGCCGACCAGATCACGCGTCGACTGCGAAACCAGCACCTGCCCGCCATGACCAACCGCCGCGATCCTTGCCGCCTTGTGCACGTCGATCCCGACGTATCCGTCATCCGTGACAAGTGGTTCTCCTGTGTGCACGCCGATCCGCACCCGAATCGGCCCCCTTAGCCCCGCCTGAGCATCACGCGCGACAGCGAGCGCGTCCGACGCACGCGCGAACGCAACGAAAAATGCGTCTCCTTGTGTATCCACTTCGACGCCACCGTGGCGTTCGAACGCGTCCCGCAACACCCTTCGATGCTCCCGCAGCACATCGGCGTACTGGCCGCCCAGCTCGTGCAGCAACCGCGTCGACCCCTCGATGTCAGTAAACAAGAACGTGACAGTGCCAGCCGGGAGTTGAGCCACAACCCAATGATGCGACCATCCATGGGAAACTTCCACCGGCGCTCCCCGAGCGGCGCTTTGCGGTGCGCTGACAGGTCGCTGACTGCCCCCGTGACCTCGCGAAGATGCAAGGCTGAGTTTGGTAGGTACCAGGCGCTATTGATGGAGTAATTTCTACAGTAATATATCGGCGCTATCAGGTTTCAATACGAAGACGCTAGCAGCTTTGCATGCGACCGAGCTGGTCTGGGGCGCGGGATTTGAACCCAGGGGGCCTCACGGTCCCGAAATCTAGGCGGTTTCGTCCTCCGAGACCGGTTTCGAGGGTTTTGAGTTCATTTCGAGTCCTCCCCCGGCGATTCGAGGCCTGTTTTAGCCGCCAGGATCGACTGGATTACTACATGAACTACTACACACAATGTCTACCGAGGTAGATGCTCTGATTCAAGCAAGTGTGGGCGCGCTGAGAACTTCCGGTTGCGCGCCCACACCTGCAAGAGCTCAATGTGCGGCGATGAAATCCAGCACAGCGGCGTTGACTGGCGAGGGCTTCTCGTAATGCATGAGGTGCGATGCATCGGCGATGTTCACTCGCTGCGCATTAGGGACAAGTTCCTGTAGACGGTCGGTTAAGCGTCGCAGGAGCTCGGGACTCTTCTCACCGGTGATGAGCAACGTCGGGGTTTTTATGCGACGCGCGTCGTCCTCGCTGAACGCCGCGAATCCTGCCCCCAGCAGCTCCGAGCTAAGCGCCTTTCCGTTTGCCCGCATCGCCTCCTTCACCTCGGTCGGAAGGCTCTCGTAGACGTCTGTGCCGAGGACACCTCGGGCGAAGACGCGCACCCCACCTTCCAGGTCGAACTTCTTGAAGGCCTTGATCGCTGGTCCCATCCCGGTCCCAAAGAACTTCATTAGCGCGGCGCCGCTGCGCGGCCGGGTTAGGAACAGTTTCAATAGCTCCTGCGGCTTCGGTTGGTTGCTGACGAAGAGCGGGATTACCGGTGGTTCTTCAACCGCGATGCTGCGCACCAACTCCGGGTACCGCAATGCGGTGAGCAGACAGATGAAGCCACCCCACGAGTTACCCACCAGATGGGCCGGGCCGGCGTCGAGCTTCCTGATCAGCTCGGCCAGGTCATCGACATGCGGCCACATCTGGTCATCAATCCCGTCGGGGATGTCTCTGTTGGGCCACGCGTACCTACGGCTGTAGGCGATGGCGCGATGGTTCTCCGAAAACGCTGCCATCTGCTTCTCCCAAATCCGCAGATCACTGATGCCTCCGTGGACGAAGATGACCGCGTCGCCTGTCCCCCGCTCGTCATAGGCGAGTTCGGCACCGTTGACGGTGACGGTCTTGTAGCTGTCGGACTGCCGAGATGGGCGGGCCATTCCGTTGGGGCTGGGGATAAAGGTTGCATCGGTTGCCATTTGGATTACCTCCACAAGTTGAGCGTTATGCGCTCACGCTAGGGAGGCCGGGATTCTCAGACATGACCCATTCGGGTCATTTTTGGCAAGGCCGCGCTACTTCCGGATCAGATCGTTCTCAATCGCGAACAGCGCCGTCCCGGCACGGGTCGATCGGCCGATCTTCTCGTAGATGTGCCTGACGTGATTCTTGACCGTCTCGTTCGAGATGAACAGGAGGGACGCGATCTCCTTGTTCGGTTTAGCGGCTGCGACCAAGCGGAGCACGTCGACTTCACGCTCCGTCAGCCCAGCTGGCCACGTAGTGCGCGGTTTCTTTGCCTCATGGCCGGCCGCCGCCAAAACTGCACCGACTGCTTCACGGTCCAACCGGCCCGTGTCGACCTCGGCTGCCATCTCCCGCGCCGCCGCCTCCGCCTCCAGCGCGGGCCGGTGAGGGCGCTCCTCGGTCATCGCTTGGTAGACATCAGCGGCTGCCAGCACCCGCGCGCCAGTCCGGATCACAGCCGCGGGTACGCCGCGATGGTAGCCGCTGCCGTTGAGCCGCTCCTGCACGGCGCCGGCAAGAGGTGCCAGTCCGTCGAACGCAGGAGGCCGGCCGACGATACGCTCGGTGTGGTAGGGATACAGCCTCACGCGCTCCCACTCTCCGGCGCCAAGTCGTCCGGGCTTGTCCCAGATGCCGTTGGCGACGCCCACACGGCCCAGGTGATGCAGCAGCGCCGCCCGGCGGAGTGACACTAATTCGCTTTGATCCATCCCCATCCAACGTGCGGCCGTCTCGGCCAGCCGAGCGACTCCGTGCGAGTGGCCCAGCGTGTAGGGGGACTTGAGGTCCGCAAAGTCAGCGAACGCCGTCGCCATCTCGTCCAGCCGGATCGCCGGGAGCCAGGGGCGCGACGCCGGCTCGACTCCCAGCGCCTGGTCCCAGACCGACTCGGCGGTGATCGACTCGATCAGATCGTCGGCCCGGCGCATGAAGGCGGCGGCCACGTCCGGTGCAAAGTCGGTGCCCGCGCGCCGCGCCACCAAAGCTTTAGCGTCGACTGGTTGCCCCCGCTGCATTTGCGTTACCAGAGTGTGGGTCAGGGTTAAGACGCGAACCGCAACGGGAATTTTCTCTCCGCGGACGCCATTAGGAATGCCCTTTCCGTCCCAGCGCTCAAAGGCGAAACCGAGACCTTCAATCACGCCACGACTCAGTCCCAAGCGTTCCGCGAGGCGCGAGCTGACCTCGCAGTTGGCGTTGGCCATCTTCGGCCCAAACGTCTGGCCCTCGCTCAGGAATGCTCCGATTGCTTTCACGCGGTCAATAGCTCGCAAGTCCCTACCGAGGCGCGTGAAGGCAGCGCCCATCACATCGCGTGGCTGACCGAAGTCCACGCCGGCAAACGCGTTCCTGAAGGCGATGTCGTTGCCGCCAAAGGCGGCCGCCTCCTCGTATGCGAAGGCGGTGCAGCCAAGGTACCGGAGCAACGGCAGGTAGTAGGCGTCAGAGAGCTCGGAATCAGATAAGCCAAGCTCTTGTCCGAGCTGCACGGCAAGCAGGCAGCTGCGCAAGGCGGTTTCCGGAGCGAAGCCGTTGCCGAGGTCAGTCGCCAGTGAGAGGGCAGCCAGCAGCTCGGCCAGCCGAATATCTCGCGTCGGAGGAGCCGAGCCAGCGCGTGATGGATCGCTCACGCGTCTATTCTCTCGCCGGACCTAACGATTCGATTGCGCATCGGGGTTGAATCGTCGCCAAACCCACCTGCCCCGGTCCGCCTGGCTTGGTAGCTGGAGGATGGTCCGGGGTTCAGAGTCGGATCCGGTCTCCAGTCACGATAGCGAAGCGGATCTTGTTGTATAGGCGCTCGGTCCTACTGCGTGCCGCTCGGCCATCGTCGTGGCCGGAAACAAGTCCCGCCGACACTAGCGGACGGGCTGACTATTCATAGTGCGTATAGCCCCTGTGCAAACTACTACACCAATACAGGGCCTCATCGCGTTAACCCCTCAGAGTCGCCGAGACTGAATTCCGATTTTGGTCGGGGGGACGGGACACTATTTGAACTCTCAAGACGAACCCGGCGGTGGCACCCTCGACCTAATCAAAAGCCATCGCGACCAGCTTGATCGTTAGCGGAACTAGATTGATCAAGGCGCCGGCGCAGTTTGCCGCCTGAGCAGTAGGCAACTTAGGGCCGCGAGCAGCAAGAGGAGCACAGGAACCACAAGCGTCGCCCGAAACGCGCCGACAAACCTGTTTGCGTAATCCAAGCTGTAGGCGGTCACTTGGGCGGGCCCAACCAAAGAAAGCCGGCTCTGCACAAGTGCAACCGCGATCGCGCCGCCCATGGCGCCGCCGACCTGCCGGCAGGTGTTGAGCACACCCGACGCGGCGCCCGCGAGCTGCGGCGCGATGCCGCGCATGCCGACCGTCATCACCACCGCGAAGCCACAGCCGAGTCCCGCCCCGGTGACTACAAGCGGGGGTATGAACGTCGCCGAGGTTGCGGTCGTCGAGACCGATGCGATCAGCCACCCCGCACCCACGGCCGCCACGAGCATGGCGCCCATCAGGATGAACTTGATATCCACGCGGTCAGCGAGCCGGCCCGCGAGGGGACCCACGAGCATGAGCGTGAGCGGCATGGGCACGAGCGCGAGGCCGGCGTCCAGCGCCGTCATCCGAAGCGCAGATTGGAAGAACAGGCCTGCCACGACGATGAAGGCCACCATCACAGTCTGGATGACGAAGATGGCCCAGGCGGACACCGCGAAACTGCGCACCGCGAATAGCGCCGGCGGCATAAGTGGTTCGGGCTGACTGCGCTCCCACGCAACAAAAGCGGCAAGTAGGACGACGCCCGTAGCTATCACCACGGGAATGGTGACCGGCCCGGTTAGCGTGCCCCAGGCAAAGCGCTGCCCTTCGACCAAACCGAAGACGACTGCCAGCAGGCCCAAGGTCGCCAGCGCGATCCCACCGATGTCCACGCGGTGCCGGCGACCCGGAACGACCCGAGGAAGGAGGGCGTACGCGCCGGCGATGACGGCGATAGCCAGAGGGACGTTCACGAGAAACACCCAGCGCCAGCCCGCGGTCGTGACCAGCACGCCGCCGAGCGACGGGCCCACCGCCGCCGCCAGTCCGGCGGAGCCGGACCACAAACCGATTGCGAAGCCTCGCCGGTTGGCCGGAATGATCACGGGGATGAGGGCGAGGGTCTGCGGGGTCATCAGCGCCCCACCCACGCCCTGGAGGACACGCGCCGCGATCAGGATCCCTGCGGATGGGGCCAGCGCGCAGGCGACGGACGCTCCCCCGAAAACCACGATGCCGGCGATGAGCAGACGCCTTGGGCCATAGAGGTCACCCAGTCGCCCGCCGGTGATCAACAGCGCCGCGTAGACCAGTGTGTAAGCGTTGAGGACCCAAAGGACCTGATCCAAGCTCGAGTTGAGCCCGGTCATGATGCTGGGGATCGCGATGTTGACGATGGTGGTGTCGAGGACTGCAACGAACGCGCCAAGGCACAGGATGGCCAGCGCGCCCCAGTTGCGCAGAGCAATCCGCTGCGGTGGCGTCGCGACGACTGCGTCGATTCTTGCCGCCTCGATCGACCGCGTTAAGAGCTCAGCCATTGCAATCCCTCTAGAAACTTGCCGGCAGATTTGTTGCTGAGCCAACTCTGCAGGTCCTCGGCGCCGAGAACATCGGGGGGTCACCCATTCGCGGCCCCTATTTCGCGCGCCGCGGACCCGAAAGGCCACAAGTGCGACTAGGCTAGCCCTGGAATATGGCCCGGCTGGAGACACTCCCCCTCAAACGCGAACCCACAGCAAACGCGGGTCTCCGAGCTTCCTTGAGGGCGCCAGACCTGCAGAAGCGGCGACGCGAGCTGCTCGATAGGTTCGACCGCGAGCGGGATCCAGACCTCCAGCTCGAGGCGGCGTTCCTCGAATACATGATTCATGACTTCGACGCTGGGCTTGCGACCGCGCAGGCGGCTTACCGAGGGCTCAGGCATCAGGGGCGCAACCGCCGTGCCGCGCTTGCGGCGGCCGCCGTTGGGCGAATTTACTTCGAAGGGCTCAACAACCATGCCGCGGCGCGGGGATGGTTCGCGCGCGGCCGCACCATGCTGGCGGACGAAGGAGAATGCGTTGAGCGCGGCTGGGTCGAGCTCGGTCTCGTCGGCTGTTCGATCACGGACGTGGGTGCCCTTGCCACCAAGGCGGCCGAGGCCGTCAAGCTGGCGCGCAAGTTCGACGATCTCGACCTCGAATGCAAGGCGCTCGCGGACCAGGGGCTGGCCCTTGTCACGCTTGGACGTATCAACGAAGGCATGGAGCTGATCGATGAGGCGATGGCGATCCTCAGCAGCGGCGAGGTCCATTCCTTCGCCGCCGGTCAGGTTTCGTGCTGCACCCTGACCGCCTGCGACCGAGTTGGTGACGTGGCCCGAGCCGACGCCTGGCTCCGGGTGCTGGAGGAGGCCGGGATATCGACGAACGACCAGCAAACCTCGATTCTGTTTGCGCACTGCCAGGCTGTGTACGGCAACCTTCTCTGCCAGGTCGGTCGCTGGGGTGACGCTGAGGCCGCGCTGACCCTGAGCCTGACCGCTGGTCGGAACGGTTTCTATCTGCAGCGTGCGATGGCACGGGCTTCGCTGGCCGACCTCCGCTTGCGGCAGGGCCGTCTGCAGGAAGCGGAACAGCTGCTCGCCGCTTGCGGCGACCGGTGGGAGGCGATCCCGACGCGGGCGAAGCTGCACTACGTCCGGGGTGAGTTCGAGCATGCCGTCTCTTCGTTGAAGCAAGCGCTCCGGCAGATCGGCGAAGACCGAGTTAGAGCGGTGCCGCTGATGGCATTGCTTGCGAATGCCGAGATCGCGCGCGGTGACACCGATGCCGCCGGCCGCGCGGCCGGGAACGCCGACCGCCTAGCGCGCGAGACGCGATCACCGGTGCTGATGGGCGAGGCCGCGTTGGCGATGGGCAACGTGCTGTCTGCCGCGGGAAAGCTCGGCCCTGCGGTCGCCGCGCTCGAGGCGGGATTGCAGGTCGTCGCGTCGATCGAGAACCTCCTGATCAAGGGAGCTCTTCATCTGGCGCTTGCTCGGCTGCTGGCGGATTCCGATTCCGCCGCTGCAGTCACAGAGGCGCGGACCGCGCTGGCGATCTATGAGAGGCTGGACGCGCCTGAGGCCGAAGTCTGCGCGACCCTCCTCAAACGCATTGGGGTGGCGGTGTCATACAGTCCCCGCCCTGCGGCGGACCCACTGGCGCCGCTCACCCGGCGCGAGCGGGAGATAGTGCAGCTCATCGGCCAGGGTTTGACCAACGCTCAGATCGCCGAGAAGCTATTCATCTCCCCAAAGACTGCCGAGCATCACGTGAGCAACATCCTGGGCAAGCTTGCACTTCGGAGCCGATTCGAGGTGGCAGCCATGATCACCCCGACGCGCAAATAAAGGCGGTCCTAGCCGCCGCGCCGCTCAAGTTCGGATTTTGGGGGTGCGAAATGGGGATGTCCTCGATGCGGCCGGGACTGATGCGACGCACCGTGCTCGATCAGAGCGATGGCGCACAGGATTTCAGCAACGGGTGCTCGGGCAGACCTGCGGTGGGCGCGGCGCAAGAGATTGCGCGGCGGCACGGCATTGCGACCGAACGGGCGCGGGTGTTGCATGACGTCAACAATCTTGTAGTTCACCTTGCCCCGTCACCGGTGGTGGCGAAAATCTGCCGCGCGCCTCCGTTGGAGACCACGGTCAGCGCAGGTTGGCCACCGAGCTTGAAATCGCGCGCCACCTTGTACGCGCCGGCGCTCCTGTGGTTGACCCAACCCAAGAGCTGCCGCCGGGCCGGCACTTCCAGGGCGGCTACGCGATGACTTTTTGGCGTCATCAGCATCACGATCCAAGCGCACTTGTTTCAACTCGGGCTGCGGGGCAGGCCGTGGCGGAAGTCCACGAGGCGCTGGAAGGCTACCCTGAAACCTTCCCCTCCTTCCTGGATCGCCAGGTGAGGCGCGTCTCAAGAATCCTGTTCGACGAAACAACGCTCTCTTCAATTCCGACCTCTGAGCTTGCGTTTCTGCGCGGTCAGTACTTGAGGATCAGCTCCGTGCTCCGCGACACCAAGCTTGAATGCCTCACCCTTCACGGAGATCCTCATCGCGGCAACTTACTGGTCAGCGAGACTGGGTACTTGTTGATCGACTTCGAGTCCGTTTGCTCAGGGCCGCTCGAGTGGGATCTGAGCGCATTGCCTGGCGTAGGCGCGGGCACTTTCTCGACCGCGCTCCTCATTCAAGCGTTTTGAGGCTGAGCTGCCCAACGAGATGCGGCAGGCCGACGCCACCCACTGGTTGCTCAGCGACGGCACCGAAGTCGAGATCCTCAACCTAATCGACGACCACTCGCGCCTAGTCCTAGCTTCGGTCAGCTTCCCGACCATCAAAGCCGCCGACGTAGTTCAAACCTCCCATGAAGCGGCGCAGGCCTACGGCTTTCCGGCGGCCTGGCTGAGCGACAACGCCGCGGTCTTCAGCGGCGAGTCGCGACGGGGCAAGGTAATTATCGAGACGGAACTCGAGAACCTGGGCATCCGCTGCATCCACTCCACGCCCTATCACCCCCAGACTTGCGGCAAGGTCGAGCGCTTCCACCAGACACTCAAGCGGTTCCTCATCAAACAAGCCGCGCACGCGACACTGGCTCACCTGCAGCTGCAGCTCGACGCTTTCCGCACCTACTACAACCAGCAACGACCTCATCGAGCCCTGGCCGGACAGATGCCGCTGACTGCCTTCAACGCTCACCTCAAGGCCAAGCCATGTTCCTGGTCGTATACGCACGGCGGCGCGCGCCAGGCGACGGGCCTCTCCCATCCGATGTTCGAACAGCTGCAGCGAGAGGACATGGCGGTGGAACGGGAGCGGCTGCGGACGCTGGAAGATCCACGGTCCGCAGAACGGCTGAGTTTCAGGGAGCGCGTGTAGGCGTTCGGCGCGCGGGCTTAGACGGCCGACCCGAGCAGGCGCAGCGCGCGAGCGTGAGTGAGGGACGCCACAATGTAGGTCATGGCACTAGCCGACGCCCAGGGCTGGCTGGACCGGTACGTTGCAGCGTGGCGCGCAAACGATCCGGCGATGATCGGCGACCTGTTCACCGTGGACGCCGTTTACTACGCGAACCCATTTGACGACGGCTTGCGCGGGCGCCAGGCAATCGTTGACGAATGGCTGCACGTCCAGATGCCGAAGACGTTTGAGGGCGCGTACAGTCCCCAGCTGGTCGTCGGCGACCAAGTCTTCGCGTCTGGCACCACGCGCTACTTCAACGAAGATCGGTCGCTGCACAGTGAATGGGGAAACGCCTTCCTGCTGCGTCTCGATGAAACGGGCTGCTGTTCTGAATATCGCGAGTGGTACATGCAGCGGGCGGAGGTCGAGCCCGCCTGACGGGTCGACCCGCAGGGGCGTGGATCCTCCATTAATCCGGGTGGCCTTGGCTTTCGCCGTGGTCGGATTTCCTATTCATCGCGCTCTTCAGGCTCGATCTGGGCCACGTCGCGTCAAGGCTTGCCCACCGGTATTCCGAGATGTACCGCAAGTCGCCCGCGCCTCTACAGGGTCGTTGATCCGTGGTTCGCTGCGCCAAAGACTGCGTACTGGCGACTATTCGGCGGCGTCTTCGGTGCGATCGCGTTGACCTTCGCCGCATTGCTCGTTGTTACACGTCAGGTCTAGGACTCTGTCCACTTGACTCCCTGATTTAAGCGCGAAAGGTAGTTTCGCTCCGCCTGCTAGGGCCGTAATTTCCGTAACGCGATCCGCAGCATCACGATCGTAGTTCGAAGCTCAAACTCACCCGACCCTAGTCGCTCACTGGAGGTAAACGAGATCTGCCGTAGGAGGTTGGTTTCGCTCGCGGAAAACCTCACGCAAGCGTCAAGTCGCGAACGATGCCGCGGCGGCCACGAGGGCTTGCGCGAGACATCTGGTGTACCCCCCCCTGGGGAAATTGTGATCCAGCTGTGATCCATCGCCATCGCTGCATGAGCCGTGACGTCGGGATCGTATTCAGAAATTGGTCGGGGGCCCGGGATTTGAACCCGGGGCCTCACGGTCCCGAAATCTACGCGGCCTCGTCCACCGAGATCGATTTCGAGCATTTTGAGCTCGATTCGATGTCTCGCCCGGCGACTTGAGGGCAGCTTCAGCCACTGGCGTCGCCAGCAGTACTACATGAATCAGGTTCTTGATCGACCGGGACCACGCCACCAACGCCGGGTTCGCGGAGGTCCGGCTCGCGAGCTCGTCCACCGCCGAGAATTGATTGATGCATCAATCAGTTGGGTAAGATCGCTGACATGTCAACAGCTCAAGCCGTAAGCAGGGACGATCCAGGCAATCGCCCGGGGGTTAGACGGAGCATGACCTCCGCGGAGCTGGCCACATGGCGGGCGCTCCTGGACACTACCGGAGAGCTTCGGAGAGTCCTAGGCGCCGAGCTGCAGGAAACGGGCCTGTCCCCCGCCGATTACCAGGTCCTCCTTGCCTTGAGCGAGGCCCATGGCAATCGACTGCGATCCTCTGAGCTCGCCCGGACGATCGATTGGGAGCGGAGCCGGTTGTCCCATCACCTCGCACGGATGGAGAGGCGGCGGCTGATCAGGCGGGACGACTGCGCCATCGACACCCGCGGAGCCGAGGTTTCCTTGACCGCCGAGGGGGCGCGCGCCTTCCGGCGGGCGACCGCGCCTCACATGAGGTCGATCAAGCGGCATTTCGCCGATGCGTTGACGCCTGCGCAGTGCGCAGCGCTAGCCAACATCCTGCGATCGCTGCGGAACCACCTCCACCCGTACCTCGCTGGCCGGGCCGAGGACCCTCGAAGGTGAGCGGCTCGATGATCCCGTCGTCGGTGCGGCGCATCGCGGTCCTCGGAGCGGGCCACGTTGGTCCGGTCATCGCGAAGATTGCGCTTGATGCCGGGTTCGAGGTGGCAATCGCCACTTCTGGGAGCCCCGAAAACCTCGAGCTCATCACGCAGGTGGTGATGCCGGGGGTGGAGGCGCGCTGGGCCGCAGATGCCGTCCGTACCGCGGACATGGTGGTTTTGTCGATACCGCTCCACAGGTTCCCGGCTCTCGACCCCGCCCTGTTGGCCAGCAAGCTTGTGGTCGACGCTATGAACTACTGGGCGCCTGCGGACGGAGTGGTGCCTATGTTTCAGGATCAGCCGCTTTCGAGCAGCGAGGTCGTTCAACGGCGGCTCATGCACTCCACCGTCATCAAGTCTCTGAACCAGATCGCCTATCAGGACCTCGAGGACGGCCGTCGACCGACCGGCTCGCTCGACCGCCATGCGATCGGCGTAGCCGGGGACGATCCCGATGCGGCGAGTTTGGTCGCAGGTGTCATCGACCGCATCGGCTACGACCCCGTTTTGATTGGCAGCCTGAGGGCAGGCCGGGTTCTGCAACCGGGCGGACCGGTGTTCGGCGCAGTTCTCACCCGATCCGAATTCGAGCGAGCTGCGCACCCGGCGACGGTGCAGTCATGACGACCTCGACCGCGGAAAACGCGCGCGAGACCACGGGCGGGTCGACCCGCTTTCCCCTTGTGCTTGGGCTCGACACGTTTGGCGATCACGAACACGACGCGGAGGACCATCCGCTTTCGCACGCGCAGACGATCCGCAACGTCGTCGAAGAGGGTGTTCTAGCCGAGCAGGTCGGAGTTGACTTCTTTGGAATCGGCGAGCACCACACCGACGACTTCCCCATGCCCGCCGCTGACGTGGTGCTGGCTGCAATCGCGGCGCGCACTGAGCGCATGCACCTCGGGTCGGCGGTCACGGTGTTGAGCTCGGACGATCCGGTCAGGGTGTTCCAACGCTTTTCGACGCTCAAGCCATCTCCAGCGGTCGCGCCGAAGTCGTCCTGGGCCGAGGTTCGAGCATCGACTCATTCCCGCTCTTCGGCTATGACCTTGCCAACTACGAGGAGCTGTTCGAGGAGAAGATCAACCTGTTTGCCGAGCTCCTGAAAGGCGGACCGGTCACCTGGCAGGGCAACCTGCGGCCCTCGCTCAACAAGCAGGATGTCGTGCCGTACATGGAAGCCGGCCCGTTCCGAACGTGGATCGGGGTGGGCGGAAGCCCGCAGTCGGTCGTCCGCGCCGCGCACTATGGTTTCTCGCTGATGCTCGCGATCATCGGCGGGTCGCCGGCGCGATTCCGGCCATTCTCTCGGCTGTTTCTGCAGGCGCTCGAAAAGTTCGGCCGGGAGCCGCTGCCCATTGGCGTCCACTCGCCGGGTCACGTCGCTGACACGGATGAGAAGGCTCTCGAAGAGTTCTGGCCGCGCTGGCTGCAGATCATCACCAAGATGAGCAAGGTGCGGGGATTCGCAATCCCGACCCTGGAATCGTTCAGGTTCGAGGTCGGGCCGCAGGGCGCCCTGTTTATCGGCTCACCTGAAACGGTCGCCCAGAAGATCGCCGCAAATCTCGCGACGCTCGGTGCGAACCGCTTCGATCTGAAATTCGGCATGCCGGGCCTGTCCCCTGATTCCGTAATGAGAAACATCGAACTTTATGGGACGAAGGTCATCCCCAGGGTGCGGGAGCTCCTCGCCGAATCGGCAGGGCCCGATGATTGACGTCCTAAGCAATCGAATGATCCCTTGACCTTCGCTGCACGAACACCTTGGGCCGCTAATCCAATGATGGCCAACGCGATGACGCCGAGGCTGTAGCCACCGCGGGCTACTTTCCGGCGAGCTCGCGACGCGCCGCAGC
>JALZAL010000301.1 GCA_030948325.1 Candidatus Dormiibacterota bacterium
CACCTCGTCCACGACCTGCAAGCGAGTCAATTCTTCGTCGACCTGGCTACGGCATCCCGAGAGCTGCCGGACCAGGGTCTCTACCACTGGGTCGGGGAGCAGGGCGTGCGTCGCGGTTACGCCGAAGAGGAGGAGCGTGGCCCGATCGCCGACGGCTGGGGTAGATTCCTGACCGCCGATCGAGAGGTCCTGCTCCATCTGGAGTGGGATCGTGGGAGCGAGTTGGCCAAACGCCTTCGGCTCAAGCTCGGAGCATACATCTCGTACTTTGTTGACCGGCCGAGTGCCTCCCAGAACCAGGTTCTCGTGGTGGTGCCCAGCGATCAACGAGAGGAGCAGGTCGTTCGCGTCGCCTTCAGCGTGCTGCCGAGGGGTCGGGAGTGCTGCCGGGTATGGACAACAACGACCGCTCGCCTTGGCACATTCGGATCTCTGGCCAACGTCTGGCGGGGGGTTGAGCGCTCGACCCCTCGGATCGCCCTCCCCTTCATGGCCGGCAGACCACGATCTTCGCGGCGCGTCGAGGACTGCATTGGGAAGCCACGATGGTGGGAGCGCCGTCCTGGCGGGGGACAGGGAGCATGAGTCGCCTTCCTGCGGTGGTCGACCGGGGCCAAACTCTGACCCCCGACCGGAGTGACCTCGTCGTGCTGATCGACCGGGATCGGCTGAAGGCGGCCTGCGTGGCTCGAGGCTGGAGCTTGTCGGAGCTCGCGCGGCAGGCAAAGGTGTCCCGTCCAACCGTTGCCGCGCTGCTTCGTGGGCAGGCCGTGCGCCCACGGACTGCGTGGAAGATCGGACGCGCGTTAAGCCAAGCGACTGTGCCGTCGGAGTTGCCTGGCTTACTGGAGGCGAGCTGAGGGATGGACCCGCGCAGCGAGGGCGCCCGGGATCTGATCCTGGCCATCTTCCGGCTGGCCGTGGCGGACTACCTCGGACTCGCCTTCAGCCACGATGGCCCCGGACCAGCGAGGCGGACGCGTCGAGCGCCATACGCAGGACAAGCCGGCCTGTTTCTCGCAAGCGCTCGGGCGCGCTACCTGGCTGATCTCATTGGACTCGAGGCTTCGGCGATCTGGAGGGAGGCGAGGAAGCTTGCATCTGAAGGCGTTCCTGCCCGGGCAAACCGCGAGCTCGCTGCGGCGTGAGTCCCAGGTTGTTCGTTCAGGTTCGGTTGGCGCCTTCTGAACAACCTAGTCGTTTGCGATCGCAACGAGCAGGTCCCACCCCAACGGGAGGGCCGCCAATGCGATGCTGCGGCGCTTGCCGGCGCGACAGACAGCTGTCACGACCGCCAACTTAGAATCACTTTCGAGGGGATCCAATCGGCCAGCAGGTCACACTCCAGGCGTCACCCGGAACTCTAGGAAGCGCGGGGCTTCTTTCGGTTGAAGGGGGCATCGTACCTATTGCGGCCATTCCTGCTGAAATTGGCCCGTTGGAGCTGCTTCTGACTCCCCTGAGGGCGGCGCTGCGGGAACACACTGTCGTGTTGGCACAAGGAATGTGGCAGTCGTTTGACCTCCTGGGTCTATTGCCGTTCCTTCTGCATACGGTGTGGGCGGATAGGGTGCCGGAACTGGGGCTGAACGCCACCCTTGCGGTCATTCCATTTACACCAGCAGACCATCAGGTAGCTAAGGCTCCGTTCTGCGATCCGGCTGAAGCCCATCGCGCAAGATACCGGGCGAGAGCATTCCGCAATCAGTCCCGAACAGACCTCCCATCGGACTTCAAACATCCGGATTGGGAGCAAGGGTTCACCAACCACGAGGCGGAGCTCGCAGGAACTCCCCTTCCCGCAATGGCATACCTCGCAGTCGACCAGGTCGGGGCCGATGGATTTCTTCAGCGGGGTCGGCGGCCCGTGTTGGGAAAGTACGCCGTGGGCTCTTCCCGTCAGCTAACGGAGAGCCCACCACGGCCGAGCCTGCTGATCCCGGGACGCCGTCTTACGCCTGCAGCGTGCACGCGTCTCGCCGAGTCGGACCTGCTGATCGTCAATGTGCAGGGGGTGCGGGGAGCTCGCCTTTTGGAGTCGATCCGTGGCGCGATTCAGATCAGGGGCTGGCACCGCCCAACTCTGGTGGTCGCATCAACACCTTCGGACGCCGTTGCCCTGGACGTTCAGGAGTTGCCGAATCAAGGCAAGGTCATTTCGGTTGGGCGCTGCCCAGACGCACCGCGAGTCGACGTTATGGTCGTATGCAAAGAGCGACCGCAAAGTGAGAAGGTTTTTCAGTTTGGTCTACTCGAGCTCCGAGGATTCTCCCCCACAGTCGATCGACTAGTTGATTTGGGTGTCAGTGCGTGGTGGCGCGTTCAGCAAAGTCTTTCACCGCTTCTCGACGATGAGCCAGCTGCTCGCCGCTTTCTCATGGCGCTGGAACAAAGCGCCATGGCGGGACACGGCGAGGCTGAGTTGTTCACAGCTTTTCGGAACTTGTTGGACCAGACGGCTAAGGACCGTGCCCGAATAGCGGAGCGCCTGGAAGCCATTTACTCAGCTGTCGATTCGTACTTGAACCTCTCCGGCTCCGACTCAGCAGTAGTGGTCGTCCGTCCGAAGGCGTCCGTTCTGGCGCTACAGGACTACATTGCGTCGAAGTGGGGCTTGAATGCGATGGAGCTCAGCTCGCTAGGGCTCACGATCATAAGCGACGTGAGGGGCGTTCCAATTGCCCCTGGACTGCTGGTCCTTAATGGTTTTTGGGGCGCCCCAACGATCGATGCAATTCTGATGAGCAGGACGAAGCGAGCGGCCCTGGTAATGGATCCCATTGAGGCGCGGGCAATGGTTGGCATTGCTGACCGGATGAATGGCTGGCTGGGCGCGGCACATGTGGAGAATTCTCCGTTGCCGAGTCTTCGAGCTGCCGCAGACGCCCGCGCTGCTGCGCCGGCGGGCTCGTCGGTCCGGATTGGAATCGACTACGCGGAAGTTGCTCCACCGGGAGCTGACAGCAGTTTGAGCCGGCAGCCGACATTGGTCGGCCGCAATCGAGCGATCGTGTTCTTCACCGATGGAACCGTCGAGGAATGCGACTCGGCCAAGCGATTCGATCTCGTCAACCCCGGCATGGGTCGCTTGAAAATCACCTCAGCCAAAGACCTCGAGCCCGGTGACGAGGTGGTTCTTACGGGGGACGCGAGCCAGTTCTCGGAACGACTCATCGCGTCTCTCGATGCCGGAATCTTGGCAACGCAAGCTGCTGAAAGGGCGACTTGGTCAAGCACCGTGCAGGCCATTGCCCGAGCGCGCAAATTGAAGATCATCGCTGTATTCAGAGACCTCCGGGAGAGGGGGGTCTATGTTGACTATCAGACGGTCCGGGCTTGGTTGCGAGGCAGAGGGGACCAGGACGCGGTGCCTGATAAGTGGGAGCATTTTAGGGTGCTGGGAGAAGTTATTGGCCTCACCTTGCCGGAGCAAGAGCAGCGTGAGACTTATGCCGCGATTCGACGCCTGCGTGTGCTCCATCGAAAGGCCGGGCGCGATCTCGTTAGGCTGATGCGCGGTGCGGCGACCCACAGGCTCGACGCAGTTACCCTCTCGCGCGTGCAGGCGGTATGGGGGATGACCGTGCGCGAGTTGATTGAAGGAACGCGAATTGCAGTCGTTGACGATGTTCAGCATGACGATGGAACCTGATTACAGAAACTGTCTGGCTTTTGCTCGTGGCTGGGCTTCCCATTTCCAGCTCCGAGCCATGGGCAAGGATGAAACAAGCCTCCGCCTAGTAAATGTCCGCCCGGTTGATCAGGTGCTGTCGGGATTCCTGACGCCTCGGCCCATTCATGACACCGACCCGGATGAAGCGGAATCCGAGGACCTTCCCCAAGACAGTCCGCATGAGCAAACTTCAATGGGCTTCGAATGGCTTAGTCCGCTAGAGGCGTTGGCTGCCACGTCCATAGAAATCGCGATCGAACTGTCGGTTTTCACTCGGATAGTGCCCACGAAAGACGAGCAAGAGCGCTACGGTCGTTGGGATCGACCACCACGGGGCGCTGAGTCGACCGAGAGACTCATGGTCGTCATCCCTGTCTGGTCTCGGGTAGACGTCGGGCCATGGGCGCAGCAAATTGATCTCAATCCCTTGCAATCCAGCCGACGACTCTCAATTGATATCAGCGACTCGCTGCGGCAAGCGGTCAAAGTCTCTCTTTCGAGGCGAAACGACCTGTTCCCTGGTGGTCAGTCCCTCAGAGTTCCGCAGTCGGAATTCGAGGGAGACTTTGGAGGTTGGCTTGGGGCGCTCCGACCAACGCCAAGGCACGATGACTGGGAAGCGTTTATTGATATCCGCTTAATGGCTGACCCCACCTACCCCGGCTGCGGACGGATCTCGTTGCGTCTAATCAACCGCACTCCGCCCAGGGACACGAGGTCGGCGATGTTCTTCGATCCGAACCTGTATGCCGTCCAAATCTCCGCGACTATGCCGACAAGTGCCCATCGCGATGGTCGCTTTCGTGAGCTCGAGGAAAGCTATCGGTATGACCTCCGCATGCCCGCGACCGGCATCAACTGTCACGCCGAGCAGAGCCGTCAAAAGGATCTGCTCACTCTAAGAACCAATTCGATTCCGACGAGCGAGCTGGGACGGCTGGAGCCTCGCGAAATACCGGACGCAACGCCTAACTTTGGCATTCTGACTACCGACCCCATTCCTGTCTTGAGACGGATCGCCAAAGCGATGCGATCCTACGACCAGGATGCCTGGGAGCCGAAGGTGATGTCGCTATCAGGTCCGCAGCAGCGCGAGGCGGCTCGCGATCGGCAGCGCTTTCGGGACGATGAGATCAACGGGTTTGAGCGGGGTGTCGACCTCCTCGAAAACGCCGGATATCCGTTTGTTCGTCAGGCTTTCCTCTGGATGAACGAGGCAATGGGGAGAGTTGCTCAGAGATCGCGGCATCCATACACAGAATGGCGACTGTTCCAAATAGTCTTCATTGTTCAGCAGTTGCCGATCCTGGCAGCCCGTGAGTATCCGGAGCTGCAGCGTGATGGCGATGATCGCGTCGACGTTCTATGGTTTGCGGCTGGTGGGGGCAAGACGGAGGCGTTCCTTGCTCTGATCCTGTGGCAGGCATTCTTCGACCGACTCCGAGGAAAAACCCTTGGGGTAACGGCATTCATCAGGTTCCCGCTGCGGTTACTAGCGTTTCAACAATTACAGCGGACGGCGAAGGCCCTAGCGGCCGCAGAGCTGATTCGGCACCGTGAAAAGCTAGGCGGAGCCCGATTCTCGTTGGGGTATTTTGTCGGAGGCACTCAGACGCCCAACAGCATCGACGAAGAGCTGCACGAGCGCTATTCAAAACATGGAGTGGACGCGAGGGCCCTGCGGATTTTGCATTGTCCATTCTGTGACAGCGACGTCAGCGCCGCTTATGACTCGGAGCTGCGCCTATTGGAACATCGGTGTACCAATAAGAGCTGCCCGGGCGGAACGTCGAGGCTTCCCGTCTACATCATCGACTACGACATCTATCAATACCTCCCGACCGTAGTGGTTTCGACAGTTGATAAGCTCGCTCAACTCGGACAACAGCAACGGTTCGCGAATCTCTTTGGTCGATTCGATGTCGTCTGCACGCTGCATGGCGCCTCGTTTCTCGACATCAATCATGCGCGTTGCTCCGGGGCCAAAGCCACACGTGACGCTCCCATGCCTAGGCCGGATCGCTGCGGCGAAGCACCGTTGCTTTATGGCCCATTCAAAGATCCAAGTCCAGCTCTTCTCGTCCAGGATGAATTACATCTATTAAGCGAAGAGCTCGGCACGTTCGACTCCCATTACGAGACGACCATCCTTAAGCTGGCGGATAGCCTAGGTTCCAAGCCCTGGAAAATTGTTGGGGCGACTGCGACCATCGCGCGTTTTGAAGACCAGGCTGAACAGCTGTATCTGAGGCACGCGCGTCAGTTCCCAGCCCCAGGGCCTGAGGCGTTTGAATCCTTTTACTACACCCTAGATCGCGAGCACATCGGGCGGATATTCGTGGGTGTGCTTGGTGTTGGGCGCAAACACACGCCAGCAGTGACCAGAACCTTGTCGCTCTTGTACCAGGAGTTACAAGCAGCCCGCGACCTGGTGGCAGCGAACTTGGCTAGCGCCTGCGCTCGGTACGGGTTGCCAAGCATTTCGGCTCAGGAATTTGAGCTGATCCTCTACTACTACGATCTAATACTCACCTACGTGCTCACGCGCAAAGGCAGCGATCAGGTCGCAGAAGCGATCGAATCGCGCGTCAAGCGGGAGCTCGCAGACGCATATCCAATGGCTGCTGAGTTAAGGATCGAAACCTTCAACAGCAGCGTTGATATGGGCGACATGGTCGCGGCCATGGAAGGCATCGAGAGTGCCGATCCCACGGCCCCGTCCGACGAGCGCGTTCGGGGCCTGGTAACGACCAACATTATTGGCCACGGCGTCGACGTTGATCGGTTCAACTGCATCGTTTTTGCCGGGTTCACCCGACTTGTAGCTGAGTACATCCAGACCTCAGCTAGGGTGGGTCGCAAGTTTCCAGGCTTATCGGTCTTTGTGGCCACGCCCCAATCCGAGCGCGATCGAAGTATCTTCGAGCGGTTCGCTAAGTTCCACGAGTACCTTGACCGACTCGTTGACCCGTCGGCGGTCACACGCTGGCCGGTGCCCGCACTCGATCGCACCGTGCCGGGATTGGTCGCAGGTTATCTAATGGCGGTAGCTGCGGCGCAAATGCATCGGCGCCTGGAAACTGTTGAAAAGGTCCAGAGAGCGATTGGAGAGCCCGGAGCGACCGCTCTTTTGGCTGATGCGGTCGTCAATTGGATACAAGATGCGCTAGGTGCGGATCAGGCTCCATCACGTGATGCCTACTCCGCTGCCGTCGACCGAGTAACCCGAAATACGTACAGTCGAATCGTGGATGGTCCTCCGGCCCGCGACCCGAGGGGAACCCTCCTCAACCGCTATTTGGGAACAATGCGGAGCCTTCGCGACGTCGATGAACCGGCCCTGATTATGGCGGAAGATCATTCGGATACCTCGATCCTTAAGGCCTTGCTTCGTGCCTGACCTCGCTGGACGGGAAGAGCGCGACGAGCAGCGCCCCTTGTTCATGGAGCGCGGCGTGGGTCAGCTGCTCTTTAACTACCTGCCGGACCGAACCGTGGACTGGGAAGAAGGGGCTGCAATTGTCCAGCTCACGAACGTCCGGCTCCTTTCTGCATGGTCGGACAAGAAGGCCGTGATGGTTCGACAGGAAGTGGCCGGATATCTCGACCGCTGGAGGGCAAAGGGAGGAGTCGTTTCGCCCAAATTCCCAGATCCGATGACACGGCCGGACCGCATCACAGTTGGTGAGCCTATTGGAATAGCGGCTAGGGTCTTGGATACCGCCCTCATTTGCCGTGTGTGTGCTCGACTTGTCTTCCGTAAGCGATCTCAGTTGGCCGGAAACGACCCGCACCGTCTCGATTGCCCTTCCTGCGGGACGAGAACCCTAAGGCAGTTTGGTCAGGTCTTCGTCCATGGATGTGGCGAGCTCGTCCCGGTAAACGAGTGGCTACCGCAAATGCCCAAGGATGATGACGGCAAGTACCGGATCAGCGCTCAACCCCTGCGCTGTCAGGCGTGTGGCGATAAAGGTGTGCCGGAGCTGCCGGCCAGAAGTGAGCGTGCCCGAGACATGACCGTTAGCTGTCGAACGTGTAAAGGAATAATCGCTCAGCGTCTAACCGCGCGCTGCCCCGCGTGCGCGAAAGAACTCGAGGGCACGTTCGGTGAACCGCGTGACGAGAAAAACGGTAACACCCCCGTGGCACGGGTCGTCATGCGCTTGGCCAATTATCGGGCGAATGACGCCTACTATCCCCATACGCTCACCATCCTCCGTCTCGACCGTCCAGAGGTCATTACGCGCGCAGACGACGAGACTGAGCTGCTCCGGTCTTTATTGCCGGCAGACAGGCGCCCTGGCGGTCAGACAGTGACATCGAGACTGGGCGAGCTCGTGCGTCGCATGGCCGAGGCCGAAGCCCGTGGGGACCAAAACGATGTCGATCGACTCGGCGCACAGTTGGTTGACGCAGCTACCAGGGATCCAAAGAAGGTGCCAAAAGCGGCTCATGGTTTGGTTAACGCGCCCGAAATTGTGCTCCGATCGCTCGAAGAGAGCCTGGCTTTTAAGCAGAGCGTTTCTGTACGCGACGCGGGAGAGGTGATAAACACCTCCGATAGCGCGTCGACTCTAGTCGTGGACGAAATAGTTGAACAACAAAAAAGACTTGGAATTCGACGCATTGCCCTAGTCGACGACCTGCCAATCATAACGGCGACCTTTGGCTACACGAGGCGGACTTTCAATGAGACTTACGATGAGGAGTCGCTCGGTGCCACTGGCCTTCCCACGCAACTGAGGCCCTTTTATCCGTTGGACCGTACTGCCGCGCGCCGGCTTGGCCGTGCCGACTTGGCCGGAACGATCCCGTTCTTGGCGCGGGAGGGTGAGCACGAAGGAATATTTCTGGCCTTCGACCCTAAGCGTGTTGTCGAGTGGCTCGGCCGTAATGGTGTCGCACTTGGCGACGAGAGTCAGCCTGCAGTCTCCCGGATAACGACGGCCCTGGAAGGGGTCGACCGCTACTACGACCGAATCTGGGACACGAGAGTCCATCGGTACGTATTTGGTTTGATCCACTCCTTATCGCACGCGGCCATGCGTGTGGTCAGCCGTCTTGCCGGTTTGGACCGCACGAGCGTGGGTGAATATTTGTTCCTCCCGTTGCTAGGCGTCGTCGTCTATTCCAATGCGGCCGCTACGAGGCTCGGCAATATGGAAACCGTCATTAGAGACCACCTGCTCGAGCTCTTAACGACACTTCCTGAAGAGGGTTTGGCGTGTCTTTACGATCCTGACTGTCTTGACCGACGCGGGGCCTGCCATGGATGCTTGCACGCCCCGGAAATCTGCTGCAGGGTCTTCAATCACGGGCTCTCGCGCTCGTTCATTCAGGGCGGCCATGCACCATGGGTCGATCCTGCCATCGACACCCAGATTAGTGGCTACTGGTAGCGTCTATCGCGACGCGCTCGTCAAATTGTCCTGGCTGCTCGACGCCATGGAAACTCACTTTGCGGGTTATTCGACCAGCTGCGCAATGAATCGCGAGGCGCTGAGGGGCATCACCGTCGGAAGGCGTCCAACTGAGGACGAGTTATCGGCGGCAATCCATGCTCTGAGCGTACTGGGAGTTCTGAGTCAAACGTCAGGTCGAATCGAGTTCTCAGCTGGGGCCTTCCGATCGACTGAGGGTTATCGACAGGGCGTTCGTGAAGGACTGCGCGCGCGCGCACGGCCGAATGGCGTCGCGCTCGCGGCAGGGCTGCCACCAGGATTACCAAAGGCAGCAAAGGATGCAATCCATGCCAGGGCGCGTGACCTAAGGGCTGCGCTGGTGGACTGCATCGCTTCGGCCAATCACCGGATCGTCTTGGCTTCTCCCTTTTGGGATGAGGAAACCACGGATGAGTTGGCAGACCTACTGAGCCGTCGAAAGGCTGCAGGCGTATTAATCGACTTGATCGGGAGGGAGGTAGGAGGGCTGACGCCTAGTGGTCAATGTCTGGCTGAGTTGGTTAGGCGTTTAGGAGAGCCATCGAAAGTTCGGGCGACCGGATGGCTGAGCTTTTCGCAGACCAAAATCGGAGTTCAGACGTTTCACTTCAAGTGTGCTATCGCCGACGGAGAGCGGGCTTACCTTGGAAGTGCGAACTTCACGACGGGAGGCCTGCGCTCTCGGATGGAGCTGGGCGTGATCCTCTCCGGCGAGGTGGCTAGGTCCTTAGCGCAGGTTCTCGACACGGTATTGGAAGTTGCACGTGGCACGCACAGTAGCTAGGAGGAAGTCGCGAGGCGCGTACTTCACCCCGACCTCCCTTGCTTCATTCATGGCCGACTGGGCTATTCGGAATCCAAATGACCGCATATTGGATCCGGCTGCCGGAGAAGGAGCCCTCTTGACACAGGCTGCCCGCAGGCTCGGGGAGCTTGGCGCTACCCGCGCGTCCAATGCGCTCATCGGGATCGAAGTGAATGCGTACTCGGCACGTAAGGCCGCGCAATTGCCGCGCGCATCCATCACAAAGGGGGATGCCTTTCGCTTAGGCGAAGCTGATGTGGGTGGGAAGGTCAGCGTGATTCTGAGCAATCCGCCGTGGGTGCGGTATCACTCGTTCACGGGACGGAGGCGCTTGCGAGCGCTCCGCGCTGCGAGTGCGGCGGGCGTCGTACTAAACGCGAGATCAAGCTTTTGGGCGCCCTACCTGGTTCATGCCCTTTCATTCCTCCACGCCGACGGAAGATTAGCGGTGGTTCTGCCGGCTGAATTCTTGACAGTGGACTACGCCGGTCCTGTCAGAGACATTCTCGCCCGGACTTTTCGGTCTATGACGGTTGTGCGTTTCTCACGCCCGGCATTTCGAGAAGCAGAGGTGGACGCTCTCCTTCTCCTTGCGGACAATGTTGGTCCCATTGGCGTGCGTCATATTTGGGTCAATTCGGTTGACGACCTGTCTTCGACCGCGATTCTCCCACCCTCTCGGTTCAACCCGGCCAAGCTGGGCAAACGGTGGTCAGACGACGAGGTGTGTGCCAAGGCAGACCAATTGATAATGCGGCTCCAACAGCGGGACGATGTCATCACGCTAGGCGAAATAGCTCACGTGAGTTTGGGTATTGTCACGGGCGCCAAGCCGTTCTTTGTCCTATCCGATAGCGAGGTTAGAGAAAACAGGCTCTCACGCCGTAGTCTCGTCCCGATTCTCCCGGGAGCCCGCGACATTAGGGCCCTGGTCGTCACCCGTGATGACTGGGCGGGACTGCGTACCTCTGGAGGTAATGGCTGGCTCCTAAGATGCCGCATCCCGCCAGAACAGTTGAACGGCCAGGCCGTCGGTGTCTATATCAGGAAGGGGGAGAGGGACGGGGCCAACGTCGCCTTCAAGTGTCGAGTTCGGTCGCCCTGGTATCAAATTGAGGTTCCACTCCCGCCCGATGCTTTTCTGACCTATCTGGGCGCAGACCGAATCCGGCTGATAGCGAATAAGGGTGGATTAGTGGCCACGAATCTGCTTCACCACGTTAGGTGGAAGAGGCCGTTCAGGCGAGGACAGACCTACGGGTCAATGCCGGCTGTCTTCTTGTCCTCACTGACTCAGGTTGCGGTAGAGCTGCTGGGACGGGCGTATGGTGGAGGCGTAATAAAGATAGAGCCATCGGACGCTAAACGCCTACCGATCGTCGTTCCTAATCCGTCCAGCCGCTTGATGCTAGGCGCCGAGTTCGCGAACCTGGATCGACTTGTCCGTGGCCGCAAGGAACAACAGGCAGCTGAAGTAGTCGATCGAATTCTGCTCTCCGAACAGCTTGGGCTAAGCGTCGACGAAATTCGCTCATTCGCGGAAGCCCGCGACTTGCTGGTTTCCCAACGCCATCACTAAACTCCAGCTCTTCTTTGAATGCCGCTTGGCGGGCGGTCGACCCAGATGGCCCTAATCGGGGAACTTATCCCATCTGCAAATAGCATAGCGAATCCTAGCCAATACAGCTAGGAACTGATATGCTTTTCGCATGCCCAAACTCGACCCTGACTACGTTCCCCGAAGCCTTTCCAGTCGCGAGGCCGAGCTGATTGGCTGGCTCGAGGCTGAGCGCCGCCGAACAGTCAGCTCAAGGGAGATCACTGCCACGTTCCATTGGTCGGAGCCGACCGTATGGAGTCTGCTGTCCGGTTTGTCCCACAAGGGTTGGCTCAAGCGCATGGGACATGGCCAGTATGAGGTCTTGCTTGCGGAAACTGGAGGGTTTGCTCCTCCCGACCCTTGGCCCGCGCTTTCGCAGTGGTCGCGCCCTCACTACGTCGGTTTTCGGTCTGCTGCATACGAGCAGGGTTTGACTCCCGATCGACCGGCACTGATTCAAGTCCCAGTTCCGATGGGTGTCACGCGGCCGCTCGCTTGGAAGCAGTTTCCGATCCAGCTAATTCACGTCCGGGATTTTTCGGGCAAGGGGGTGGTGATCTCAAAGGTTGGCGATTGGTCCGTAAAGATGGCCAGCACTGAAAAGGTGCTACTCGACGGCGCCGCGGTTCCTTCTCGCATGGGTGGCGCAGTTGAGCTCGCTCGGGTGGTCGCGCGAGCCCAGTCCAAAGTGGACTGGCAGTCTTTAGTCGAAATTGCAGGCTCGGTTTCGTGGGGTACCGTTGCTTTGAGGCGACTTGGAGCGATCTTGACCCGCCTCGGAGTCGAGGGTCCTCCGGAACTGGCGACCGCTGTCGCACGGCGACCTGGGCGCAGGATTCTTCTCGGACAAGCAAGTGTCCACGGCACGGATGGGCCAGTCATCAAACCATGGAATGTGATTGATAACGTCGGAGAGAGGCTGCTTGGCGAAGTCGGGCGTTGATGGTTACGAATGCGATCGTCCGACAGTTTGCAGCCGGTCAGCGTATCACTCCGGACGTTGCCGATCAGGAGATAGTCCTCGTTTATGCCCTGGCACTTCTCAATGAAGGCGGATTGACCGGGGTTCTCGCAGCCGGTGGCACGGGTCCGCTCCTGTTCAAGGGTGGGACCGCTCTCCGCAAGTGCGTGTTCGGAAGCACTGGGCGCTTTTCGGTAGACATCGACTTCGATGCGGAACGAAGAAATGGTTATGAAGTCGAGATCGAAAAACTGTTGCGCGAGCGCAGTCCGTACCACGGGGTCGAGTTCGCGATCCAGGACTTCCGTTACTCGCAAGATGGAAACTTCAGTGCGACGATCACCTACCGCCACGGCCATGGCGGCGGCCGATTTGAACTGCAGATCAGCTATCGAGAAACAGGAATTCTTGTTCCACGCCATCTCCGGCTTGCCGAGCAACCCTATTTCCGCCACCTTGATGTGCCGTTGCCAGAGTTGTGGGGGCTCGACGCCTACGAGATGATCGGAGAAAAGCTGATGGCCTGTAATCGCAGAGTTGGCGGAAGTGGCAAAGATCCCTACGACTTGTACTTATGGGCCGGGCGACCGTTCTCGGAGGAACTTGTTCGTCGGATGGCAGTCCTAAAATGCTGGGCGGACCGCCAGCGCCCATTCGATCCCGCCAGATTTCTCGAATCTGTGCTTCCCGGCAACTTCCATTGGGACGACGTTCAACCGCTCATTCCGCGCGGCCGCGAAGCGAACACCGATGCAATTTGCCGCAGGGTGCGAGAACGCTTCGCCTTCCTGGCTGTCGGATCGGCGCAAGAGTTGCAAATACTCGGCGACTATATGGCGCACCGGGAGCTCCGCCTGTTCCGAACGCTCTGCGAGGAAGCCAGAATCTGGGCGGAGACTGCGATTCGCTAGGTGGACAGCTTGTATCACGCGGCCGTCGGATCGAAGCCGTCGATTCCATTGGGACCGCGAGGCCTGTGGGAGGGCAAATGTGAATCGCAATACGAGCCGCCCCGGCGTCCGATCTGGCTGTTTCTTCATGCTCGCTGATATCGCCTTGCGCCGCCTGGGGTACCAGCACGAAGTAGACGCGACGCTGGACTACCTTTTGGGGTTCGGCGCCCAGCCGGAAAGGAGGAGGCTGATCGAGCAGGTGGCGCGCGATTATCGGGAGGTGACGGCGACCGCGGAGTGGACCGTGACCGCATTGCTGAGGAATTCAGGCGACGGTCTAGCGAAGATCCTGACTAGACCGCCTACGCGAGGTTGCGGGTTCTGCGATCGATGACCTCGTGACGGTCTGGCCGCCGGCCGCCAGCACGATCCTGCAGATGGTGAGAGATGCTGGATCACAAGTCCCGCTGGAAGCAAGCCGGCGACCCGCGGGTAGATAGATGGATCGCGGGCGTCTACCGGATTTGTCAGCGGCGGGGTGACGGTCGGTAGGGCGGCATGTCAGGGTTGCGTCATAGGGCATCAGCCGATCACTCGCCCCCGGTGGCGAACTCGTCGACGATCAGGAAAGCCTTGCCAAGCTGATTGAGGGTCAGCTCCAATCGCCACCGGTCGACTTCACCGGCTTCATTGGCGTAGGGACGCAAATCGGTAACACGTCGGCCATTAGCCCACTCATCATAATTCTGCGTAACGATGCGATCGCCCTCGTCGTAGAACACGCACTCTGCTTCGTACTGCTCGCGGTCGGCCTCGTCGTAGGTCTCCTCGTGCAGGCTGACGTCCGCCCAGGGAAAGAGTTTTGGGACGGTCTCAGCGTAACTCGCGAGTCCTAGGAAGACGCCCCACGTCGCGAGCGGAGTGGGGTTGTTACCGTCCTCGTTGTCGATGCCCAGGGTGATCGATCCGCGCCCTGAGGTTTTGTTGATCCATTCTTCGATGTCGATGACCAGTCGCTTGTCCTCGGCGAGCAGCTTCATCCAAGGTCGTGCCAATTCGAGCTCCCGGACGCGCAGAATGTATGGGTCGCCCTCGGCAGCTTGCCGCAGGGCGTCCCGGGCAGTGTCGTCCAAAACATGGTCCTCGGGAACCAACACTTTCCACCCGTCGCTGGAGGTCCTTACAAGGGTGTGCGGATTGACGAGTTGCCAATGGCAGCGCTCGGACTCGGGGTTGAACAGGACGACGACCACGGGGAGAGAGTGGTTCCTCCAGTACTGAACGTGCGCTTCGTTTGGCCGGAACCACCAGCCGCCGGCATCTGGTTCTTTGAACCAGCTCAAGCCGCTCTTTATCTGAAGGGCGAGTAGCCTGCCTGCAACGACGCCGCCTTCTTCCACCTCCACCTGCGCGTCGATTCCATAGTCTTCCGTTGGTTGTTCTCGGAAAAGCCAACCAAGGTTTTTCTCGATGGCAAGCTGAGTTTGGGTGACGCCAATGCTGGCGGTCTTCGCTGATGCCGGCCGTAGCATTTGTGCCTTATCCGGTTCCCATTCTGGTCCGTTGCTGGCGACCCGCCAGATGGGCCTCCCGAAGGAGTGTAGTCGGCTAGCCTTCGTGACGGCTGCCATCCCTCATAGAGAGATGGGGGCCACCCGAGACGATCCGGGGTGGGCGAGCCTCGCCTGATCTGCGCCCTGTACATGGTCAAGGTGGCGGCGCTGGCCACGACGACCGCTGGCGACGACCGGGGAGGCCATGGATCGTGACGCCAGGCGCGCGTCGAGTTCCAAGCTCCATGCTGGAGACCTGGGGGTCGGGGTCGCCCGAGCCAGAGCGCCTAAACTTCTGGACGTCGACAGCGTCGTGAGCCAGGAACCTCAAGGGGGACATGCGTGGGCGACTCACTCCCGTCGATCTCACCTCCGGACGATTCCGGGTCTGATGCTCTGAGCCGCTTCCACTACCAGGCCCACGTCGCCTTCAATTTCTGCCTCAGGTGCTACTTCGGACAGGGGGTGATTGCGGTCACCCTCGAACATTTTGAGGATGTCTTGGTCGAGGGATCCGATGAGATCCGATTCGTGCAAATCAAGACCCGGAATGCGGACCGCGGCCCCTGGAGGTTCAGCCACCTGATGGGGGATGGCGGAGCGCTCAGGAGTTTGCACCGAACCCATCATTCCCTCGGCACATTCAGCGACGGCCGGCGCATCGTGTACGACATCCGGCTCGAGGGAGCCCTTGCACTCAACGACCCGATCCGCAGGCTGACACCGTCCGGTAGTCGTGCCGATCAGGGGATGCGTGAAACGTGCGCCACGCGGCTCGACTGCGACGTGGCTGAAGCGGCCGCGCTGCTTGAGCGCGTTGTGATCCATGCGCCTGAACCACCGCGCGACCTGATCGAGGACCGGAACCTCGGTGATCTTCGGCGCGCCGCGGGCCATCTCTCGGCGAACGAGCTCAGGGCTATCTACCAGGCAGCGATCGCACTAATCGACGAGGCGATGCGTGCTGCCTTGCTGGCCGACTCCTGGCCCCGAGCGATCCTGGACTCAACGTCAGGGGACGAGACGATGAAGGAACGCATAGGCGCGAAGCGCATCGACCGGTCTCGACTGCAACCAATTCTCAGGCGTCTTGAGGGGAGTGACCGGGCGCTGCTGGAGGTGATCACCGATCCCGATCGTTTGCGCGTAACTGACCTTGAGAGGAAAATGCTGGCCGCTGGAGCTCCACCGACTCTAGTAGCTCAGGCCAAGCAGGTTCGGGCCCAGGCCGTCCATCGGATGCTTGAGTTCCGGGCGTCGAGCCTACTGGATGTGGATCGCCTTCTGGCAGACCTGGAATTCCGTCTGCTGTCGACCGCGACCGTGGCGAGCGCAACAACTGCAGGAGCGTCCGCGGCGGTCTGGGCTGCAATAGAGAGCCAATTGCGGTCACACCCAGCAGATCACGATCCGAGACGGATCCTTCATCAGGAGCCCCTGCTTCTGATGGGTGCTATCTGCGAGTACTCGGACGAATGCAAGTTCGGCTGGAACGCTGATGTTTGAACCGCGATCGGCCGCGTCCCGCGTGGGATTTGCTCCATCAGTGGAGGGTGCCGCGAGGCTCTTGCTCCTCGTAGATGCGTTTTCGAGCCCAACCACGACGCTGCAGGGGCGAACCAAGCTCGCCAAGCTCGACTTCCTGATCCGCTATCCAGCCTTTCTCCGCCGTGCCCTGCGCATTAGAAACATCGTCGCCGACCTTCCGGATCCGTCCCCAGATGAGCACACGATCGCACAGCGGATGGTCCGTTTTCGCTATGGACCATGGGATCCGGCCTATTACGCGCTGCTGGGCAGTTTGCTGGGGCGGGGCCTCATTGAGGCCATCCCGCAGGTGCGATATGTAGGGTTTCGAGTCACAGGGAAGGGCCACATGCTCGCGCAGCAGCTCGCAGAGAGCGAGGCATGGTCCGACACTGTCGCCAGGCTCCGTCTGTTGAAGCGAGCATTTCCCACGCAGGGTGGCACCTTCCTGAAGGATTTCATCTACGAGCATTTCCCTGAGGTGACCCAGGCAACGTGGGGGGAGAGTCTGTGAGGCTGCGTATCGATGGCCTAGCGCTTGTAGGAACGTCTCGAGAGGTCCGCCTCGAGGCCGGTTTGAATGTCGTACTGGGACCCATTTCTACCGGCAAGTCGTCTCTTATGAAGCTTATTGAGGTCTTCCTAGGAGGCGGGTTCAGCGGCGTGAGCGACCAAGTCAATAAGTCGGTTACAGCCTTGGCAGGGCGGCTGACGATCGGCGAAGGTTCGTACTCGATTATCCGTCCCCTAGTGCAGACGGATACGGCTCAGGTCCAAATTGCTGGTGACGGCGTTGCGGAACGTCTCCCTGCGATGCGCCCTCAAGCGGGAACGCCTCTGACTTATGGTGTATGGCTTCTCCAGCGCCTGGGCCTTCCCGTTCTTCGGGTGCCGCAAGCCCCGACCCGCCCAGGAGAGTCCGCCTTTACGCCGGTGAGCGTCAACGACTATCTGCTCTACTGTCGCCTGCGGCAGGACGAGATTGACGTCGACGTATTCGGCTCTTCCCTGCCGTTCCGCGATATCAAACGGCGTTACGTCTTCCGGATCATTTACGGCGGATATGACACGGAGGTGGCGACGCTGCAGGACGAGCTCCGTCGAGTGCAGGGGGAGCTGACCCAGCTTGAGGGAGGCATGGCGGCTTTCGAAGGGTTCCTGCGGGGTACGGTTCTTGAGAATCGCGCGGTGCTCGACCGAGACCTCGCCCAGGTGCAGGAGCGCGTCGCCATTCTCCGCCGGGATCGGGCCGAATTGGCGGCAGCAGGCCCAGTAACTCCGGAATCCGTCCGGCTGCGAAGCGAGATAGCCGTGGCCGATCAGCGGGTGTCCGACTTACGGCTTGAGCTCGAGCGCGAGCGCGGAAGCGCTGGTCAGCTCAGCGATCTGGCGAATGATCTTCAGTCGCAGTCCAGCCGACTCACGAGAGCGATCGTGGCCGGCGAGCGCTTCTTCGATTTCGATTTCATCGTCTGCCCGCGCTGTGGCTCCTCACTAGAACCGGGGCGTGCGGAACAGGGACATTGCGCTCTGTGCATGCAGGAGGAGCCGCCGGCCCCGACACGCCAGGATTTGATCCGGGAACAGGACCGGGTGAACACTCAAATCGGAGAGACGGAAGAGCTCATCAAAGCCCACGAACTCAGGGCTGAGGAGCTACAGCGGGAGATTGATGCAATCGTTTCGCAGCGGTTGCAATTTGGGCAGCTTTTAGACCGAGAGATGCGCTCCTTTATTTCCGACCAGGGCGAGCGTTTGGAGAAGGGGGCGCGTGAAGAGGCGATGCTGGCTGAGCGTGAGACCCGTCTACGCGATTACCTCCGCCTCTACCAGCGTGTGGACGCGACGACGTCACGGATCGCGGAGCTGGCCCAGCGGCGTCGCGAGGTTGAGGTCGCCCTTGAAAGAGCCGCTGAGCTCGACGCGCTGACCAGGAGCAGGATCGAGCGCCTAGAAGAGTGGTTCGGGCACTATGTCGAGGCCTTGGCGGTACCCCGGTTTGGCACAGGATTGCGAGCTGGAATTGACCGAAACGACTATGAGCCGATCGTCAACGGTCAGAAGTTCCCGCAGCTGAGTGCCGGGGTGCGCGTGCTTGTGAACATCGCGCACGCGCTTGCTCATCATCGAACTGCGCTCGACCTGAACCTGCCACTACCCGGCCTGCTCTGGATCGACGGCGTGACGAAGAATATCGGAACGGCCGGGTACGACCATGAGCGCATCGAGGATATTTGGACCGAGTTGATTCGAGCCTCTGACGAAGTGGGCGATCAGCTGCAGTTGATAGTGGCCGCAAACGATGTGCCCGATCGAGTGGCTCCGTATGTCCGCTTGACGTTATCTGAGGACGATCGGCTGATCCCAGATAACGATCTCCGGTTGAGGGCTCCGAAATAGGGCCGATACAGGTCGATCGGCCATCCCTGATGCGGGCCGCGATCTAACTGCCGTAGGGTAGGCGGCTGGCACGGTGCCGACGACGGACCGGTGCATGACTTTCGAAAAGTGCCGGTGCCTGGCGGTACTCAGGACTTGCATATAACTGCACCAGTGGAGGTGCGAACACGGACTGTCACTGGAACAGTTCCACTTCCTGACCTCTAGGAGCGATCTTGGTCAAGGTCAGAGCGATCGACGTTGATGACGTCCCCGACGCTCAGCGTTCTTACGTGGCCTTCCTGCTATCGCTTGTCGAAGATCCGGGACGAGCTAGCCAGGCAATGCTCAGCATCGGAGCGGGGATGGCTTCGGAAACATGCCTACTTCGGCGTTCCTCACGACGCCTGCTGGACCGGGATCATTGGGGCTGAAGACGGGGCTATCGTCTACCGCCGGCTTACCGCAGGTCGCTCTTCTTCATCATCATCATGATGTTGGGGGTTCATTTTCGAACGGTTTGAAGCTGAAAACCCAAGCGGTTTTCGTGCCACTCGACTTTCGCTTGCGCTCTTTTGACGTGCGTGCTACGGTTCACATTGGTCGACGCGAGAAAACCGGGCGGTCGGTGCACCGCTCGGCAGGTGGTGCCGACCCAGTGGTGAAATCTCCACTGAGAAAATGGCCCTCGGGGCCGGCTTTCGTATTCAGCAGCGGTCGTCAAATGGCGGTCGGGGCTTGAAAACCACTAAGGTGCAAGCCTTCGGGGGTTCGAATCCCTCTCCCTCCGTTTCGGACTCTAGTCCCATGCCATGCGCCGGCCTTCCTTGAGGAAGAACGTCCTC
>JALZAL010000203.1 GCA_030948325.1 Candidatus Dormiibacterota bacterium
CCTCTATCTCGCAGCCGTCTTCGCTTGGGATTACGCGTTCGGCATCCTGGTCGCGATCTGGGTGATCTGCCTGGCCGGTTTCTGGATGTCGTCGCACCTGCGCCGGCTGGATGCCAGGATGGCCGCGCCAATCCGCCCGCTCGCGCTGACGCTGCTCGGTGCGCTCGTGCTCGGTCTTGCCGGCTTCATCCTCATCCCGCAACCGGCGGCCCTGTCGCCGACGCCACTGGTCGTCTCGCTGCCGAACTTCACGAGCTTCAGGGGAGAGCTCGAGAATCCCGCGCTGCCCCTGGTCCAGATCAGCGGCGATCCGTCGGGCGCGACCAGCAGCATCGACCTGCACTTCCGAGGGAGGCTTGGAGACGCGCCGGTCATGTACGTTCGCACCGGCGCACCCGCGTACTGGCGCGGACTGGTCTTCGACACGTACCGAGACGGCGCATGGACGGCCTCCGACCGCAGCTTCGTCACATTTCAGCCGTACGTGCAGCCACGCCTCCTGCCGCCAGCCCCGCCACACAACCTCGGCACCTTCGTCCAGGTCTTTCGAGTCGTCCGCACGCTGCCGGGTGTGATCAGCGCCGCGTATCCGATCCAGAGCCTGTACGCGCCGGTGGCAGCCCTTCGCAAGGACGTCTATGGGACGTTCAGGACGCCCGACGTCTTGCGACCGGGCCAGACATACTCCGTCGTCTCGTATCTGCCAAACCTCTCCGCCGCCGAGCTGAGACAGGATCCTTTCGCCCTTGCGTCGGCCGCCCCGAACCAGAACCCGGAGTACTTGAATCCCGGGTCGCTCTCCCAGGCCGCCAAAGAGCTTGCGCTCAAAGCTGTCACCGGCCGCCGCGCCGGCCAGTACGAGGAAGTGATGGCGCTGACGACCTATCTGCAGCAGAACTACCAGTACTCCCTCCAGCTCGGGCATGTGCCGGCCGGCCACGACCCTGTGGACTGGTTCCTGTTCGACGCGAAGATCGGCTACTGCGAGCAGTTCGCCACCGCCGAGGTGTTGATGCTGCGGAGCCTGGGCATCCCGGCGCGGCTTGCCACCGGCTACTCGACGGGTGACTACGACTCGGTCCTCAACCAATCGATAGTGCGCGAGCACGATGCGCACGCCTGGGTGGAGGTGTGGTTTTCCGGGCACGGCTGGGTGCCGGTAGACCCCTCACCCGGCTTCTCAGCGTTGCCCGCCACGCAGTTCCCGAATCGCTGGGCGGCTGCCGGAATCGCCCGTCTCATCCCGCATCTTTCGATCGGCGCCCCGCTCGCGGCTCTTGGCTCGCTCGGCGTGCTCGCGGTCATCCCACTGGCGGTGGCGATCGCGCTCGTGGTGGTCGTGCTGTGGGCCTGGCTCCGCACGCGCCGTTGGGGAACCGTCGCACGTGCTGCGCCGGGCGAGTCCGAGCTGCTTCGTCTCTACGACCGTGTCCAGCGCCGCCTTGCCCGCCGCCGCGCACCGCCCGAGACTCCTCTCGAATACCGTCACGCCGTGCCCGCCGGTGCGGTCGAGCCTCTGCTCGAGGAGCTGACCGAAGCCGTCAACCAGGGCGCCTATGCCGGAAGATGGCCTGACGCAAAACGCGTGCGGGAGCTCGCCGACCGATTATCCTGACGGGCCGTGGCTCGAGCGATCCAGGCAACCGGCTCCGAGACGATTCGCTGGGACCTCAGCGATCTCTACTCATCGCCCACGGACCCGGCGATCGAAGCCACGCTGTCCGACTCGCTGGAGCGGGCTAAGGCGTTCGAGGCGAAGTACAAGGGAAGGGTGGCGACACTCGACCCGCCCGACTTCGCAACCATGATGCGCGAGCTGGAGGACGAGGAGGTGGAGGCCGCCAAGCCTGAGGCGTACGCCTACCTCCTACACAGCCAGAACACCCAGGATCCGGCTGCCGGACGCCTGCTGGCGCGCGTGCGCGAGGCGGCTGCTGAGCGAGGAAGCCACGGCGTCTTCTTCGCCCTCGAGCTGGCCCAGACCACTGACGATCAGGCGGAGCGCCTGTACTCACACCCTGAGTCCGCCACCTACCGACACAGCATCGAGGAGGCCCGTAAGTTCCGGCCGCACCAGCTGTCCGAGCCGGAGGAGCGCATCCTCACCGATTACAGCCCGGTTGGCAATTCGGCCTGGACGCGTCTCTTCGAGGAGCTTTGCGCTGGGATCCGTGTCGATGTGGACGAGCACGAGATGGCGCTCGAGGAGGCGCTGACCCTTCTGCGTGAACCGGACCGCGAGATGCGTCGCCGCGCCAGCAGTGCGATCACCGGCGCGCTCGAGAACGATATCCGAACGCGGTCCTACATCTTCAACGTCATCCTGCAGGAGAAGGCGATCGACGACCGCTTGCGCAAGTTCCCGTCGTGGATCTCATCGCGAAACCTGGCCAACGAGACGTCGGACGACGCTGTTCAGGCGCTCGTCGAGGCGGTCACCGGGCGCTACGACATCTGCGTCCGCTACTACCGCGTCAAGAAGCAGCTGCTTGGGCTGGGCGAGCTGCACGAATGGGACCGGTATGCCCCAATCGAGGACGCCACCCGAAATGTGTCGTGGGAGGATGCGAAGGAGCTCGTGCTGGGTTCCTACAAGCGGTTCTCCGAGAAGGCGGGCGCGCTGGTCGAGGACTTTTTCACGCACGGCTGGATCGACGCTCCGGTGCTCCCGGGCAAGGCTGGTGGTGCCTACTGCATGCCGGTGACCCCGCGCCATCACCCGTACGTGATGCTGAACTTCACAGGGAAGCTTCGCGACGTGACGACCCTGGCGCACGAGCTGGGGCACGGTCTTCACGACCGGCTGGCCTCGAAGCAGCACATCTTCGACTACAACACGCCGCTCACCCTGGCCGAGACCGCCTCGGTTTTCGGCGAGGCGTTGACATTCGACAGGATCATGACGGAGGAGAAGGACCCGAAGATCCGCCTGGCCATGCTGTGCAGCCAGTGCGAGGACGCGTTCTCCACCGTTTTCCGCCAGGTCGCCTTCAACCGCTTCGAGGACGCCTGTCACACGGCGCGACGGGTCGAAGGCGAGCTCGCGATCGAGCAGCTCGGGGAGATCTACCAGTCGAAGCTTCAGCCCATGTTCGGCGATGCCTTGGTCCTCACAGACGAGCACAAGGTGTGGTGGAGCTACGTGGAGCACTTTCTCCATACGCCCGGATACGTGTACGCATATGCGTTCGGCAACCTGCTGGCCATGTCCGTATACCAGCGCTACCTCGAGAGAGGACCGGAATTCGTGGATAAGTACCTCGACTTCCTGGCCGCCGGCGGGTCGACCCGACCGGACGAGCTCGTCCGCCGGCTGGGCATGGACATCACGCACCCGGATTTCTGGAACGCAGGGCTCCGGATCCTTGATGGGATGGTGACCGAGGTCGAACAGCTGGCAGCGGCCACGGGATCCGCGGGCTGACCGGGCCGGCCACGTTGGACTCCGAGACCCTTCTGGTTCACCAGGTGCACCCGCTGAAGCTGGGCGTGGATGCCTCCGCCTCCGTCCTCTCCAACATCCTGCTGTGGCAGCACCGCCTGGGCCCGGCGCTGTTCGCACGGTTCCTGCCCCCAGTCGTCGGGTCGGCGCTGGTGATCAATTTGGCGGATCTGGAGACTCTGAAGCGCAGCCCGAGAGGAAGGTACGTCCTGGAGCACATGCCCCCGGAGGCGACGGCGATCCGGATGGGCGGCGACCTCGTGATGGCCCTGGGCTCCTGGCGGCGGCGGCCGAGCTGGATCGCGGCCGGAGCGCTGCTGGTGGCTGCCGGCTGGTCGCACGGCCTCCTGCCCTCGCGAACGGACCGATAGACTTAACCTCGTCGGCGCGCCACTGCGCCTCGCGGGGGGTCCCACAACTCTGGTTGTGGCAGGGAGTGAGATGACGGTCACCGAGACGCTTGCGACCACCGATCTCGAGTTCGCGCGCCAGCTGGGCCAGCAGCTGCGGGTTGATTCCATCCGCAGCAGCACCGCGGCCGGCTCAGGGCATCCCACCTCGTCCATGTCAGCCGCCGACCTCATCGCCGTCCTCATCGCCAGGTACCTGCAGTACGACTGGAACAAGCCGAAGGACCCCAACAACGACCACGTGATCTTCTCCAAGGGGCACGCCTCGCCCCTCTGCTACGCGATGTTCAAAGCCGTCGGCGGGATCACCGACGCCGAGATGATGACCTTCCGCAAGTTCGGCTCCCGCATGCAGGGTCACCCGACGCCCGCCATCCCCTGGGTCGACGTGGCCACCGGCTCCCTGGGCCAGGGCCTTCCGATCTCCGTGGGCGTCGCCCTGGCCGGCAAAAACCTCGACAAGCTGCCCTTTCACGTGTGGACGCTGTGCGGCGACTCCGAGCTGGCAGAGGGATCGATCTGGGAGGCCTTCGACAAGGCGGGTCACTACCAGCTGTCAAACCTCACCGCCATCCTCGACATCAACCGGTTGGGGCAGCGTGGGGAAACCGAGTTCGGCTGGAACACGGACATATACCGGCGCCGGGTCGAGGCCTTCGGCTGCTTCCCGATCGTGATCGACGGTCACGACGTGGCAGCCATCGACCGGGCCTTTGGCACCGCCCTTTCCTCGACCGGCAAGCCCACCGTCATCATCGCCAAGACGGTCAAGGGCAAGGGGTTCTCGGAGATCGAGAACAAGGATGGCTGGCATGGCAAGGCCCTGCCGCCGGACATGGCCGAGCGAGCGATTAAGGAGCTGGGCGGCATCCGGAACCTGAAGGTGAAGACTGCGAAGCCCGAGGCGAGCCCGCGCACACCCAAGCGACCGGAGGTGGTCGTGACCCTCCCGGTCTATACAAAGGACGACCAGGTCGCGACCCGCAAGGCTTATGGCGACGCGCTGGTCGCGATCGGAGCCATGCCCGACGTCGTCGCCATGGACGGAGAGGTCTCAAACTCGACACACGCCGACGAGTTCGCCAAGGCCTATCCCGATCGATTTTTCGAGATGTGGATCGCCGAGCAGCAGCTCCTGGCGTCAGCGGTGGGCATGAGCGTGCGCAACTACAGGCCGTTCGCTTCGACGTTCGCCGCATTCTTCTCGCGGGCCTATGACTTCATCCGCATGGCCGCCATCTCCGAAGCGAACATCCGCCTCACCGGTTCGCATGCGGGCGTCGAGATCGGCCAGGACGGCCCCTCCCAGATGGCCCTCGAAGACCTCGCATCCATTCGGGCCATCCACGGCTCGACCGTCCTGTATCCCAGCGACCCCAACCAGACGGCCAAGCTCGTGAAGGTGATGGCAGACACCCTGGGCATCGTCTACATGCGGACGACGCGCGGCGCCTATCCGACCATCTACGGCCCCAACGAGACGTTCAAGGTGGGGGGCTCCAAGGTCCTCCGCCAGAGCGCGAAGGACAAGGTGACCTTGATCGGCGCCGGGGTGACCCTTCACGCATGCCTGGCGGCAGCGGACATGCTGGCCTCCAAGAACATCCCCGCCCGGGTGATCGACCTGTACTCGGTCAAGCCGGTCGACCTGAAGACGCTTCACGAGGCCGCTCGGGTGACCAAAGGCCGCTTTGTGATCGTGGAAGACCACTACCCGGAGGGCGGCCTCGCCGCCGCCGTGATGGAGGCGATGGCCGATGCTCCTCCCCGAGTCGCCCACCTGGCCGTGAGAGAGCTGCCGGGGTCTGGCAAGCCCGAGGAGCTGTTGAATGCAGCGGGGATCACCGCCAAGCACATTGTGGCTGCGGCTGCCAGGCTCCTAAAGGCGAAGTAGCCATGGCCATCAGCCCAGCCCGCAGGCCGTCGCCGATCAAGGAGCTCAGGCATCTCGGCCAATCCCTTTGGTTGGACAACATCCGCCGCCAGCTCATCACCTCCGGCGAGCTCGCACGCCTCCGCGACGAGGGCATCACGGGCGTCACCTCGAACCCGACCATCTTCGAGAAGGCGGTCAGCGGCTCGACCGACTACGACGAGGCGCTGGTCCGGCTCGTCGCGGCCAAACGGAAGCCGGAAGAGATCCTGTGGGAGCTGATGGTAGAGGACATCCAGGCCGCGGCCGATGTCTTCCACCCGGTGCACCACAAGACCAAAGGCGAAGACGGCTATGTGAGCATCGAGGTGTCGCCGACCGTGGCGAACAGCACCAAGCGCACCATCGCATTTGCGGAGGACCTGAAGAGCCGCTGCCACCGGCCCAACGTGATGGTCAAGATCCCGGCGACCAAAGCGGGCGTGCCCGCCATCCAGGACCAGATATCGAAGGGCCATAACATCAACGTGACCCTGATCTTTTCCGTGAGGCGCTACGCCGAGGTCGTGGAGGCTTACCTGTCAGGGCTCGAGGAGCTGCAGCGCAAGGGCGGAGATCTCAGCAAGGTGGCGAGCGTGGCGAGCTTTTTCGTCAGTCGTGTCGACACCAAGGTCGACAAGATCCTGAGCGCGAAGATCGAGAAAACGAAGGATCCCGCCAAGAAGCGCGAGCTCGAGCGGCTGTACGGGAAGGCGGCAATCGCCAACTCGAAGATGGCGTACCAGCTCTACCTGAAGCTTCACAGCGGTCCGCGGTGGGCGAAGCTGAAGAAGGCCGGCGCCCAGACGCAGCGCCCTCTTTGGGCGAGCACGTCGACCAAGGATCCGCGCTACCCGGACACGTACTACGTCGAAGAGTTGATCGGGCCGCATACGGTCGACACGATCCCGCCCGCCACGCTGGCCGCCTTCCGCGAGCACGGCGAGGTGCGTCGCAGCATCGACGAGAACGTGGATCTGGCGAGACGCCAGCTGAAGCAGCTGGCTGACGTCGGTATCGATCTGGACGAGGTCACCCACGAGCTCGAGGTGGAGGGCGTCGAATCGTTCACCAAGTCCTTCGTCACCCTGCTGGAGGCGATCACGAAGAGCTCGAAAGACATCAGGGCCGGGAAAGGCCCTCGCCAGTGGCACAGCCTTGGAACGCTGCAGCCGGCCGTCGACGCGCAGCTGGCAGGGCTGAACAAGGAGGACGCGCCGCGGCGTCTGTGGGCAAAGGACTCCACCCTATGGACTACTGATCCGAGCAAGCGCGAGGAGATCCGCGACCGCCTCGGCTGGCTGAACGTCGCCGAGAAGATGCTCGAGCACGCCCCCGAGCTCCGCGAGCTCGAGGCCAACGGCCGCGCCTATTCCGACGTGGTGCTGCTTGGGATGGGCGGCTCGAGCCTGTGCCCGGATGTGCTCCGAAACACATTCGGGGCCGTCAAGGGCCATCCGCGACTGCACGTTCTCGACACCACCGACCCGGCGACGATCCTTGCCGTCCGAGCCAAGATCCGAATCGAGGACTCGCTGTTCATCGTTGCCTCGAAGTCCGGCGAGACGACCGAGACCCTTTCGCACTTCGCCTACTTCTGGGACCAGGTGAGCGCCAAAGGCAGCGCCGGAAAGGCGGGACGCCAGTTCGCCGCGATCACGGACCCCGGAACCTCCCTCGAAAAGCTCGCGACCGAGCACAAGTTCCGGTGGATCTTTCCCGGCTCACCTGACATCGGCGGCCGGTACTCGGCGTTGAGCTATTTCGGGATCGTTCCCGCAGCCCTGATGGGCGTGAACGTCTCCGAGCTACTCGAGCGCGCTGTCGAGATGGCTCACTCCTGCGCCGACTCGGTGCCGGCGGATGAGAATCCCGGTGTTTGGCTTGGAGCGGTGCTCGGCCGGCTGGCGGTCGACGGCCGCAACAAGCTGACCTTGATCGCCTCGCCGAAGGTCGCCACCTTCGGCTACTGGGTCGAGCAGCTGATCGCCGAGAGCACCGGCAAGCAGGGCAAGGGGATCGTCCCGGTGGAGGGCGAGCCGGTCGGCAAGCCCGCCGTCTACGGCACCGACAGGTTGTTCGTCTACATCCGGATGGAGTCCGATCCCGTCAACCGGGCCGTCAAAGCGCTGGAGAAAGCAGGACAACCCGTGGTTACGTTGACCCTCAGGGACAAGCTCGACCTCGGAGGCGAGTTTTTCCGCTGGGAGGTGGCGGTCGCGATCGCAGGCTCGATCCTCGGCATCGACCCATTCGACCAGCCGAACGTGCAGGAGTCGAAAGACAACACCAGGAAGGTGCTCGCGACCTACCAGACCGGCGGCAAGCTGCCTCCCGCCGAGTCCGTCCCGGCCGCGAAAGCGCGTGCGGGCATCAAATCCCTGCTCGGGCAGGCGAAGCAAGGCGCGTATTTCGCGATCATGGCCTACGGGACGCGCACGGCCGCCTCGGAGTCGGCGATCGCGGCCATGAGGACGGCGGTGAGGGATCGCACCAAGCTGGCGACCACTGCCGGCTACGGCCCGCGTTTCCTTCACTCCACCGGCCAGCTGCACAAGGGAGGGCCCAAGACCGGTCTGTTCCTGCAGGTCGTGCAGGACGATACCCGCGACGTGCCGATACCAGGGCAGCCGTTCACCTTCTCCATCCTCAAGCAGGCGCAATCATTGGGCGACCTTCAGTCACTGACCTCGCGCCAGCTGCCCGTTCTGCGTGTGACGCTCGGCCGCGAGCCGGCCGCCGGTTGGAAGGCGCTGGCGGCGGCAGTCAAATCGGCGGTCAAATAGCTAAGGGAGCCTCCTCTCCTGATTGGGGAGAGGGTCGCAAGGAGGCATAACCGTGGAGATGGGAATGGTCGGCCTGGGCCGCATGGGCGGCAACATGGTGCTGCGGCTACTCAAGCGCGGGCACCGCATGATCGCGTACGACCGCTCCGCCGACGCAGTGAAAGCACATGAGGCACAGGGGGCCGTCGGCGCCGGCTCGCTCGAGGAGTTCGTCAAGAAGTTCGAAGGCAAGCCGCGCGTGATGTGGGTCATGGTGCCGGCGGGCGATCCGACCACGCAGACCATCAACGAGCTCATCAAGTTCGGTGAGGTGGGCGACGTCATCATCGACGGCGGCAACACCAACTGGAAGCTTGCGCTCGAAGACGCCGCGCGCGTCAAGGCCAAGGGCATGCATTACATGGATGCCGGCACTTCGGGCGGGGTGTGGGGGTTGGCCAACGGCTACTGCCTGATGGTCGGGGCCGAGGAGTCGACCTACGAGCACTGCCTGCCCCTGCTCAAAGACCTGGCGCCTGAAGATGGGGGACTTGTTCGCACGGGGCCAGAGGGTTCCGGGCACTTCGTGAAGATGGTCCACAACGGCGTGGAATACGGCCTGATGCAGGCCTATGCGGAAGGCTTCGAGATCATGAAGCTGTCAAAGACGTTTCCTGGCATGGACATGCAGGCGATCGCCGACGCGTGGCGCTACGGCAGCGTGGTGCGGTCCTGGTTGCTCGACCTGATTGCAGACGGGCTTTCGAGGGACCCGCAGCTCGCGGGCATCAAAGGCTATGTCGAAGACACTGGCGAGGGCCGCTGGACCGTCGAAGCGGCGATCGAGGAGTCGGTGCCCGCGCCCATCATCACGCACTCCCTGTTCGCGCGCTTCCGCAGCCGCATGGAGGACACCTTCGCCGACAAGATGCTGGCGATGATGCGAAACCAGTTCGGCGGGCACGCGGTCGTCGTCGAGAAGAAGTAGCGTGCCGCTCTCTCTCCTGGCGAAGCTGAAGCTTCGTCGGTTCTCCCGGGCGGAGGTGGGGAGCTGACCGGCGCCACGACGTTCGATAACAACCCGCTCGCCGAAGGCCTCCACGACTATCGGGTCGGGAACCCGTTGCTGATGGTCATCTTCGGCGCCACCGGCGATCTGAGCGCCCGCAAGCTGCTGCCTGCCATCTACAACCTGACCAAGCAGCGCCTTCTGCCTGCAGGGTTTGCCGTCGTCGGCGCCGCGATCGACGACCTGACTGATGACGGTTTCCGAAAGCACGCAGCGGAGGTCATCACGAAGTTCTCGCGGACCCAACCCGTCGACCCGGAGATCCTGCAGTCATTCCTGGCCGGCGTGTTCTACCAGAAGGTTGACTTCGGCAAGCTCGAAGATTTCAGAGCCCTCAAGCGAAGGATCGACGAGCTCGACCAGGCCCGCCACGCGGGTGGCAACCGCGTCTACTACTGCGCCACACCACCACCGACCTACGAGACGATCACCGAGCAGCTGTACGCGGCAGGCCTGACCAAGACCGAGGGGTTCCATCGGATCGTGATCGAGAAGCCGTTCGGCTCGGATCTCAAGTCCGCGCGCGAGCTGACCCGCATCCTCCAGCGAGTTTTCCACGAGGACTCGGTGTTTCGAATCGACCATTACCTGGGCAAGGAGACGGTCCAGAACATCCTCGCCTTTCGCTTTGCGAACTCGCTGTTCGAACCCATCTGGAACTCAAACCTGATCGACTCCGTCCAGATCACAGCCGCCGAGGAGATCGGCGTCGAGAGGCGCGGTGCGTACTACGAAAAAGAGGGCGCGCTGCGAGACATAGTGCAGAACCACGCGCTGCAGCTCGTTGCGCTGGTGGCGATGGAGCCGCCCATCACCTTCGACGCGACCTCGGTGCGCGACGAGAAGGTGAAGGTGCTGCGCGCAATCCGTCCGCTCCTCGATGGCGAGGTGGCGACGGCCACCGTCCGCGCGCAGTACACCAGGGGGTGGGTGCTGGGCGAGGAGGTGGTCGGATACAGAGAGGAGCAGGCGGTCGCGCCGGGATCTCTCACGGAGACTTTCGCGGCATTGCGACTCTTCATCGACAACTGGCGATGGGGGAACGTTCCCTTCTACATTCGAGTCGGCAAGCGCATGCCCAAGCGAGCCACCGAGATCCATGTCCAGTTCAAGCGGCCGCCCCACATGACGTTCGAGGCGGCGAAGGAGCTCGATCCGAACGCGATCACCGTGCGCATCCAGCCGGAGGAGGGAATCTCGCTCCGATTCGGCGCCAAGGTTCCGAGTGCCGGCCTGCGCCTGAGGAATGTGGCGATGGATTTCACGTACGTGTCGTCCTTTCTTGTAGAGGTTCCGGAGGCATACGAGCGCCTCCTGCTCGATTGCATGATCGGCGATCCCACGCTGTTCACCCGTGCGGATGAGGTGGAGGCCGCCTGGAAGTTCATCGACCCAATCGAAGCCGCATGGCGGGACGGCCGTCCCGCGCTGTCGATGTACGCGGCCGGGACCTGGGGTCCCGAGGAGGCCGACAAGCTGATCCAGGCGGACGGCAGGGTGTGGCAGCGGCCATGAGCACGCAAACGGCGCCGGAGGTGATGTGGCGCGGCGAAGCCGTGACGATCGGCGAGGTGCTCGCGTCACTGAGCGGCATTCGCCGGAAATTCGCCCTAGCGGACGCCGGTGAGGACGAGCACCCTCGCCCGCGAAACTGTGTGATGACCCTGGTCGCCGTCGCCACCAACGACGCCGACGAACAGCGGGCACAGAGCGCGATCATTGCCATCGCCGCGCAGCATCCATCCCTTGCGATCATCGTCTGCGAGGAGCCCAAAGCGCGGATGGGCCGAATTGATGCATCCATCAGCACGCATCCGCTGAGCCCGTCGTCGGCGAGCACCGCGCAATGCGAGATCGTCTCGCTGCGTGTCCGAGGCGCGGCAGGTGAGCATCTTGCGGCGCTCGTGGATCCGCTCCTCCTGAGTGGCATCCCCACGTATCTCTGGTGGCTTGCCACGCCTCCGTTCGGGACCAAGGAGCTCGTCGATGCTTTGAGGATCTGCGACGCCCTGGTCGTCGACTCCTCTGAGTTCGATCGCCCTCACGAGTCGTTCCTGGGCCTCGCCGAGCTAGCGGCGACCACGCACAGCCGGATCGGAGTCGCCGACCTCCAATGGGCACGCCTCGACCCGTGGCGCGAGACGCTCGCGCAGTTCTTCGAGCCAAAGGACCGGCGCATATTCCTCGACGGCATCGCGGAAGTCGGCGTCGATTACGTGGGCGAGGGTCGCGGCAACCGGATCGCAGCCGGGCTTCTCATCGGCTGGTTCGCCTCGGCCCTGGGCTGGAAGGTTCAGCGGGCGGTGGGGGGGCCCGGCGGCATCGTGGTGGCGCACTTTGCGGCAGAGAGCGGCAGGCAGGTCGAGGCGGCCTTCAGGTCGGTGTCCAAGTCGCACCTCGCCCCGGGCGAGATCAGCGCCGTCCGGGTCGCAGGCGCATCTGGCGGCACCTTCAAGCTCACCATTCAGCGGGACCCGGAACGGGACCACCGTGTGACATCTGAGGTGGGACCGCGCGAGTTCCAGTACCGGCATCATCCAGGCGGCGAGGACTACGCGGGCCTGGAGGTCGCCCTACGAAGGGCGGCCCAGAATCGCGACATCCTGTCCCGGAACCGCGAGGCGCTGCACCACATCGCCACCGGCGACCTTCCAGGGGAGGCACCGCAGACCCCGACCGTCCGGGATCGCGACCGCCGGCACGGTGACAATCCACTCGTCCTGCTCACGATGATCGACATCGGAGAGGGGGAAACCCTTCGGCAGGTACAGCGGGTGGAGCCGGAAGACGAGGCGACACTGCTGCTGGAGCTGCTGTCTATGGGCGCCCGCGACCCGGTCTACACGCGCTCGCTGGCGGCAGCCGCCGAGCTGATGCGCGCCCTCACGCCGTGAGTGAGTTCGTTGTTTTTGATACGCCTGAGGAGGTGGCGGTCGCAGCGGCGGCCGACATCGCCGAATCAATTCGCCAGGGCGCGCGGACGCTGGTGCTCGCGGGCGGAACCACGCCTCGCCGGTGCTATGAGTTGCTGGCGCGTCTGGAAGTGGAGTGGGGCCGGGTGACCGTGCTGTTCGGTGATGAGCGGTGCGTGCCGCCGTCGCACCCCGACAGCAACTACCGCATGGCGCGAGAAGCCCTGTTGGATACGGTCGCTCCGGCGACCGTGCATCGCATGCCCGGCGAGCTCGGCCCTGACGAAGGGGCTTCTGCTTACGAGAAAGTCGTCGCCGGACTGGTGCCGCTGGAAATCGTGATCCTCGGAGTTGGCGAGGACGGCCATACCGCTTCGCTGTTTCCAGGCGATCCTGCCCTGGAATCGACAGGGTGGGTGGTGGGGATTCGCAACGTTCCAAAGCCTCCGCCTGAGCGGGTGACCCTCACGCTGCCGGCGCTGCGTGAGGCCAAGCGGGTGCTAATCGTGGCCACCGGAGCAGGGAAGGCCGAGGCGGTGTCGCTAGCCAAACGCGGGGTGGTGCCATCGGGGATGATTGCGGGCGCACGATGGCTCCTCGACCGCGCGGCAGCAGGTTAGTGAACAAGGTCCAGATCGTTCCCTCGATCCTTTCGGCCGACGTGAGCCGCCTCGGAGAGCAGGTGCAGGAGGCGGCTCGTGCGGGCGCCGACCGCATCCAGGTCGACGTGATGGACGGCCACTTTGTTCCCAACCTCACGTTCGGCCCGCTCGTGGTGGAGGCGGTGCGCCGGGTCACCGACCTCCCCATCGAGGCGCACCTGATGATCGAGAGGCCCGACCTGTTCATCGAGGCTTTCGCGAACGCAGGTGCCAGTCTCATCCAGGTGCAGGTCGAAGCAACGACCTCGTTGTACCGAACGGTGATGCGGATCCAGGAGCTCGGTGCAAAGGCGGGCGTGGCGATCAACCCGGCGACCTCACTGGACACCCTTCGAGAGATCCTGCCCTACATATCGACAGTCAACGTGATGACCGTGGAGCCGGGCTTCGGAGGGCAGAAGTTCATCAAGCACAGCCCTGAGAAGATCCGCCGCCTGAGGGCGATGTCGGCGAAGGTGGAGATCGAGGTTGATGGCGGCATCGATGCCAAGACCGCGCCGCTGGCGGTGAGGGCGGGCGCCACTGTGCTGGTGGCCGGCAATGCCGTCTTCGGCTACAAGCAGGGAGTCGCCGCAGGGATCAGGGCAATTCGTAAAGCCGTTGCCTGACCAGGATGCTCTCAAGAGAGCGGCCGCGGAGAAGGCGCTGGAGCTCGTTCGCGACGGCATGCTGCTCGGCCTGGGCAGCGGTTCGACGGCGGCGTACTTCACCGAAGGTGTCGGCCGGCTGGCGGCAAAGGGCATGAAGTTGAGAGGGGTGCCGACATCGCGCGCCGTCGCCGAGCTCGCGGCGGCGAACGGTATCCCGGTTGTCACCGAGCTCATCGGTTCGATCGACCTGGCGGTGGACGGGGCGGACGAGGTCGACCCTGCCCTCAATCTGATCAAGGGGAGGGGCGGGGCGCTGTTCCGCGAGAAGGTGGTCGCCGCAGCCTCGAAGCGGTTCGTCGTCGTCATCGACGCGTCCAAGGCCGTCAAGCAGCTAGGGGTCGGCGTGCTGCCGGTTGAGGTGCTGCCGTTCCTGTGGCGCAGTACCGCGCAGCGCCTGGCAACGCTCGGGACCAGCCTGACGGTTCGAGGTGGGGAAGAGGCGCCGTTCATCACTGACAACGGCAACCTCATCCTTGACCTGGCGATCGAGGGTGGGATCAACGATGCCGCTGCGCTTGCCCAGTCGATCAGGAACACGATCGGCGTGGTCGAACACGGTTTGTTCATTGGAATGGCCGACACGTGTATCGTCGGCGGCCCGGACGGCCCAGAAGTGGTCGGTCCCGCAGTCGGCGATAGATAGCAGGCGATCTGGTCGGCGCAACCGCTTGCGCACTCAAGAAGCGCGGCGGGGACCTGTTCTAGATCTTTCGGACTGTCAAAACTGTGCTCAATGCGGGTGAGCTGTAGACGATCAGGCACAATCCGCGTCCAAAGTTCGAGGAAGTGACCGTGACCTTTCCATTTCCGCCGCGATCGATGACCAGGCTCTGTTCGATCGCGATGTGAAAGCTCTGGGAACCGTTGCATGCCGAGTGAAGATGAACGGGATACGTCCCTGCTTTGAGGCCTGAGAAAGAGACGGCTATCGCGCCTGGAGTCGCCACCGGCTTTGCGGGCGTTGATGATGGAGTCGGGGTCGCGCGCGGCGAGGGAGAGGCGTCAACCAGTGCGGGAGTGGTGATATCCGGCGACTGCACCGGGGTCGAAAGATGTCCCGCGGTGCCCGTCCCGTCCACTCGGCAGGCGACCATGAGTGTGAGAGCGGCCAGAGCGAACACCACAACCCTAAAAGTCATCAAACACCGCACTGCGATATACGCGTCCTGGTTACCCGCCCGGTGACAATGTCGGCTGATGGAGGCTTTGCAGCGGCAAGAGGCGGTTCGTGTTGGGGTGCGGCTGGAGATCGTCACCGTGGCCTGGATGGCGGTCGAAGCCGTGCTCGCAATTGCTGCAGGTATCGCCGCCCGAAGCGTGCTGCTCGCAGCGTTTGGATTCGACAGTGTGATCGAGCTCATCAGCGGTGTGACTTTGTTGTGGCGTCTGTCGTCGGAGGCGCGGGGAGCGAGTGCTGAGCGAGGGGAAGCGCTCGAGCGACGTGCAATCCAGATTTCGGCCGTGCTCCTCGTGCTGCTCTGCCTCTTCCTGGTGTTCGTGGGGTCAGCTGGGCTGGTGGCGAGGCTGCGGCCGGAAGGCTCGGCTCTAGGGGTAGGGGTATCCGCCGCCGCGGTGCTGGTCATGCCGATCCTCGCTTGGCGGAAGACCCGAGTCAACGTGACCATCGGCAGCCCAGCGCTGCGCGCTGACATCGCCGAGACGATCACCTGCGCCTACATGGCGGCGGCCACGCTTGCGGGTGTCGCGCTCAACCTGATCGCGGGTTGGTGGTGGGCGGAATATGCCGCCGCCCTCGCGCTCCTGGTCTTCATCGTTCTGGAGGCCAAAGAGGCGATCGAATCCGTGCGCGATGGCGACCACGACCGGGCGAAGAGCGCGTGACGAGGTCCGGAGAGCCGGAAGAGCTCGGCTGCGCTGGCTACCGTCAAGATTCGCTAGCCCCGAAGTCGCTGAGGTGGGCCTTATGAGACGCATCCGATTCGTGCGGCTTGCCATCGCGGTTGTGATTATTGCCTTCGTAGTCGTCGCGGCTATTGGCTTCCTGGAGGTGACAACTTGTGTCTTTGGTTGCAGCGTACCGTAGGGCGCACGCCCACTCCTCCCAGTTGGGTCTTAGCTACCGGGTGCGTTGGCCCGGCGTGCCTTGGCTCGAACAAACTCGACAACGAACATCCATAAGCCCAAAAGCAAGATCACGGTAAATACAACCAATGCTGGTGTCGTCGAAGGCGCGTAACAACTCCCTTGGCACACGTACGAAGGATCACAGACACCGGAACCTCCGACTACACCGCTTGGGCCAATCGGGCACGGTCCACTTCCAATCACGATTGGTGCGAGCAGGGCGAGAGGAGTTGCTCCTAAAAAAGCGACGAAGATGCCGAGGCGCAGCAGGTTGCGTCGAATCCACATTGCAAGCAGTAGGACGGATAGAAACCCAACCAAGACCCAGCCAGTGGGAGCAAGCGCCACAGACGCGTACCCTGCGATGACGCCCAAGACACATGCTGCAAAGATGCCAAGCACCTCGCGGGTAAAAGGCTTCACATCGCCGCTCCACCTGCGCCGCATCCTATCGGTCACGAACGATTGCCCAGACGATCAAGCCCAGCACAACGAGGGCCGCCACGATTACGATGGCCACGACGGGCACGGGACTCACGTCCATTAGCGAGGCATCCTAGCCTCCTTGGCGTGAGGGCATAAACAGTTCTGTCTCTGAGACCTGAGCTCTTGACTACACGCCGACTGACGTGCCTAATGACGTCCCGTGACGCAGGGGCTAAAGTCTCTAAGCAAGCACACCATGTTGCAGCGTGGCCGACTCATTTGTGCACAAATGGTGGTTCTCACGTTGGCCGCTTGCGGTCCGAATGTCTCTCACGGAATTCACACTTACCTGATCGCCACTGCGCCTATGCCAACGGAGTTTGTTCATTTGGCGCGCGCCGATGGAGTTCTCGGGGGCCAAGTCAACGGCGACGGGACAGCCTGCTTCTGGATTGGGGATGGTCCGGGCAGGATCGCATTGTCTTGGCCGTACGGTTACAAAGCTCACAGTCCTCCCCTCGGGGTCGCGGACGACAAAGGTATGCGAGTGGCAGCAGTGGGTCAGCTTGTCGAGTTGGCTGGCGGCAGGTTGGCGGACGATACCTCTTCGATTATTGGCTGTCGCGGCTTCACCATGGCCTGGGGAGTAGGCCTGGTCGAGAAGGCGAACTAGCGGACGCGACCTGCGTCACAACCCAAGCGTTCCCATGCGTATCGACGGAAATCGCCTCAACACCAGCGTCGAATACGGCCTTATCTGGGATGCAATCGACAGCGCCGGTGGGCAGGCATTCGCCGGTCCTGGCACCTGGATCGCTCACGATTTCGTCTGCGCCAGTGACCGCGTAGGTGTGTTGTCCACCTAGTCATGGTTGATGGGCAAGGTAGCTGGAACATCTCCAGGGCTCCAGCAGCGCGAACCCTGACCCCTGGCGCTGGGCGCGTATTACCCTCCATGGCCAAGCGGGCCGATAGACTTCATCACTGTTGGAGTTGAGGTCGCTCACAAAAGAAGTCAGAAAGAAACTGACTCGGTTGCGCCAGTTTCTCTTCCTGATGAAGCAATCGCGAGGGCTGTCGGTCCCCTTCCGAGCAGCGTTCCGGCATACACTTCCGCCGGCTTACGAATTCGCGAGGGCAGGTGGCCGGCTGCTCGCTGACCGCATCGAGTACGCGTCCTGTCGCGCTCCCGGAGACCTCGATTATCACGCTCTGCCCTTCCTGCGTTCCCTGATCGATTCAGGCTTCCCGGTGGTCGCCGAAGGCGACGAGCTGGTCGTGAAGGTGTCGGAAGGGCTGAATCTGCGGGTTCCAATGTTCCTGGCATTTGCGGGCCTTGGGATGGTGGACGAGCGTTTCGTGCGCAGGGAGTTCGAGCGGTTTGATGTCGATGACGCCCTCGTAGTAGATGTCGGCGCGAACATTGGCGACAGTGCGATCTACTTCATAACGCGTGGCGCGTACTGCGTGGTTGCTTACGAGCCTTTCTCCGCGACCGCTGACGTGGCCGCCCGCAACATAAGCTCCAACGGGCTCGATGCTCGTATTCAGCTTGAGCGTGTCGGCCTCGGAAAAGCAGACACCACTCGCCAGGCAGCCTACGATCCGCAGCAGCCACACATCGCGAGTGCCGTTGAAGACCACCATGACGCCGCGAAGACCGTGGAGGTACACCTGACAACGCTTGCGAATGCCCTGAGCCGCGCAAGCAGCATTGCCGGTTCCGATCACCGCATCGTTCTGAAGGTTGACTGCGAAGGGTGTGAGGGGGAAATCTTCTCCAGCCCGCTCGACCTGGATGGCGTCGGCAGCGTGCTAGTGGAGACGCATTCTGACCGGCTGCAGCGCCAGGTAGTGGCGCAGCTCGAAGCCGCGGGGTTTGCCTGCGCGGTCGTGTCCGAAGCCCCTCACCTGTCGACCGCTGTCCTGCTGGCGACGCGGCCGGGGTCAGACGGCAAGCCCGCGATAAAGAAGAGCTAGGTTCTAATCAGCGTCGCAGCACCGAGCACAGGACTGCTGTGGCTGCTTGAGCACCCATGGCTCGGTAATCAGCGGCCTCGAGGTCGTGACCATCCGCAAATGGACTCCAGCCCTGGGGCGAGTAACCGTAGAACGCGACTTCAACTTGGCTCAGGCCCGCAAGTTCGACGGTCTTCTGCCAGGATGCGAGATCGTACTGCTTGAACCAGCCGTAATCCCGTGGCTTGCCGAATGGAACCGTAACCAGTACGTGCCCACCGTCCCTTAGAACGCGGCGCATCTCACGCAGTGCTTGCACACTTCCCTGGACCTCTTCTCGTCTATCGATGCCTTGGCTTGTGGTGTCTTGGCCAATGTGCTCCAGCGTGGAGACGCAAAAGATCTGGTCGAAGAAGCCCTCATCGAACGGCATCTGGCGGATATCTGCCTGGGTCATGACGATGCCCTCAATCCTCGCTTGCATCAGGTCCACACCATGCAGTTCAGGGATCCCAAGGCTGCGTAGTCCGCGCAGGTACGGTGGGAAGGCATTCGCAGTGCCAGCGTCAAGGACGCGACGTTCGCCCGAGTAACGTGACAAGATCCATGGATATTCGACCACACGCTCCGTGGTGCCGGCGGTCGAGAACCCGGAACGAAAATCGTGCCAAGGTGTTCCGTCTAGGGCCCTGATCTCTGCGTCGATGATCTTCGCCTCGCCTTTCGCCCAATGGCGAACCCGCGCTCGCCATGACCGGGGGATCAAAGCGAAGCCTGCCCGGCGAATCGGTGCGGGCAGCTTCGCATACGCGCCGTAAACGCGATTCGCGTTGTCCCGCCCGATCACATGCCGAGTCTACATGTTCACCTTTGCGTCACTGAAGGCCCCAAGGGGAGCGACCCAGAGCCGCTTTTATACGTTGCCTCAAGCGTGGCGGACGCGACGTGCGCGACTCTGCACCGCGCTCGGCTTGTCGAGGCGAGCGATCGCGTTAGCCTAGCTATCGAGCGGTGCCCAGACGACCCAAAGTCGACTCCGTTCGCATCGATCACGCGCCTGCGGCTCTACCGGCGACGAACATCATTGATGGGCTGCTGGGCAACACCCGCCGACGGACCGAAGGGCTACGCGCCTGCTTGGGCGCTAGTGGCTCTTGAAAGCCTCTGTGAAGCCTGTGCCGACTGAATTCAGCTTTCCGGTCTTAATTTCGATGACAGCCCCGCTCGTTGTCCGGTCGATCGCGGCAGGAGTGGTCGTGCTAAGGGCGGCGCCGTTGACCGTGGTGGAGTTGAATCGTTCTGTTAGGAAAGTCGGCACTGCCATTAAAGTCCCCGCCCAGGAGAGCGCATTAATACCAACGTAAAGCGCGGACGGAGTGGCGCCCGCGCCAGTCCTCGTCCTCGCCATATGCGTAGTGACATCACTGACCTCGACAGTCGTTGCCGTCGAGCTGACTGCGACCGTGATCGAGATTTTGTCGCCCACCGTAACTGTGATGGGCAGCCCCCTCGCGTTGTTCAACACCGCGACCGCCGAATAGACCGGCGTTCCGGTTGCGCAAGACTCGATTATGTAACCGCCGGCTACCCCGTAGGTGCTGTTTAGGATTGCTAGCCCCGGCGCCATTCCCTGATTTGTTGCGGAGCAGGAGATTGCCTCTAGCTTGAACGAGGTAGTGGCGGTCACAGTTCCTGTCACCGTGGCGCTATACCCAGCGAACGAGGTGCTCGTTGCATTCGTCGCGGCGGCAGCTGCTGCGCTTCCCGCCAGGCCGACTGCCATCGCTGCCGCAGCTGCTGCTGCGCCCAAGGTACGTACGGATTGCATCGCTCTCCTTTCCTTTATCGTAGACCGCCGGCCCAGAAAATCAGAAGCCGCGGACTCGCGGAATGAGAATCCCATCCGCAGCGTAGATGCCGGCAAGTCCTCCGTCACTGGGACCTTCCACCCAGAGTGTTTGGGGTATTCAAAATAAGTCTGTCCAGGCGTCCGTAGTCGGGTGATAGTCGTTAAGCGGGTCGATCCGCTGATGCCGCCCGGCGATGTGGCCACAGGCCACGATGATGAGCCGCATCGGTAGAGGGTAGGCGCGGAGCGGGAGGGCTTCCACCCAGCAACATTTAGGAGTACCTGACGGTTACCGGCTGATCCTTGCCTGATCGTTGCTCTCGGCATCAACCACGATGAAATGGACTGGGCAACAGACCCCGGGGGGTTACGTCGCCGAAAAAATTCGCCAATAAAAAGTGGCGGGGTGGGGGGCAACCCATGTCGGACTACATCGTGGGCGAATCGTGTCCACTGTCCCTCGTCAGGCCTCCCCCATCGTCGAGCGCATCGCCAACTATCACGGCATGCCACCGGATAAGTGCTGGGCGTGCGGGCGGCACAACAAGCCGGAGCGTGCCCATGTCGTCGCCCACGGGTTAGACGGCAGCGACACTGATCCGACCAACTACGTCCTCCTTTGCGGCCCCTGTCATGAGCAAGCGCCTAGCGTTGATGATCCGACCGTCATGTGGGACTGGATCGAGCAGCAGCAGGCGCAGGAGATGGAACTATTCGGTGCTCTAGCTCGTGAGCTTGTGAAGCTCGGTACGCCCTGGGCGTCGGTGGCGGAAGTGGAGGCGATCCTCGGCGGCCTCAAGTATCGGGTCTGTGTTCATGGCGGCGGCTTTATCTCGCGCGCCACTAGGAAGTGGCTTCAGGACGAGTTCATCAGACAGATCAGGGACCGGCGAACGAGCTAGACCGCCTCCAGGTGCCGCCAGAGTGTTGAGCGGTGGACTCCCAGCGATTTGGCGACGCTTGCCAGCGTATGGTTGCCGCTGCCCAGGAGGTCGCGCGCCATGGTCAACTGTTCAGCGGTCAGCTTGACTTTGCGGCCGAATTTGACCCCCTTGCGCTTGGCGATCTCACGCCCGGCACTGGTACGCCCAACGATGAACGCCCGCTCAAGTTGGGCGAAGACGCCGATCATCTGGAACTGTGCCTCCGCCATCGCCTGGGCCATCGGGTCGTCGCCCTGGCCACCGTCGATGACGATCGGATCATGCAAGCTGCGGAAGCCAATCCCGCGGCGCCCCAGGTCAAACGTGATGTTGAGCAGGTCGCGGAGACTGCGCGCGACTCGATCGAGCTTGTACACCACGACCTGGTCGCCGTCCTCGACTTCGCGCAGCAGCCGCTTGAGGCCCGGGCGCTCCGCGTTCTTGCCGGTCGCCTTGTCTTGGTAGATCTTGGTGCAGCCGACGGCTTGCAGGCCCTCGATCTGAAGCGCGAGATCCTGAGCGTCCGTGGAGACCCGCGCGTAGCCCCGTTTGACCATGTGGAGATCGTATCAAATGCGACTAAGTTATGCAACATATCCCCATATACAAATTCAGAGTGTGCATAAGTTCTAAGTTTCGCAACGCGGCCCCTGCCAAGGCCCTCAGAGCCTTGGCCTGTCCGGTAGACTCGAAGTTCCGCCGCGGGCTTCCTAGGCCTTCGTGGGGCTTCTCCTACCGGCGTCGCGCTTGCGGGCGGGCGTCGCGCAAGAAGGTGGTGGGGCCGCGCGCAGGCCTCAGGATCTTGGATTGTATTTGTGCGCCCGACCAGGTCAAGGTCACGGAAACGGTCCATGGGGGCCACGTGTACGCATGTGCGCGACGGAGTCAATGAGTTGGGTTCAAGCCAAGGCTGTTGGTGAACTGATCGGGCCCGCTCGGGTTACCAGAGCGTTCTGGTTTGCTATTGATCAGCCCGGCCAGCTACTGGAACTGCTCGACCAGGGTTAGGCTGAAGTTGCCGCCTTGTGGGTAGTACCACCCAACTGCCGTGCAGAAGCTCGCCGAGACACAAGACACGCCCTGGAGTGCGACCATCCCGGTTCGCGACGCGGGGGTAGGGGTTGGAACAACGGTCCAGGCAGCGCCGTTCCAGGCCTCGACAAGGGTCCCGTTGTCGTACGACCCCGCCGCCGTGCACGAACTGGCCGAAACGCAGGACACACCCTGGAGGAGGTTGTACATGCCGGGGTCAGCGCTCGAGACTATTAACCAGCTGGAGCCGTTCCAGGCCTCGACCAGAGTCGCCGTGGCCGGGTTCCGCACGCTGCTGATGAAGTCCCACCCAACCGCCGTGCAGGAATTGGCCGAGACACAGGAAACACCCTGAAGTGCGATGTTCTCATAACCCGTAGTTGGGTTGGGGCTCGGAACTACTGACCAGCTAGAGCCGTTCCAGGACTCAACCAGGGTCCGGGTTGGACCGCCGTTCGGGTAGTACCACCCTACCGCCGTGCAGGATGTGGGCGAAACACAGGAAACACCGGTGAGTTCGTTGCCTGCCCCGGGGCTCGGGCTAGGAACGCTCGCAAAGGTAGAACCGTTCCAGGCCTCGACCAGGGTCGGCCCCATGCCTCCGACGTTGCTATCTTGCCACCCCACCGCCATGCAGAAGCTGGCCGAGACACAAGAAACGCCCTGAAGGGTTTCGTCGGTGGACCCTTTGTTAAGGCTGGCGGACCAGTTGCGTCCGTTCCAGGCTTCGATCAAGGGCCCATTGGGGGACTGGTTTCCGGCGGACGGGCCGCCGACTGCTATGCAGAACCTTGATGAGACGCAGGACACGCCGTTGAGGGCCTCGCCTAGAGTTGGGTTGGGGCTCGGAACTACTGACCAAACAGAGCCATTCCATCCCTCGACCGTGGGAATGTTGCCGAATTTCCTATGGTGATACCCGACCGCCGTACACGAGCTAGCCGATATGCACGACACGCCCAGAAGTTCGTTGTAGCGCGTCCCGATGTCAGGGCTAGGGACGATGCTCCATGAACCTGTGGAAGCCAAGCCAGTGCCCGGCGCGGCGGCGATCACAACGGCAACGCATGCCGCCATCACTGCCCTACCGCCACACCACGCCCACGCGGCTGGACCCGAGAAGCTCATTAAGCACCAGTCTGCCAGGCGCGCATACATACATCGATAGGACGTCTGCCTCCAGCGAGCTACGCTGCACCTATGACCCTCGCGCCGTCCCAACCTTGGTGTTGCAGGGCCTCGCGGAAAAGGCCCTAGCTGGTCCTCCCCATCCGCCAGCGCTCAGCGAGGTCGATGCGGTCGTAGAGGTTGTCGCTCCCGAGGCCGCGGTTCAGCTTGGTGAGCTTGTCCAGGGAGTCAGGTGAGGACTCGTCGCCGCCCCAGACCGCGAGGCACATCGCCATGACAAGGTCGTCATGCGCGCCGCCGCCAGCTTCGTAGTGATGGTGACCAGTGGCGTTGTGTTAGCGCCGACAGTGACCATGAGGTCAGCAATTATCCCCACGGTAGCCTCCAAATCAGCGCGAGGCAGCTTAGGGCGATGTACGTCCAGAGCGCCACAAACAGGGCGCGTGTCGCGGTTTTCATTGGTCTCCTTGGGTTTAGCCTCGCCACGGCGGGGGGCATGATAGTCAGTGAGAAGTGGGACGGGTGGCCGGGACGATTGTTGTCCCGGCCTTGTGTTTAGGGCGCGACTGGCGTGAGCTTGGCGATGATGGAGCCGAAGGGCACCAACACGCGGATCGCGTTTGTGACTGACTCAACAAGCACGTTGTTGTTGCCGTCTGCGACAGCGCGCACGACTGCGAGGTCAGTGCTAGTACCCCGCGAGCCGGTGAGTGGGTTGCCTGTGATCAGAACGATGTCATTAATTGCTACGGCCATTGGAATTCTCCTTTGAATGCTTGCGGTTACTTGAGGTCAGCGGTGAAGGGTGTGATGCCGGTTGCCTTCCCGAAGCTGGGGCTGGGGACAATGACGCCATCCTTAAAGAATTGGCCTGCGCTGTCTTGCGAGTACCCAGCTTTGTCGAGTGCCAGTTCCAGCTTCGCAAGGTCGCTGGCGCACTGCTCAACGAGCGCGTTGAGCTTGGCTCCTTCGGACTTCTGAGTCGAGTTGAAGTCCCGGTTTCGATCGGGTGTGTAGTTGGACTTAATCATTTTGTGTTCTCCTTGGGATCACTGAATCCGGCCTGACTGGGTTCTGAACGCACGGCTCTGCAGACCTGGCTGCGCCGGTTGGCCGACTGCCGCCACTCGCTGTCGAGCCACGAAGCTCAGGGCAGCTGGCATGCCTTCAATCTTCGATGCCTCCATCGCCCTCAGCGCAGCGCGCGCTGCCTGTGACTTGGGTGAATTGGCGGGTGTCAGCAACATCACGTTCACCTTCAGTGCCTTGATCATTTCGCCTTCTCCGGCTGCCGTCATCAGCGTCGTGGCGTAGTCCGACACCTCTGCGCCATAGCGTCCCGGATTGCTCTTGACGATGTCGGTGAGCGCGCCGAGCATTGACTTGCCTGGCCTATAGCCTTCACCGTAACCACTCGCAGGTGGGACGGTTGCGGCTGCCGCCAGCTTGTCGATCTCTGCGCGGATCAATGCCCGCTCTGATGGCTCCGCCAGCTTGAAGTCAGATGTTGCTGACTCTGTCAGGCCGGACTTCACCCGAGCGATGCTGGCCTGAAAATCCTTGGTGGTCTGGCGCTCGGCAGCGTCAAACAAATCCTTGTTCTGCCTGTGCCTGTTGTCCCGCTCCTCCGGGTGCAGCGTGGGGTCATCCAGAACGCTCTGGAGGCCGTCTGCCACCTGCGTGCTCAACTGATGCAGCTGAGCCTCCGCTCCTTGGACCTGCTGCCAGTCCCTGAAAACCTGCGGGATGACGCCATCTTCGGGCACCGCGAAGGCATTCATCGCTGCTCCCATCTCTCTGAAACTCCGATCTGCTAGCTGAACCAATGGGTCACTCATTTGTTGTCTCCTTGGACTGTTCGGTGGATTCGCGCTCATCACGCGGTGACTGCCGCACTGCGCGAGCGATGCGGCTGATTGATAGGCGCTGGCCGCGCGCTTGTCGTGCTGCACGCGCGATGGTGGCCGCTGATGCTCTCTGCAAGGTCGCGCAGGAACAGCCGCTCTTTCTTCAGGTGTGTCATTCGGTGTACTTCTGTTGCAACTGTTCGATCAGATCACGCACGGCCTGAAGTGCTGACTCGGCTGGGTTCGCCTCCAGGGATGGGTAGCCTGTGTTGTACGTGTCGGTCAGGTGTTGGTGGAACCTCGCGTCATGTGCCTCCAATGTCTCCGCCAATCCAACCGTGAACTCCCTGTACCCTGGCACCTTCGCAAGGTGGATGGTCGGTGCCGCTGGTGGGTTCCGCTTCAGCGCAAGAAGCTCAGCGTCAACCTCCCACGCGTGGAGGTCATCAAGTGCCTGCCGGTACTCACGGTGGTGGACTGCGGTCTGTGTCAGGCTTCGGCTCTGCTTTGCCGCCTCCAGTGATGCTTGGCAGGATGCGACAAGCTCAACCAGCCTGTCGTGCGTGCTGCCCTCATCGACAGGTGCCGGAGGTTCGGAGGTCAGGACTACCCCAGCCGGTGCGTGGTTGACCTTGTGCCTGTACAGGCTGCTAAGGCCGATGCCGTCGAAGGCAGCCGACACCGCTGCTAGGCTGCTGGTCGCCAAGGCCGCGTCGATGGCGTCACGGTCGGGACGGCTGCAAACGATGCACTTGCCGTGCCCTCCTTTGGACTCCGCTTTGTTTCGCTTCATTCCGCTCCCTTCCGGTTTCATTCCGGTTTGAATTCGTGTGTGGTTTCCGCAACTGGTCGCAAGTTCGCAACTTTCGGCATTCCGCCTCTGGTTCAAATGGATGGTCCTGCTCGACCCACCCGCCGCAAAATGGGGGTGTACGGTGTGCTGGTACCTCGTGGGGCCTGCGATTGCGGAGATGCGCAGCCTGCTGGGAGCCGTCAACGCCATGTCACCAACGTCAACGACCCCCAACAGGCCAAGCAGCACCCGGCCTCAATGACGACCTACTCAGCGGCCAGAGTGAGCTTCAACTTTGTTAGTGGACGGGTGGAGGTCCCGCTGGTCAACATCTCGTTGACCCTGTATACGTTGGAGCCCACTCTGGCCCGTGATCCTGCGTGGCCCAGTGTCATCAACCCGGGCTGAGCTTGGGGTGGTGTCTAAAGGGTGGCCCGGTATTCAGCAGTGTTAGGGATCTACTGTCGATGGATGTCGGGAACCGGGCTGCCTTAAGACCCAGCTCAACCGACACCCAGCGACAACGCACTCCCGGCTTTCTTTCAGGCCGCAGTCCTACTAGCCCCCCAATGGGGGGGACTAGGACTGTAGGAACTCCGAAGGACTGAATTTGGGACTGCGGTGGGACTGTTTGTGAGAGGTTTTGATCACCGCCGCAACTGAACTGGGACTGCGATTAGGACTGCCGACTAGGACTGCGCACCAGCCATTTGTAAGGCATCTCCGCAGTCCTACTAAACCGCACGGAGTCACGCATCAAAACCCTGCGCAGGTTCTCATCTGTAACAGACCGACCTTCATCCGCCTTGAGCATTCGGGCGATGTCTTTGACGGTCATCGCATTGATGGACCGTGACAGCACCGCTTCCGCCTGATCCGCCAGGGTCATTCCGGCTGGCTCCTCACGATCCACGGACACCGAGCCATCCTCAGCGAAGTTGAACGTCAGAAACTCCGGCGCAACTTTCGGCTGGTTGTTGGCCTTCATGTTGCGAAGCTCCAGAGTCATTGAGCCACTTGTCTCGTCAGACTCTCCAACCCGCTCAACGGCCCAAGTCTCACGAGCCAGGTTGTGGACGAACACAGAGCCAAATGGCTTGGCAGGGAACCTCTCCTGACCACCAGCCACGTGGGCGATGACCAGCACCGGCCTTGCCAACATCGCGACTCCACTGAAGAACTCCTGAGCACCCGCCATTCCACCCATTGCGTCACCTGTGGAGGTCGCCGTGGTGTAGCTGTCGATGATGATGTAGTCCGCATATCTCTCGGCGTCATCGAGATCAGCACGGAGTACAGCGGCCACCTGGGAAAGTGATCCACGCTTAGCGGTCCACTCAGCCCCGAATGGAGCACGGTAGTTCACCATCATCCGATCTTCTCGCTTGAAGCCCAGCGCGTGAGCACGCCTGCCC
>JALZAL010000318.1 GCA_030948325.1 Candidatus Dormiibacterota bacterium
CCAGGTTTACGTAGCCTCGTGCGGTTACCGTCAGGGTCGATCCACGCTGGAACGAGCCTGTGTCGATGGTCACTTGGAGGTTCTCAATTTGCGATCCGCGCACCGCCTCGGCCGCGGCGGCTTGTCCGTACTGTTGGGCCGCGGCTGCGCTGGGCGCCCGGGCGGCGGCGAACGCGGCTTGTGTGGCGGCTGACCGAACAGCCATGTCCTCGCCGACGATCTGCCCGACCGCCAACAGACCGAAGGCGAAGAGCATCAGCACGAAAGCGCTCAACCCCCACTCCACAAGCGCTTGGCCCGATTGCTTGCTCATCACGAGCCAGGCTCGAACTGCTCGATGGTGTGGACGGAACGCGCGTGCACCGGCAGACGGGTGAAGGGCGGGAATGGAATTGGCAATATTGCCGGCGCATAACTGTCAGCCGTGACCACGATCAGGTTCCCTTCGCGGGTAACAGTCACCTGGACCGGCTGGGCTCCTGGCTCGAGCATCGCCCACAGCGTCTGCGTTTCGAGTTGGCCGTCGCGAGGCTGGTGACCTACCAGGCTCGCCTGGTAGGCGCCCTCGCGCGCCGCAAGTTCAAGACTGGAGCGGTAGTTGAGGAAGATCGCGACCTGTGCGGTGGCGACGACCAGCAACATGAGTAGGCCGACTGTGAACGAGAACTCGATCAGTGCCTGACCGCGTTCGCTCACAGCCGGCTCAGGGTCCCCATCAGCGGCGCGAAGACGAGAAACATCACGAGTACAAGAAGTGGAAGCACAAAGAACATCAGCGCGGGCACGGTCATGAGAACCGGAGCTCGAGTGATCCGCTCGCGGTAGCCGGCATGCCAGGAGCTGCGAGCTCGCTGAGCGAAGTCAACCAGCAACGTCGACATACCGGTGCCATAGCGATGACCGACACGCAGGCTGTCCGCAAGCCGATGGAACTCCGCGACCGCGTAGCGGTCGGCCACCTCATCGACGGCTGCTTCGAAGTCGACCCGGCGGACCTCCTTACGGCGGAGCGCCTCACGCAGCAGCTCCGCGGCGGGATCTGCATAAGTACTAACCGCCGCAGCCAACGCCTGTTCTGCGTTGGCTGTACCGCTATCTAGAAGGACCCGCGCACCTGTAAGCAGGCGAGGCAGGTCCCGTCGGATCACGCTACGGATGCGCGCTGCCTCGATCCTCCACCTCACCCACTGACCAGTCAGCGCCACCCCTGCCGCGAGCAGCGCGAGAAGCGGGGAAGCAACTGCGAGCCACATCGCTCCAGTTGCGATGCCTCCAACACTCGCGACGATGATCACTCCAACGGCGGACCCGCCCGCGAGCAGCGCAAGGCGGCGAAGAGCGGCCCCCTGGGTCGCGGGCGCGTCCGGGCTCGCAAGGCTTAGTAATGCGACGTCCGCCTCCGGCAAAATCGCGACGCCCGCCACCGAACCAGTCCGTAGGATCGAGAGGCCAACGGGCTGCTTTGTCGTGTCATGCGAACGCTGGAATGACCGCCGGTGGACGATCCATTCTTCGGCGGAGAGTCGCCGCGGCCAGGCTATGAAGAGCCACGAGACGGTTACGCCGGTCAACCCCGACAGCACGAGCGCCCCAGCGAGCGTGGCCGTCATGGCGTCGCCTCACGCAGACGCAGCCGGCTCTCGCGTGGAGGCTGCGACATTCGCTGGAGAATCCCGTAGCCGAGCGCCATCCAGCCGATTGCGAGTGCGAAGACCACCTCACCGCCAGGCGACCGGAATGGCGCGAGCAATGTGGGCGCCAGCAATTGCAGCGTGACCAAGAACACGAATGGGAGCAGGGCGAGCAGCACCACCGACGCCTCGACGCCCGACCGCAGCGCCTTGGCCTCGCGCTGAAGGCGCAATGTCTCTGACCAGTCGTTAACAACCGCCTCGAGCGCCGGGACCAGCTTGCCGCCCTGTCGCCAGTGCAGAGTCAGCGCGAGTACGACATCGTCGAAGAGAGGGTCCGCGACGCGGTCACGGATCTTCTCCAGCGCGCGGACGAACGTCTCGCCGGCCGGGCCGATGCCACCAGCCAGGACGATTTCTTTGAAGAGCGGCCGAACCACGAACGGGCCACCTTCGGCAAGCGCCTCAAGCATCGAGGTCGCGTTGCCCGCCCGCGACATAACCGCAATGCCGTGGCGCACGGCCTCCAGGAGCGCCTCCTGATGTCGAGCCTCGAAGCCCCGGCGTCTGAACTCCAGCGCGGTTCCGATCAGATGGTGTACCACAAGAAATGCGATCAGGCCGAGGACTGGAAGCCTGAACCACGCCCAGGCGACCGCGGCAGCGGCGACCGCGAGCCCAATCCGAGACAGAATCCATGCAGGCACGGGTATCGATGTGAGACCAGCCTGGGCGAGCGCTACCCGCACCGATTCCGGCCGCACAAGCTGCCCGACGCGACGACGCACCCGTCGAGAAACAGCGGCGAGGTCATCGACCGCCATGGCGGCCAGACAGGCGAAGGCGATCGTCAGGCCAGCGACAACCAGGGTAGTTCTAAGAGTCGCCATTCCCCAGCACCTCGCGGACCACGTCATCGGGATTAAGTCCAGCTGCGAGCAGCTTTTTCCAGACTTTGTCCGGCATGTGCACCAGCGCTTCTCGCCGCCAGTCCCACGAGTCATCGAGGATGCTATAGCTCGCGAGGCCAGAGACCACGGGCGATCCGAGATCGTTCTCTCGGTTCTCGGCCACGAACGCGAGTGAGCCGAGGCGGCGAAGTTCTTGGTCGCCGCGATGGTAGGTACTCAGGTGCACGATGAGGTCGACGCCAGCCCCGATCATCCGTCGCACGACATGAGGCGCAAGGTTTCTGTCCGCGGACATCGCAAGCACCTCTAGGCGGTCCAGCGCCGTCTGAGGATTGCTCGCGTGAAGCGTGGTCAGGCTGCCGTCGTGTCCGCTGGACATGGCATGGATCATGTCGAGCGCCTCTGTCCCTCGGACTTCGCCGACGATGATTCGTTTCGGCCGCTGGCGCAATGCGGCGCGTTGAAACAGATCCTGCATGGTGATTCGACCGGCGCCCTCAACATTGGCGTCGCGCTCCTCGAGGCTGAAGAATTGCGGGCGGAGCTCGTGCAGCCAAAGCTCGGTCTCTGTCTCCAGAACGCAGGTGCGCTCGCCCTCGGGGATCATCAGCGCGAGCACCCTCGCCAGCGTCGTCTTGCCGGTGCCGGTGGGTCCACTGAGAATGATGTTGAGCCGAGCCCTCACCGCAGCTTCGAGGAGCGGGACGGCGCGGGCCGGAATCGTTCCCGACCTAACCAGGTCGCTGAGGCTGAGGAAACGGCGCAGCTGCTGCTTCCGAATGGTGATCACGAGCGGCTTGGCAATCGGGGGAAGCACGGCATTCAGCCGGCTACCGTCCCGCATGGTGACCGTGACAATCGGGCTCGAAACGTCGAACCTACGTCCCGACTGCTCGGCGTAGAACCGAACGACGCTGATCAGGTCCTCCTCCGACTCGAACGAAGCCGGCAAGGGTTCGCGGTGGTCGCCGTACTCGAGGTAGCCATGGTCCAGGCCATTCATGTGGATGTCCTCGACCCCTTCCTTGGCGAGGAGCTCGCCAAGCGGTCCGAGTGCGCCGTGCTGGATATAGAGTCGCTGCCGTATCTCCCAGAGCTGGACCTGGGAGAGCTGGGGCAGCAACGAGGAACGAGCCGTCGCGGCATGGTAGTCGCGCACGGCCTTGTCAGCGAGCCCGAAGATTGCCCGGTCGTCGGAGACCTGAGGCCTAGGATCCTTCCGCTCGCGGAGCAAGTCTTCGAGGCTCTTCTGAAAGGCCGGCAGGATGTGAGCTTCGGCTTGGCTCAGCTGGTCGGCGGTGGCTTCCAGGATCTGCACGTCACACCCTCTCGGCGGCGGTCAATTCCAGCGGCGCCAATGACTCCGCGAGCGTTTCGAATGCGCGGCGGGTTGCAAGCGCCTGCGGTCCGTGATGCTTTTCGTAGCGGGGATCAGCAATGTGGGTCTCTGCGACGTTCAAGGCCTGGACCGAGTGCTGCAGGTCGACACGGGTCCAATAGTCGGGTGCGTCCGGAAGACTGCCTGCGGTGGATAGCCCGTACTCCTCGCCGGCGTAGCGCTCAAAGCCGGCGAAGGCGCGTTCGTTGTGGCGATTGACGACGATGCTCGCCCTTTTGAGCCATTCCTCCCCTTGTCGCTCGGCCTCCCAGTAGCGCCGTTCCAACGCTGCAGTGCCGCGTGGTGTCGGTGTGACTATCCAAAGCAAGCAGCCAGAGCCCGTCGCGTCCCCAAGTGACGAAGGCATCCGGCCGAGATCTATGACAACGTGCTCAAAACGCCGCAAGGCCGCGTCCAGCAGTCCGGAGATGAAATGCGGGGTAATGCGAAGGAGATCATCGCGGCGGTGGATTCCGGGAAGCACTGCGATGCGATCTCTAAACCCACTGTGCTGCTCGAGTTCGTCGCGGTCGACGGGCGCCAATTGCGCCTTGTAGGCAAGATCAAAGATGCCGATCTCAGGGTCGAGGTCGAGAATAGTCGCGACTTCGGGGTTGTCCAGATTGAGGTCGACAAGCAGCGTTCGCGCCCTCGCAGCCAGTACCGCAGCGAGCCCGATGGCGACGCTTGTCGCTCCGTCGGCGCGAGCTGAGAAGACGCCGACGGTTGTCATCCCGCTGCTCCGCCGGCCGGGATCCGTTGTTGGATATCGCCAGGCTGCATAGTCGCCAGAACAATCCCGCCGTGGTCCGCGTACCAGACGACCTGCGGGAAAAGTTTCGTCGGAATCCAAAGCTGGGCCGACCCCTGCCCCACCTGAAGGACACGAACGTCCTGCATATAAACGATGTCGACGGCTGCTCCGTTGGATGCGGTGGCGCTGACCAGCAGGAGGACGTGGTTGCCGGGCGCGAGGTCTACGGGCATGATGCGGATTGGCAGCTGTGCCTTCACCATCCCGCCAGTCGTTTGTGCCGCTACGACTCCAGCGGGGATCAGATCACCGGCTGGCACGTCCATCGCGGCGACCTGGCCGATGATCCGCGATCGGTCCGTGTCGCGCAGCAGAGTCGCCAAGACACTTGGGTCCTGAGTCCGTATGAGGGAGGTTGTCAGCGCGTCGGTAGTGATGGTGTTGCCGGCCTGAATGGCCTTAGCAGCCCGAAGCACGGGGACCATCTGGCTGAGCTCGGCACCTGGGCCGAGAATGATGAGAGAGTAGGCGGCGAGGGCCAGGCCCACGAGGAGGCCGAGCAACGCTCCCATGCGCCATCGGCGCTGCACCGTACCGGCTACCAGACGAAGAGGTCTTGATTCCGCTGTCGCGCTCATTGCCCTGCCACTGCCTCCGGTTGCAACTGATAGACGAGGTACTGCTGGCTAAAGGGACGTGTCTTGACGCCAAGCGTGTTCCATGAGCCTCCATTCACCGAATAGGTCACGAGGAAGCGAAGAATTGCGACCACCCTGTAGCCGTTGGACAACCGATAGGTATCTGTCTGATACAGGTGCTGGACGTCGCTCTGAGCCGGATAGGACTGCCCGAGGCCAACTGAGTCGAAGCCAAGGCCGTCCCCAAACTCCCAGCTGACGCCAGCGAGGCGCGCCCGGACTCGTACCGTGAGTGGACCCGACGATGCAACAGCGTCAGGCATTGCTGCGCTTCCGCTGAGCCAGAACCAAGAAGGCAAACCGGTCAGCCCAGCCCTTGGGTTGATACCTATTGTGAGAGCCGGCCATGGCTGCCTCGAGCTCGCCTCATTAGCCAGCGCGATCTCTGGCGTCGTTGATGGCAGGAGACTGTCGGTCGGGTTGGGCACGCACACTATGCCAAGCGAGTTGCCGTTGGAGTCGTAGACGAAGTAGCCGGTTTGGCCCGCCGGACAGGCCGGCACCGGAATTCCCTGCGCGGCATTGCTCAACGTGCCGTTGTTGTTCTGGATGGACTGGCCCGGAATCGAGTTGTATGGCACCGGGCTGTACGTGTAGGTGGGCGCGGTCGAGGTCGTGTCCGATCCAGACGGTTTGGTCGACACGGCGGCGGTAATGCCGTTAGGGTCGTAGCCACCCGAGCCCTGGGTAACCACGGGTCCCTTGTTGAGCGGGCCGATCTGCACCGTTCCGTGATCATTAGGGTCTCCGGGAACCTCGGCCGCAACTGGTGTCGGCAAGAGAGCCACCGCGGCTGCCACCGCAACCAGAAGCAATGTGCGAGGTCGGGCCGGACCGTTCATCACGAAATCACCTGGCTGGTCACCTGTACGTCGGTGATCAGGTAGTGCCCGGACTGCTGGACCAACCAGAAGCGATCGTCGAATTTGATGAGCTGTGTCCGGACGACGGAACCGTCGGAGGTGCGCGTATAGGTAATCCGCGAGGTCCCGATTTCCTCAACGCACCAGGTGACGGTCGGATCGTTTGGGTCCGCAAGCTTGCCCACTGTGACCTTGGTGATTTGGTTGCTGAAGTCCTCGGTGACGCCATCGGCGGCGTTGCGGGCAAGTAGCGACCGGAGCCGCACCAGGTTATTGCCGGTATCCGCTTCGGTCAGGTGGGAGCCGTCTCCTGAGCGAGTGGCCTGCAGTTCAATCTGCCCATCAGTCAGCAGATCGGCTTTGACCTTTGCCGCCTCGGCCGAGTTGATCACGTCCCCGCGGTCGGTCGGGTTAAAGGGGTTCTGGTAATAACCGGTCGGAGGCCACGGGTGGATCACAGGGATGTTTATGTGCCGGAGGTCGCCCAGGCGGCCGGTTGCCCCTAGGGCCGCGATGCTGCCGAGGATCAGGACAAGAACGGCAGCCGCCAGCCCGGTCCGGGCCCAGCTCCCCAGGACCGCGTTTCTCATCTGAAAGCCTCGTGCCCTGGCGGGTCTAGTGAGCACGGCTGCAACCTACCCCTGAACCTTAAGCGGCATCGTAACGCCGCCAAAAGGGATCGTCCACAAGCTAGGGGCCATCTCATTGCAAGGATCGGCGCCCCGGGTGGTCGGAATCCTCACCGCAACCTCAGGACTTCCTCAAGTTTTCTTGAGGTTTGGTGGAATCTCGGACGCCGAGCCAGACGGCCCGGTGGAAAGCCCTGTCTGAACGTGAGAGGCATGTCGCGAGGCTAGATCTGGGCCACCTTCCGACCACCTTCCGGGCGGGATTTTTGGCCTAAAAATGAGAGGTTCCCGATGTCAGACTGAATTCAGCCAACCACCGCGCGAGCGCCAAACACCTTCCGATCACCTTCCGTCCACCTTCCGGCAGTGTTTGATGCCACGGCAACGGCGACAGGCGGCGATGAGAAGGTGGTTCAGGTCTGGGACCGACTCAGACAAGATCGCGCTCTCCTCGCTAGACCTTCCGTCGGAGGCCTTCGGCAGGCCGGCGAAGGTGGATAGAAGGTGCCCGCCCTCGATAGTCGAACCCATCCCACACGAGTGAGGTTCGAAATGATGCGCTTCGTTGACCAGATCCACCAAGCCTTCCGCGAGACCATCCGATCCGGCGCGCTCGTCGGAGTGGAGGACCTACCCAGCAGGCTCAGAGTCTGGGGAGCGCCAGCCGAAACGCGTGACCAGATGTGGACCCAGGTGCTCCGCGACTACGTTGAAGGACCGCGCGGGGCGTGGGCCACGATCCTTCTCGAAGCGATGTGCCAAGACCTTGTAGTCACCATCGCGGCGATGCCTGCCATGCCGCCGGCGATCACTCACGACGAGGTTGCCCAGCAGCTGATCACAGAGCTTCTGGCCGCAGCACTTGACGGCCCCACAGAGCCAGCGCGATGGTCCCCAAACAGATTGCTTTCTACCGCCACGAAGAGGACATATCGCTGGCTTGCCAGGGAGATCCGATCAATGAGCCACAGCACCGGCGATCTGGATCGGCAAGCCACCGATGCTGCGGGGCATGAAATTCCCGGTTTGCTAGCAGAGCTGGAGGCTCGGACTATCCCGTCGGCCGGGCTAATCATCCTGTACCGACAAGAGGTTCTCGGCGAGTCGCTAGCGGATATGGCAGCCGAATCCGGTCTATCGGAGAACGCTCTACGGCTCCGGCGTCGCCGAGCAATAGAGCGCATCCGAAAGGAGTTGGCGGCCTGAGGCGGGAGGGCCGCGGTGGACTCGAACCACCTACCTCCGCGGTAAATGGTCCAGAACGCTGCGCCGGCGATCCCGGAACTTCATGTTCGCGAGCCCTCCAGCTGGTGTCATGTGGCCCCGAATCGCTATGTTCCGCGCCGCCGCTTGTCGGAGCGCCAAGGCAGTAAGCCGAAGACATAGAACACCTGTTCCGGTAGACTTTCCTTGCTCTCCCACCTAGGTATTTGCCCGCGCTCAGAGGGCGCGGCGCTTTAGGAAGGACCAATTTCATTGGGCGCAATCCAGCAGTGGCTCTTTAAGACTTCGGAGGAACCCGCGGTCGTGGAAAAGACACTTTTCCACGAAATTCAGCAGTTCACCATCCAGCACCTTGAGCGCCTCGTGCCAAGAGTCCGCGACGTCAAGAGCGCGGAAGACTGTTTTCGTCTCCAAGAGGAACTGCTTGGCCTCATCTATCAGGTGGAAGAGATCGAGCTAGAGGCAAGCAGGAAACTCCGGGGCGGCTACGACCTCAGCATTCGAGCGGAGCAATGGGCCGCCGGACGCGGCGCACGCCAACTGCGAACGATTGGCGACGCCATGGCCTGGATGGTCACAGGCGGTGACCGGCGCGCCATAGCTGCGCTCTCTCAGAACGATGGCCCGGCGCGCATCTACGGCAAGGGCGAAAAGGGTCTGAGGGCAGAGTTCCAGACCGTGAATGCCTTCTGGCAGCAGGGCCACTTTGCTCTGTTACACGACCTAACCAATTGTCTCCGGATCGATGACTTGACCGTGTGCAACCGGCTCCACAGACAGGGGGTGCCGGATGACCATCCTTGCCCACCAGACGAATTCAGTCTGGTCGAAATCAAGTCGAATCACCGGGCTAGGCCAAGCCAGAACCAGAAGGCGCGGCACGAAGCGGCGGCGGCGGCGATCAACGAGGGAGCCGACATCCACACGACGGATGGCATACGGAAGCAATTCCGATGGTCGGGTGGGTACGAAAACCATGAGGAGGCTTTGGGTAGGGTGCTCGACAACGCCATGGCGGATGGCGTCGCAGGTGAACAAATTGAAGAGGGCTGGGTCGTCACTGCCGTTCGGTTCGTTGATTGGAAGCCCGGAACCGCGGCGAAGGACATCATCGGGACCTGGGAGCGAAAGCGTGCCGAGTTGCTCGACAAGGCCAATATGCGAGCTACACCAGTTCATCGACTCCAGACCGGCGACTCTGCCGGTCGGATACTGAAGTGCATACCGTTCAGTCTCTATCCAATGGAACCTCGGGCGGTGGCGTTCCTCACCGGAGACTGGCTCATGTTTGATTCGACCTTGTCGATCGAGTATTTCGAGTCACGGCTGAATGCAGCCGGTATGAAAACAGAGCGCTTGAGTAGTGATGGCGCAGTTCTATCTGCCAGCGTTGGGAATCATGCGATTCAGCTTCATCGGGCTTCTGTCGAGCACGCGCTCGCCGAGTTGGTCAAGATCGATGTCCTAGCGCGAGCGCTGAGAGACTGGGCTGCGGAGCCCGGATTCGTTGGCGACGGCGAGCTTATCTTGGCCGTGCGCTAACCGCTTAGACACGTGGAGAAAGCGGCCGACTACACCGGGAATTGGTGGTTACCTGAGGCACCTGATCGTCGGATCGCCGGTGACTTAACCGTCGGCGACAGACTGATGGAGCTAAGTCTCCAACAGCCGTTGCTTAGTCATGGTGAGGGGCCAGATGAGGTGCCTCTGATGTATGGGAATGCCCGTGGCACAGAGTTGACGCTTATTGCGTCTCGCCCATTTCAGTTCTTCCAGCCGTTCATCGCATTCGGAGTCTTGGACGCGGTCGTAGGGGCGCATCTCACGCCGGACCAACTGAAGTTCGCGGAGGCAAGCGTTGCAATTGACCGCCTCGTGGAGTGGGCTCCGTGGCGCGGATTGCAAACCAAAGTCAATAACCCGCTCGCCAAACCAGGTGACCCGACCCTTGAGGTTTCGTATACCGCGCAGCCCCCTCTCGAAGGACGACTCATGGACGGGACCCACGTTAGGTTGGACACCTTTCCACGCAGCAGTTGGGGACCGGGCCGCTTCAGCGTTACCGCCGGAGCCAGCTTGCGCCTGCGCCCACGGAAGCCCGTTGCACCCGCCGACCTCGCTACAGCGTGTGTGATCCCACTGCAAGACCTCGTGTCGTGGGCGACTCAACAGCCAGCTTCGGTTACTGCCGCGTACTTACGCCCGACATTAGGTTCCGAGCCGCTTCAGTGGCTCAGAGCTTGGCGACGCAGTTCGGTTCAAGCGGACGAGGTGACCCTAGGCAACGTCCGCTTCTACGCGTCTGATTTCTCGCCGAATTTCGGCGCAGGAGTTCAGCGTTGGATGGCGACCCGGAAGCAATGTTCGGAAGCATTGGCCTTACTCGTCAGCCTCCTTTTCGCGGCACCGCGATACACAGACACGGCCCTACTTCTAACTGCGCAAGCCTTGGAGGCATATCACCGGACCAGCTTCCCGAACAAGCGATGGTCAGACCGTGAATTCAAGGCGCGAAAGGATACGGTGCTCCAGAAATTAGACAACGAACACGACGTTGAGCTGCAAAGGTGGATAGCCGACTTGCTCCGATACGCCAACGAACCGTCCCTTAGTGAACGCCTACGAGCGCTTGAAAAGAAGGCTCAACCTGTGTTGAACGACTTGTTCAAGCGTCGTCCGCAGTGGGCCACGCAACTCAAGGACATGAGGAACAAGTTCACCCACCGAGGGCGACGGCCGCCGGATTACGGGGCGAATGAGTTGTTCCAAGTGGCCCGATTCGGGCGGCTTGTCTTGGACGTATGCCTCATTCTCGACCTAGGCATCCCAGCGGAGGTCTGCCGAGCAAGAGTCGAGCACTGGTCAGATTTCAGTTGGGCAATGTCGGAGGCCGCGAGGGCTGAGCCCGGCTAATAAGGACCGAGTGTGTTGCTCCGCACAGAGCCTGATCCTGCCGGCTACACCTACACGCGATTGGTTAACGACTAGCTCCGACTCATAGTGCATAGCAGACTGCTGCTGTAGGCAAGGGCCTCGCATCACTTCCCTGCGTGGAGTCATACAGGTCCGCCAAGCCCTGACCTGAACTTCGAAGGTGGACGGAAGGTGGACGGAAGGTGCAACCCACCGACCAATTTCGGGCACCTCGCTGGAGATCTATTGGGCATGGCAACTTCAAAGCTTCCGCGCCGTGCACCTTCCGTTCTTGCAGCCGGCGGGATCGCCTTAGCGCTCACGATCCTGCTAGCGGTCCCAGCTTTCGCCGCGTCTGACCTCAACTCCGTAATCGACTCGGTTCGTGACTGGGTCGCTGGGCTGCTCATAGCGCTGGCGACCCTCTTCCTCACCGTCGGCGGCGTCCGCTACCTCACCGCCCAGGGCAATCCACGGGCAGTTGAAGAGGCCAAAGCCGGGATTAAGGCAGCGCTAATCGGTTACGGGTTGGCGGCGCTGGCGCCGACGCTCGTTTCGATCCTGCAGAAGGTGCTCCGCACCTGATGGATATCACCTCTCAGGTCATCGATGCAATCAACGGCTGGCTACAGAGCCTGGCTGCACACCTTCTGCGGCCCGCTCTCGCTGCCGCCGGCCAACTCCTGTTTCAGACGCCGGCATATGACTCGATCCCGGAGGTCGGCCGTGCATGGGCGCTTGTTCGTTCCGTGACGGACGGTCTCTTCGTGATCGCACTGCTTGCTGCGGGAGTCATGGTGATGGCGTCTGGGACGGTCGAGTCGAGGTACTCGGCGAAAGCGCTCATCCCGAGGATCGTGTTGGCGGCAATTGCTGCCAACGCGAGCCTTGCTCTCTGCGGCGGGTTGATCAAGCTCGACAACGCGCTAATCAACGGCCTACTCGGCCCCGACCCTGGCACGAGCACTTTTGGGCAGCTGTCAGCCATCGTTCAGAGTCCACATGCGGCAGACCAGATCGTGGGCAGCCTGGTGGGGCTGGCCGCGGCGGTCCTCGCGATCTTGCTGGTCGCTCTCTACATCGGCCGCGACGTCGTGCTGTTGGTGGCTACCGTGCTGTCGCCCCTTGCGCTCGCGACGTACGCGCTCCCACAGACAGACGAGATCGCCCGGATCTGGTGGCGCGTCTTCAGTGCCCTGCTTTTCGTCCAGGTGATCCAAGCGATCCTGGTCGAGGTTGGCATCGAGCTGCTACGCCACACCGACTGGCTTGGCGGGCCGGTGTCCGACCTCACCTCGGGCCTCGTCCTCATCACGCTGCTATACCTCCTGTTCAAGCTCCCGTTCGCGGCTTACCACTGGGCCTTCCGCCACCCACTGAGCCGGAGCCCGGTTGTCCAGACGGCTGTCACCGCGGCCAAGTTGGTGGCCGCAGCGGTGGCTTGACGTGGAGCCAGTAAAAGTCCCGCAGAACCTGGAACTCGACGACGTAATCGCGTGGGGACTCGGAGCGGCCGACCTGATGTTTGTGGCGGGCGGTGCCGCTGCTGGATGGTGGCTGTACGAGCTACTCCCCGGCGACCTCTTCGTCCGGATCGGAGCCGCAGTCCCGCCAGCGGTCGTTGGTCTCGGGCTCGGGGTCGTTCGATTCGGCGACTTCGCGCTGCGCGAATGGGTCGCGCTTGCAGTTCAGTACGCAGTGCGACCGCGCCGACTGCTCCTGGGAGGCGGGCGATGATCGGGCTGCGAGCGAGGCATACCACTGAGCTGCTCCCCGTCGAGGCGGTCAAAGAAGCGGCTCTGGTCCTTCGCGGAGGATCACGCCGGGCCGTCCTCGAATGTCAGACCCTCGCCTTTGGAATCAAAGGTGAGCCCGAGCAGCGCGCGGTCGTCGCGGGCTGGTCCTCGCTTCTCAACTCGCTGACCCACCCGCTTCAGGTTGTTATACGGACACGCCGCCTCGAA
>JALZAL010000324.1 GCA_030948325.1 Candidatus Dormiibacterota bacterium
GCCAGGCGCCACTCGGCGCGGCTGAGGCTAACCGACCCGCTGGCGATTGCATGCGAAGCCCTGGAGGTCGGTTTGTGAAGAGGCACGCATAAAGCCGGAGCCGAGTTCAAGTTGAATGGACCTTTAGCAAACACGGGGCACGGCGTAGCTATGTGATTCGAGCAGCACTCGCTGTGGCAGGGAGGCCTTTCGTAGGAAGCGCTGCTATACAGCGCTTATTGGCGATAGCCTCTGCATTTGATCTCAGCGGAGCACCGATTGAGGATAGGTCCACCAGCACTTCCTTGGTAAGGAAGCTAGAACAGGGCTCACGGTCCACAGCTGACCACTTAGCCTCGCTCATCTGTCGAATCCCTGAGCAGCTGACAGGGCCGCGAGCATCCCCGCTGGATCACAGCTGGATCACGCATTCCCGGCACCGGCCGGCTCTGGGGAGTCACCAAAGGACACCAGCCTGGTCGATTTCGTATTCGTGAGGACGACTCGGGAGTCTGTCGGACACCGGAGGACGCGCCAGCGACACGGTTCGGGACCGTGAGGCCCCGGGTTCAAATCCCGGGGCCCCCGACCAAGCTCTGATCTCGATCACCAGTTTTTAGCGCTTGTCAACAGAACTACTTCAAACGGGGCCCGGGATGATCGCGTTTGACTCCCTCCACAAAGCGTCAGATGACCTTCTTTGTCACGGGGATTTTGTCGTCAGGCCTAGCAGACGCCCTCAAGTAGCGCCTTCAAGTGCGCAAGATCCTTACGATTCGCGCGTCGCATCGCTGCTGCCATGATTGGAGCGCCAACCTTCGCGAAGCCAGTGGGCTCGCCGCGATTGCGCAGTGTCATTTGAGTGGCACCTTCGCCGGCCGGCTCCCAGGTGTAGGTGGTTTCCACAGGAAAGGGACCTTCGTCGGTGCGCATCACGAGGCGCTTGCCGGGCACGAGTTCAATGACTTCGTAGGTGTAGGCCAGGCGGCGGCCCAGGAAGTGGGCCACGAACGCCATCCGGGATCCGACCCGGATCGGCGGATCGGTTTTCCAATCGACCGACTCGATGTTGACCTACCACCTCGGTGCATTTGATGCGTCCACGGCGTACGCAGCTACCTGCTCATAGGGACGGTTGATCACGGTCTCAGTAACGACGTCAACTGCCACTGTCACCCTCAAGAGGCCCTCTCACACGAAAATGGCCGCCAGTTTGGCGGTGTATAGCGACCACCCGCCCCGGTGAGATTCCCTCTCCTCATTCGTGGGCAGTCCGGTGTGGCGGAGCCGAAGTATCGTGCCCTGCCCGTCAGGAGTCAAAGTGATCTCGACCATTGACGATCCCGGAGGCACCGCATGCTGGTCTTGCCAGCCCCACGTCATCACCACACGATGCGGAGGATCAAGCTCCCGGTATTCGCCCACAGCCACATGTTCGCCATCAACGTCGATCCGATACTGCCCGCCCGGTCGTGGATCGAGCTCGGCTCCAACGCCCATCCAGGCACTGAACTTACCCGACTCGGTGAGATATGAGAAGACGGTCGCAGGGGAAGCGCCGATCCTCTGCGTAACCTCAACCGCTGCGCCGCCCTCGATCAGCTCTTCGACCTGTTCCTCTCCTCCGCCTCGGCCAGTAGCCGGAGGCGGTCGACTTTTCGTGTCCACATCCCGAGCAGGTATGCCTCAAGCGGACGCAACGCATCTCTATCGGCCCGGTAGAGCCGGCTCGTGCCGACACGGCGCTCGGATATCAGCCCGGAATCTCGCAGCACGCGCAGATTCTGTGAGATTGCGGGCCAGCTCACGTCGAATGCGGCGGCGATGTCGCCGGCTGAGCGTTCGCGGGTCCACACGAGGCGGACGATCTCGCGACGTCGCGGGCTGGACAGAGCGGATAGAGCATCTTGCATGCGACCGATGATTAGTTTAAGGTAGGACTTAATTAAGTCAAGTCTTTAGGAGGTTCATATGGCAGCTCCGCTCATGCACAGCGTCACTATCGAGGCCGAGGCGGGCAAGATCTACGAGGCGATCTCCACCGGAAGGGGTCTCGCAAACTTTTGGACCCGAGACAGCCGGGCGGAACCAAAAGTTGGGTCCGTCGCTCAATTTGGCTTTGGTGGACCGACTCTCGAGATGAAGGTTGAGGAATTGAAGCCGGGCGAGCTGGTGCGTTGGTCCAGCCATGGCGGCTTTCCCGAGTGGGTGGGCACGACGGTAGTTTGGGAGATCGGCCCGGCTGAGAAGGGCGGGAGCGAGGTCAAGTTCACACACGCCGGATGGCCTGCGGAGCTTCCTCAGGCCGACCTCGCGTCAGTTAATTACACGTGGGGCAGGATTGTCGGTCGCCTGAAAAAGTACGTTGAGACTGACAAGCCCGTCCCGTTCTTCCCGTAACCGACTCTCGTGTACCGGCCATGTAGCAATTCGGACCGCCGTGGTAGATGAACCGCTTGAAACCCGCGGCTGAGCCGTCGAAACGAACTGAACAATCGACACCGATCTCGGTGGACGAGACCGCGCGGCCGAAGAATCTGTGCGCCAGTACTTTTGAGAAAGGTTGCTGATTTTCTTTCGCATAGACCCGTAGAACAACATCTGTAAAACCGGGCCCACATCGGTATCTCAGACTCACTCACAGGAGATCTTCATGAAAGACCAGGTACGTGGCAAAGCGGAAGAGATCAAGGGCAAAGTCACTGGCGATAGCGCATTGGAGACAAAAGGCAAGGCGAGGCAGGCGGTTGGGAACCTCAAGCGCACCGTCCGCGACGTCAAGGAGGACGTGCGTGAGCGAGGTCATTAATCTCCGGTTAACTCTCCGAAGCCGCAGGACCCAGAGCGCCGGGCGTCAATTGGTGGCCTGGCTGATCACTACCATTCCGGCGATGCCCGCGATGTAAAGAACCAAGACCAGCAACGAGTCCGGGCCGAGCCGCAGGTACTGCTTTCTCGGGCGGATGACCAAGCCCGCGATGTAAACAGCAGTCAGCAGGATTCCCAGCACGGCCAAGAAGGCGTCGGTCTTGGCCGCGCTGCCAAGCACCGACTGGCCCGCGATGAGCGTGGCAGGGAAGAAAAGCACGGGCAGAAAAGCGTTGCCACCAAAGATGTCGCTGACGGCGAGCTCGAAATCCTCGCTATGTACAGCGGCCAGCCCGGTGGAGAGCTCTGGGAGCGCAGTCGCCGCCGCGAGCACAGTCGCGCCGAACACCGCCCCGCTCAAATGGATTTGCGTGGCAATGGCGCTGCCGCTTTCCTCCACTAGAACTCCGGCGGCAAGCGTGACCAGACCTGCGCCGGCAAAGATGCCAAGGGTGACACTGGTCGAGCGCGGTTTGCGGGCTCTCGCCCCACGGCGGGCGCCGGCATCCGGCCCGGCCCCACCGATGGCCTTCCAGGGAAGGCTCTTGCTGGCGCGCCAGACGATGTACAGACCGCCGATCCACAGCAGGACGATCAGGAGCGCGCTCGGGTCGATGCGGGCTACGACCACATTTTTGGGGAGCAGAAACGCCCCAATCGCCACCGCCAGCACGGCGATCACGAGCGTTCCTTCCAGCACTTGTACGAGGGACGCGGTGACGTTGGTCAGGGGGCGGCGAGGGACTCCGAACCCGTCTAGCGCCACCAGTACCAGGGTCTGGATAGCGACGCCGCCCAGGATGTTGCCCGTGGCGATGTCGAAGTTGTTTTGGACCGCCGCCGCGCTCACGATCGCAATCTCGGGCAGATTGGTAGCGAACGCCAGCAGGATCAGGCCACCAAGCGCTTCCCCAAGCCCAAATCGGGAGTCGATCTTGTCGGTGGTTTTTGAAAGCTGTATGCCGGCGAACCAGATGGCACCCGACGAGATGATGAACACACCTCCAAGGACAGGAAGGCTGAGGTGACCCATTACCTCACCCGCCGACGCGCAGGCCACGCCGACGATGCGCCGTGAGTGTCGATTTTCCCAACCCTCCTCCGATGCATTTCTAGAGGCAGGTTCCCTAGGCCCCTAGAGGTAGCGTGACGCGTCGCGATTCTCCAACGAACCCAATTATCGCCAGGCTGTCGGGAATCCTCGCCAGCCTTTTGATCTGGACCTGCGGGAGCGGGGTCCTGTTAACCGCAAATCATTAAGTCATGTAGTAGTTCCTGTAGCAATTCAGTCGACATCGGTGGCTGAGACCGGCTGAAAACGTTTGGCGAGGAGGTCGAAATGCACTCAAAGACCTCGAAATCGATCTCAGTGGACGACACCGCCTAGATTTCGGGACCGTGAGGCCCCGGGTTCAACTCCCTGGCTCCCGACCAATCCTGAACTAAAGCACTAAACAGCCGCCGCTCCGCGACTCACGAGTGCGGAGTTGAAGCTGTCGAACAGAAATGCATATCGGATATCACGGATCGAGGCATCGGACCTCCAATCTACCGCTCGTCGACCCAATTCACGCGGCGATACGATGTGGTGCAACCGCATCCAGGATATGCTTCGCGAAGCCGGCCCTACTGTACGAGCATCAAGCGTCTGAATTAGTCGCGCGGTAGGACGGGAAGCGCAGTTTCGTGGAGTGATCGTGGGGGGCGGCCCTCCCAAAAGGTTCGCGCCGCCCCCCCGCTTATCGCGTTGTGCCTAGTAGACGCCGAAGGTGTCGGGCGGTGTCTTTGAGCTCGGCGTCTTGTTAGTGATCCTCGCGTAGATCGACGCATAGCCGGGCGCGCTGAAATCGATCGCGTGGTATTTGTAGCTGTTGCCAGGCTTCGGGCTGAGGAAGCCGGCCGCCGCCAGAACCTTGGGGGCATCGGCGACCTTGTGCAGCAGCACCGGTGCAAAGCCCCATTCCTCGTGCGGCTCGGCGCGGTGAATGCCAAGCATGTCGCGACCCAACACCCGGTGGCCCTCTTCGATCATGGCGATTTGGCAGGCGATCTGGGCCAGGGCGGAGCTACCTAGGTCGCAGAACTCCTTGACGGCGGCTATGAAGGCTGAGTCGAATGCACCCTCCAGCAGCTGCTGGGTGGCGATGAAGGTCTTGAGGTCTGTGAACGTGGCCGCTCCCTTGGGAAAACTAAACGTGTCGGCTAGCGACGTGCCGCCGTTTGCAGCAAAGAAGTTGAGGTGGATCTGCTCTTCGATAGCGAATGCGGTGACGTCCCGCCGGTCTTCGCCGGGACCGGCCAGGTCCGCGAGATGCTTAAGACCATTGGTATAGAAGGTCACCGCGAGCTGCTCTGCGGTTCTTGCCACCGAGAGGATTGCGGCTACCGATCCTGTCCCTGCCGCAAGGGCCACCAACGAAGGCGAGGCGAGGAGTCCCACCCCCGCCAGCAGGCTACCGCCGCCGGCCTTAAGGAACCCACGCCTAGAAGCGATGGAGCGGAAGAGGTCCTCGGCCGCCTGGATTTTCGTGTCGGGTGTTTTCTCTGAACTCATTGTCATCTCTCTTGTTTACCGATTTTGATAAATACTGATCCTGGTACCGACTGGCGTTCTTGCTTCACCCCCTTGATGGCAGACCATCTGGACAAACGGGCTCCTGGCGGAGCAAAAACCGCGTGACCCCCTTCGTATTAAACGAGGCCCTCGACTCGAGTCACCATCCTCCGAATTAATGAATCTTTCGCTCTACGAGTCGGTGGCCGGGCCGTCGCGGCCCTCAGCCTCGGACGCGGCAAAGCGCTGTTCGACGGACCAAACAGCGATCTGAACTCGAGAGCGAAGGTTTAGCTTTCTGAGGATCCGCAGAACATGGGTGGCGACCGTCGCGGGACTCAGATAGAGGCGCTGACCGATCTGCACATTGCTCTTTCCCTCAATAACCAACTGGGCGATCTGCCACTCGCGGGGGCTCAGCCCACCAGGGGGTCGCTTGTTGAATTGGCTGATCGCCATGAGAACTACATGGCTCGATGGGGTCTCACTGGCGACAGGCAGGACGTTGCACGTCCAACGCCTGGTCGCTGCGCTGGGGCGGCTCGACGAAAGTGTCCATGACGAGGGTTTCCCCAGATCGAAAGCGTCGCGCAGCGCGTCGGCGACGCGTTCGTCCCAAGCAATCAGATCCTGAAGACCCAGGCTCGTTTGATCAGCCAATTGAGGCAAGTCCGAATGCGACCAAGCCTTATTGCTGAACAGGTAGCGAAAATCCGGTCCCGACTGCAAAACCAGTGCCGGCGTCCGGCACTCGTCGATTAACGCCCTTAGTACGTGATCGACACGCGCCTCCCCGGAAATGCCACGACGGGTTGGCCCGACCGCCTCCGGCTCTCCATCCTCCCCTTGAACCCTCAAACCCCTCACAACACCGATACGAACGCAATCTCGGATTGGATCAGTCGCGGTGGGGATCTCCCTGCGAAGTATGGGATTCAGAAAGTAGGTCAGGCGCAATTGGGGTTGACGAATAGTCGGTCAACAGCCCTCCCAGCCTGGCGCGTCCCTTCTCAGTGGCGCCTCTTCCAATAGTGGCGCGTGGCCGTCGAATTGGCCCGCTTCGGGCAGTCGAAAGGTCGTAGCCAACATGAGGGCGCCTAATCGCCGTCGTGCGGAGGGTATTCGCTGAGTTGACGGCCCGCCATTTGGATGGATGACCAGCCCGCACCAGCCTGTCTCGTGGCGCCGGGAGGCGGGGCAAACTTCACTAGGGTAAGGCGGTTCTGAACCTGGAAGCGTCGCCCCCGAGAGTCATCACGACTTAGTTTCAGGGGCGGAACCTCTTGTGGCGGCTATGGCCGATAGCCGAAGGTCCTAGCCAGCGGTGCTAGGGCGGTCAGTAGTACCTTTTGGACGCCCCACGGCGGGCGTGCCAGGCGGAACTCAGGCTCGTACTCGAGGGCAATAACAGAGACCTGAAGCGGGTTGGGCATGCCTTTCGAATTGGTCCTGCCTGCCTCAGCGAGTCCGAATAGTCGGGTCATGAGACGGCGCGTTCGAAGAGCCGGGCGGAAGTCGATCTCTAACTTGACGTGTGAGTCGATGGCAGTCCAGGTGTGGGGGGTGCCGGACAGGATCTCCCACCGATGCCCTGGCTCGAGAATTTGCTCGACCGTGTCAGCGAGGCTGAGTCGAATCCGGCCTCCGATGACCGTGATTGTCTCGACCTGCCGCGGATGGATGTGGCGCGGGTCCGTGGCACGGCCAGATTCGACCTCGAAGCGAGTCCGAAGGATTTCGGGCGTTGTCGACAAGAACGTGACAGTTTGGCCACTGACAGGATTGACGATTACGTCCCGGATCCCGAATGGATGCTCCACACCCTCAATTACGTCGCGCGACTCCGCCAAGATCATTGACGCCGACGTACGCGGTGAGGACCGAGGAACCGTCGACAAAATGACAATGGGCCGATGCTAACCACGACGCGTCGGACACAGCTTGTCGGGCTGTCGACGATTCGGCCGTGAAGTCTAGGTCATCGCCCGCTTAGCCTGAGATCAATGCGGGGCTCTCGTAGAACACATACAACGGGACGAACATGATCAGGGGGTCAGCGGGTCGACGAAATACGAGACCGAATCCGACGATCATAGAGAGGATGAACCCGACGAGCTCGGTAGTGTCCGCGAGATAGCTGACATGAGGAGGCGCGAGCGCATTTTAGAAGTGGATGTACAGCGGCAGTGCGTACACGGCCGCCACGCCGAGCCGAAGAAGACGATGGTTGCGGAAATCAAGCGGGAGCATCAGTCGGCGCTCGTGCCGGTGGAGGCCGGAGGCTGACGAACCGCCAGACCTGCTGGATTAGCACCGGAGCCGACACGATGAGCCCAAGATAGAGAGCGACTTCAAGATCTGTGAGGATGCCGCCCGCGGGATGAAGGTAAATCGCGCGACCAATGCTCGCCTAGCGAACCAGCCACCCGACCACCTGTCCTGAGATGAAGAATGCAGCGATCGTCGTCAGCCCACACGCGGCGATGAGGCGTTGAACATGCGACGCAGCACTTCGAGGTGTTCGATCGCCGACATGCGCTGGTTCCTCGAGTTGCACGCTGGGGCGCGCCGCGCCTAAGAACCCTGTCTACGATCGCCACGAGACGAACCTAAGGGTTGGACGAGGAGGCGGACTCCAGACCCTTGCCGGGGGCACTGTCGGCGGGGCCGGTCGGGGCGGGCGGAGGCGGAGGCAGCGGTGCCGGAGCCTGCGGAGCCGGATTGGGGTGCGTGGAAGAAGTCACCTCGTTGGTCAACTCCGAGGTCGCCTTGCGGAACTCGCGCATCGCCTTGCCTACCGCCCCACCCAATTCGGGCAGCCGGCGTGGCCCGAAGACGATGAGCACGACGACGAGCGCGACTGCGATCCAGATTGGGTGAAATGGCATTTCGCCGATTATAGGTCTCGGCTGCAAGCGGACGTCAGATTTGCGTCGTTCGGCCTTGATTGTGTCGAGCGTCCGGTCGATGAGATCAGCTGGGCCTTCTCGATGCCTAAACCATGGTCTCGAACCGGTGGGGGAGTGTCGTGCACCTAAGGCTCTGGACATGTGTTGACCGCACGCGAATCGCGCCCGGGCCACGCGGCCCTTTTGGATCAAGAACCGGCTGCCATTAATTGGATCCCGGGGCGCACGCGCCACGCTCGACGCACGCAATGCGCAGCCGGCGTGGCGTTCGGTTCGTTCCGGCAAAGGTGCAATGAGGCGGCGCCGATCGGCGTTGGGGTCGCCGCCCTAGACAACCGAGGCGGCTAGGACGTGGGGTCTCGACCGAGTTAAACAGACTGACTTCGGCAGCCGGTGTCGCTAGGACTCTACTCCCGCTCTACGGCGGGCTTGAGTCGTACGGTTGGCAGTTTCTCTCGGTTGAGCCTTTGTGGATCGTCATCTGCAGTGGAAACCAATGTGGTTGCAGTTTTCGGGCAGGATGAACGTTCCAAGCGGCCGCGGCCTCGGTCTCACGAACTCCCTTTACGTCGTCGTCTCCTCCGTTTTATGCGCCCAGAACGAGCGTATGACCTCACTCGGACGGAGGCATCAGGGGTGGACTGAGAGGAGCTTGCGAGATTCTCGAGAGCGCAAATGATCGGGCGGGCGCTTCGATACGTATGACTTATCAGGACGCCGTAACGTTGGCGAGGCGTCGCCGTGAGCTACCGATGGAGGAACGATGAGCTTCAGCATCGAGCGATACAAAGTGGAGTCGAAGAAACTCGACACCACAGGCGTCGATTGGGACTCGGTCACGGCCCGCCCGCTGTCCAAGGGCGACCTGTTCTGCTTGCATTACATGATGGACATCGAGAATCACGTTCCCCTTTACCTCTCCCACCTTCTCGTGACCCGCGCCTGCATGGACCCCATCCTCACCGCGTTCCTGGCTTGCTGGAACTACGAGGAGCTGTGGCATGGCGAGAACCTGGGCAGGTTCCTCAACCTGT
>JALZAL010000347.1 GCA_030948325.1 Candidatus Dormiibacterota bacterium
CCCCGAGATCGTTCGCGACATCGCCCTGCCCACGCGTGCCTACATTGGCGCCGTGCAGATCCGAATCAATGATGCGGGCCATACTCAACCGGCGGACTACATCCCCCTCAACGCGCTCTCTCGCGACCAGCTCCTGTCTGCCCCGTTCCGGCTGTTCGCACGCGAGACTCGCTACGCGAGTGACGCCGATGTCTGGCAAGCGTTGGCTGCAGATCCAGGCCTGGTCATGTCGACTGGCATCGCCCTCGGCGCCGTAATCACTCTGGCGGGTCCCGACGGTCCAGTCCACTTTCGCGTCGCCGGCGTCCTGGCGACCGCAGCTCTCCCGGGCCTGCTCGGTTCTGAGGCTGCGATGGCGCCATTCACCACGTTTCCCCTGGGAACCACGATCCTGGCGCGGACCGCTCCGGGGGCCGATCCCCGAGCAGTGGCTCGTGAGATCCAGCGCGACGTCTTCGCACAGGGCGCCGAGGCAATCGCCATCCAGGACGCGCTCGACTCGCTCGCCGCAATGACCCAGGCTATTGTGAACACCCTGCAGCTGGCGGTGGGACTCGGCCTCCTGGTGGGGGTTTTCAGCCTGGGGATTCTTGCCCTCCGCGCCGTGATAGAACGCCGGCGGTCGATCGGCATGCTGCGAGCGCTTGGCTATGGGCCGCCCAATGTGCTCGCTGGCATTCTGCTTGAAGTCCTGCTGACGGCGACCAGCGGTGCGGTGATCGGGATCGGGGTCGGCCTTCTGATGGCCTTATTGCTGCTCCAGTCAATATATGGCTCGGCCAGTGTCCAGATCGACGGCTCCCCACTCGCGTGGACACTCGCGCTCATGTACGTGGCTGTGCTGGCGGTGACGCTCGGGCCCGCGTTGCGCGCGGCGCGGCTGGCGCCCTCCGAGGCGCTGAGAGTGGTGGACTGACGGTGGGCGCCGTTGCGATCGTCCAGGCGCGCCGGCTGCGCAAGGTCTACCACGGGGTGGAAGAGGTTGAGGCCTTGCGCGGTATCGACCTGGCGGTCGAGCGCGGCGAGATGGTCGCCATCATCGGACCTTCTGGCTCCGGCAAGACCACCCTGCTCAACTGCCTATCGGGGCTCGACTCCTTCGACGCCGGCCAGGTCGTGATTGACGGTCAAGACCTGTCGTCGATGTCCGACCGCGCCCGGACCGCCTACCGCCGCCGCAATATGGGCTTTGTCTTCCAGGCCTTCAACCTCCTCCCGGTGCTCAGCGCGGCCGAGAACGTGGAGATCCCGCTGTTGCTGCAGGGCCTGACATCAAAAGAGGCACGCGGGCGGTCGATGGACATGCTCGAAACCCTGGGCCTGGCGCACCGCGCCCACCACCGCCCCGACCAGCTCTCGGGTGGCGAGCAACAGAGGGTGGCGGTGGCCCGGGCGCTGGTGCACAAGCCGGCGGTGGTCTGGGCCGATGAGCCGACCGGCAACCTCGACTCGGAGGTCACCACCGTGATCGTCGAGCTTCTGGTGCGCATGAACAAGAGCGGGCAGACGATCGTGCTCGTCACCCACAACCCGCAGGTGTCAGAGCGCGCACAGCGCACCGTTCGCATGCGCGACGGTCGTATCGAGGCGGCTCGGCCGGACACGGCGCGGGCGATGGCGTGAGCGGATGATCCCGATCGTCTAGATGGACGCGCCGACAGTTGTCCTGGTAGGTCTGCTGATTTCAATCTTGCTAGCGGGTGTTCTCTACAGCGCCGTTTCGTCGGGCGCGCGGCGGCGCCGCGCCGGGGCCAGTCTTTCCGCGATCGACTTTGCGCGCGGGTCTTTCGCCAGTCAGCTGAGCCATGGCGTGCCGATGGCCGACCTGCTGGTCCAGCTCGTGGAAGCGCTGGGTAGGACGTTCCAGCTGGATGCGGCGGAGTTGTGGCTTCTTGAAGGCGGCCGCCTCGCGCTCGTGGCGTCCGAGCCAAACAAGGAGCGGCCTTCCATCGCGGTGACGGCGGCCGAGCAATCGATCGCGGCCAACGCCCGCGTCTCCAGCGTGGCCTGGGCGCGGATGTGGTTGCCCGAGCTGCTCGATGGCAGGCCAGATCCAAGCCTGCGCGTCGCCCCGATCACCCATTCCGGCACGCTGTTCGGCCTCATCGTTGCGGAACGATCGCGAAGAGGCGACCGGCTTGCTTCGGAGGCTGACGCCACCCTCGAAGAGGTAGCGCGGGAGGTGGGGGTCGCTGTGAACAAGGCGCGACTCGACAGTGCGCTGCAGCAATCCATCGAACAGCTCCGCCGGCAGGCGATCGAGCTGCAAGCCTCGCGCGGCCGACTCGTCGCCGCTGCAGATGAGGAGCGCCGCCGCATCGAGCGGAATCTTCATGACGGTGCCCAGCAACACCTCATCGCGATCGCCATCAAGGCTCGCCTCATCGAACAGCTCGCAGGCAAGGACACGGATCGCGCGAATCACCTGGTGGGCCAGCTGCAGCAGGATACGACGGCTGCTCTCGACGAGCTGCGCGCGCTGGCACACGGCATCTATCCACCGCTCCTTTCCAGTGCGGGCCTCGGCGAGGCCTTATCCGCGGCCTGCCGCCGCGCTTCGCTGCCGGCGACTGTCGACGTCGATGGCATCGCTCGCTACGCACCTGAAATTGAATCAGCGGTGTACTTCTGCTGCCTCGAGGCGCTGCAGAACGCGGGCAAGTACGCGGGCGAAGGAGCGTCTGCCCGGGGCCATGTTTGGGGGGGCGATGGGGAGCTTCGGTTCGAGGTTGAGGACGACGGCGTCGGATTCGATGGGAGCACATCGGCTGGGGGTGCCGGCCTGACGAACATGCGCGACCGACTCGGGGCTGTCGGCGGAACGATCATGGTGGAATCGGCTCTCGGCAAGGGGGCGCGTGTCAGAGGCGTCGTGCCACTTCACCGCTGATTGACCAAGGCGGAGCGATCCAGCCTGCCTGACCCAGAAATGAGCGCCTTTTGCGATGGCACTGACCACAGCGGAGGTCACAGCCCTGTCGCGCAATTCCGGAACCAGGAGGATACGGGAGGACACGCAAGGTCACGAGCAAGGCGCCAATCACGTACAGGAGGACACTGGAGGACCCGCGGGGATACTGAAGGACACGTCACCGCGCCGGTTCGGGACCGTGAGGCCCCGGGTTCAAATCCCGGGCCCCCGACCAAAATCTGAATTCGCATTCATCCCGCGCCACTCGTTAAAGGCATAAGCATTAATGCGAATGTAGCCGGCCGAAAGGTAGGGGACTCGGCGATGGCTGTACGTTCCGCCGAGTTCAGACAATTGAGACCCACCTCAATTCGATCGGTGCCAGTGACCGAGTAACTAGCGAGGAGCCAGACCGCGACTCGCCTTACAGCACACCGAGTGGAGTCAGCCGAGGATCGGTCGAGCTATGGGGACGCTTCGCCGAAGAATATCCGACGTGCCGTTTCGTCGGCCGCAAGACCGTCGGGCCCGCGCGCCTCAATGAGACCGAAGCCTCCGAAGGTCGGGTCGTCCTGCTCGGCTCTCATGTGACCCCCCCGGGCGCGATCGGCAGCCTCGCCCTTTCCGAATTGGAGCTCACACATCCAGTGGTCATACCCGAGGATCACCTCGTAGTAGCGGCGCCGCCGTATCGCGAACTCGACGATGGCGCTCCCCCAGTCCTGGTTCGTAAGTAGTAGTTCACTGAGTTCGCGGACGTCGCGGAACAGCAGGCTGGTACCGAGCCCCTGGCTGGGATCGGCCGCACCCGCCGCATCCCCGATCAACACGAAGTCATCGCCTGCGATCCGGCTTGCCCAGATGTTGCTGTTGGCGAAAAAGCCGATCGGTCCTTCGCATCTGGCCGCCTCGAGGGCGCCCTTGGGCATGGCACGAGCGGCGACCGCCACCAAAGCGTCGAAGGAGCGGTCGACGCCCAATTCGTGCAAGCGCTCCGACGGCGCAGCTAGATACAGCCGGGTCATGTCAACGCTCTGGGCAAACCAGTTGACGAAGACGTCGCCGGAGTCTGCCAGGTTGTCCGCATGGCGGTCGTCAGTGTGGACCCCGGACACAAGGACCCCACCAAACCGATGGTGCTCTGGGTCGGCGATCGCCTCTGCCCCCAACCAGCGCCGTGCCATCGACCCCTTGCCGTCGGCACCGACGATGAGGCGGCCCGTGTACTCCGAACTGTGACCAGCCTGAACCACGGTGACGGACGAGATTCCGTAGTGACTGACGCTGACCACCTTTGCGGGTCGGATCGCCGTGGCTCCTTGCGATCCAGCCCACATGAAGGCCTCTTCCTGCAACCGCGGATGAGAGAAGCCGATCTCGGACACGCCGTTTATCGAGTCGGTCGCCCACAGGTAGGTCGAGGCCAGGCGCCCATCGTTGTACTTCTGGAGTGCTGAGAGCTGGACGCTGCCGGCCTGCTTGAGGAGATCCCCGAGGCCGGCTCGCAACGCCTCGGCTACCCCCCAAGGCCAAGTCCCTTCTCCACGAACGCGATCTCGGAAATGCGCCTCCTTCTCGAGAACGAGGACACCGAGGCCGGATCTCGCTAGAACACCGGCGAGCGTCGAACCGGCGATCCCTCCGCCGACGACTATGACATCAAAGGAGTGCGTAGTTGCCAGGTCTATTTCACCCGTTCGCGACTCGCGCACGATACAGCAGAGTCACAACAGGTAGCCGCACTAGTGGATTAGGAGCGTCCGTCAATGAACATGGAGCCTTCGAGTCCTTTGTTTGCAAGTGCCCGCGCTTCGATCAGACGATGCGGCCGATCAACCATGTGCTACGGGTCATACCGCATGAACCAGATGCGTGGGCCTCCGTCGGGAGCATCCTCGGCGGCGATGATCCGGAATCCGAAGCGCTCGTAGTACGGCACGTTCCGCTGTGTACCTGTTTCCAGAAAAGCGGCTGTCTTTGTAGAACGAGCCTGCTCAAGGCCGAACTCGATGAGCGCGGCACCAATCCCCCGCCCTTGATGCGCCGGGTCGACACCGACCTGATCGAGGAACCAGAGCCGCTCATCGGGCACCTTCGTGTCAATCCAGTTCCAGAACGTTCTCCATCGGTGACCGCCGTCATCAGTAAGCTCCGGAATCCTCGTCCGGCTCGCAGCTGCCGCCGCCTCCGCGTACGCCTCGCCTTGCTCCGGCGAGAGCCACACGGCAGCGCCCAGCCTGTCGCCTGCTTCATAAAGCGCGCCGAGTGTAAGGGCCGGCTCGTTGAAGACATCGAATTGCCGGGTAAGGCGGCCGAGGTAGTCCTCACCACAGTCTCCAAGTGGCCAGCGAACCATCGGCTCATCGATAAAAGCGCGCGCCAAGAGCGAGTTAAGTGCCGCCAGGCGATCTGGTGTGGCCGGCTTAATAGTGATCAATCCTGCCCCTGTTTGTCGTGATCTTTCGCTCTCATCGCCAGAAAGTGTGGTCATGAAGTTTGCGTAGCCGCGGCCTCGTGGCGGCTTCGACCGATACGATATCGCCGCCGGGCCCATTTGAGTCTGCCCGGTCGCTCCGAATCACCGGTCCCGCCCCGGCTCGGTTGTTTCTCCGCAGACGAGCCCTTAGTCATGCTGCGTCACGCTAGCGGCGGCCGACGGAAAGGCGCCTGCACAACATGTCGCGAGCCGGTCCGACCTACAAGACCGTGCGCGGTCGCGGTTCTAAGTCACGGGGCGTTCCCTACCGTTGTTTTCGGTCTTTACAGGGGCGTGCGGCCTTTTGAAAAACGCACCGCGGGGGGGCAAGGTTGGTCAATTGGACAGCATTCCCGTAAACGTCACTGAGCAGGCGCCCCCGAGTTCCGATAGGCGTCGGTACGTTGGCATCGGCCTCGCTGTCGTGCAGCAGGCGACCGGCATAAGCCATTTGCCCTCCTACTAGAAGGATCGAGCGGCGTACGCGCTCCCCATACGACTCGCAGGCGCCGGTGGAAAGAACTTCTGAGGAATGGACGCTTTGTGTCAGCCAGAACGCCCGCGCGGTCACGGTCTTCTGCGGCTCTTGGGCCCTGTCAAGTTCTTCAGTTCTCGGACTCATCGACCTTCATCTGTCGAGTCACGGCGAACATGGCAAGGGGCTCTCCGACCCAGGCGGCTGATCCGCGAGTTGGTCCCCGTGGTCACAATCCCGACATCAGCAGCGCCGAGATCCATGTAGTAAACGAGTCGGGGACCGTGAGGTCGGTCCACATTTAGCAGACCGAGCTTGGTCTCATGCGACGCATCATCGCGGCGAAATCGGGTCAACCCGAAACGCGAGTTCCCCGGTCGCCTACGGCGGCTTCTTGTAGTAATTGATGTAGGAGTCCGGGAGAGATTGGTGGCTGAATCTGGCGTGAAACTTGCCCCCGACTCCTCGATATGAGCTCAATACCCTCAAAAACGTCCCCCATGGACGAAACCGCGCAGACTTCGGGACCGTGAGGCCCCGGGTTCAAATCCCGGGCCCCCGACCAGTTTTGTATTCAAATCGGCGATTTCTGGCGTCGTCTAAGGCCGCCGGGCCACAGACGGGGCACAGATTCTCCAGGAACTCGGCGGCTGAGCCCCGTCCCCAGGTGTCCGCGGACCGTCGATTGAACTCGCGCGTGGCAATTGCACAGCCGATATATCAGCCCGCGCACGGCCCCAAGACCGTGAGGCCCCGGGTTCAGAATTCCAAGGCCCCTTAGCCCTCCACGAAACCCAGGGCGATTCAAGTTGCTGACTGGCTGACCTGACGAACTCGAATCGCGAGGTGCGTCTGCCACGAGAGCCAAACAAGCAGCCAGAAATAGAAGATGATGTGCGGCCCGATGAACAACACGACCACCAGTGGGACCATCACGATCGCCTGAACCAGCGTGTGCCGCGAGGCGGATTTGAAGCGCGGATCTTTCCGGAGTCGGGCCCAGACCAGCCAGACTCCAAACGTAACGGGAAAGGCTACGAAGTAGAAGGCGATGTTGTGGATTACGCCCATCCAATGCAGGGCTGGCGGATTGATGAAGCTTCTCCCGCGAATCGGGATGTAGTCGACACGCAGTGTCGACGCCGTCAGTGCGACGCCGACCATGAGCAGCATCGCAAACGCTGGATAGGTGAAGCGGTTGCGCGCGACCGTCTTGTTGAACAGCATGGCGAGCGAGACTGTCGCAAGTCCGAGGATGAAGAAGTTCGCCATCTGAACAAGGCCGATCGGCGACCATTCGAGGGCGCTCACGGGCCCTTGATCTATGGGGTTGAGGCCGGCTTTGTTGAGCCAGTCCCATTCGATCAGGTCTTGCATGAGAATCAAGAACGCGAACAGGCCTGGACCAACGATCACCAGCGGTCCCAGCCGGTCCAGCAGGCTCGACCGGTTAGCGACTGCAAGAGCAACTTCCTTATTCGTATGAGCGATCATCATCTTTCTCCTTCGGGCGGCATTGTCCCGCCACCCTCGCCCCTTCGTGCGGACGCCGAGCAATTTCTCGGGCCCGCGACCGGGCCGGCTGTGATTTCGACTGCTCCATTCCGCGCGTTCGATCCACTTCTCTAGAGCGCCCAGGGCGTGCGTCCGGCGATCACGCCCGAAGGCTAGGCGCCGTCAAGATGCATGGCAAGCCGGTCCGCCCGACAATTCGGTGGGGAAAAGTCGCCGTCGCATCTGCGACAAGTCCACCTCGACAGCCCGATCGCGTCGGCGCACGATAGCGAGGCCGAGATGGCGGCCGTCTATCTGGGCCTGATCGCCCTGGGCGTGCTTGATTGCACCGCCCCGCTGGTAGCCCACCTCGTGGGCGGGCCGATTCCTCATGCTCGGGATTTTGCCGTGCTGCCTACCATCGGCGCTTTTCTGCTAAGCGCCCTGGCCTATCGAGCCCGAGCCGAAAACCGTGCAGTCAGGCGGCTACTCGTCATGGCCGTAGCGACATTGACGGCCCAGGCCCTCGGCGACGTTCTATCCGCCTTCTACCTCGGAAACGGTCTACCTGGGTGGGCATGGCTTGCCAACTCGGTCGATCTCCTCGTCCAGCAGACCACGAACGTCGCGTGGGTTGGGCTTCTGGCGGTGTTCCCCGACGGGCAATACCAGCGCCACTACGAGCGTGTGGTGGTCTGGTTGGTCGCTTCCGGCGCCTTTTTGGTACCAGTGCTAATCCTGATCTCGTCGCCCTCGATCCCGAGCGATGGCATCTTCTTGTGGAGCGGACTCCAGCCGCCAAGTCCCCTCTACCTCGCTCCTGCCGTTGTGCTGCAGCCAGCCCTGCCGCTCCCTGTGGGCCCCATCGTCGGAGTCGTCCTGCTCGGTCTACGTGCGATGCGACTCCGCGCGTCGGGCCGCGATCTGCGGTGGGCAGTCCTGATCGTCTCCCTGTTCTGTCTCCTTCCAGTGGCCAACGGCCTTGTCCAGCTCGGACTGATAAGGCGCGAAGTGTCGATTGCGCTGTTCCTGGTCGTCATTCCGGTCGTGACCTCATCGCTGGCAATCGGCCTTTTGCGGTTCCACCTGTTCGACGTCGAGCTCGCTATCCGGCGCTCAATCGTCTATGGGGTCGCATGGACGGCGATCGCCTTGGTCTACGCCGGCCTAGCCGCGAGCTTTGGTCTTGCAGCCTCTCTGCGCTACCAGGTCGCCGTCGCCATCCTTGTCACGATCGCCGCCACCATCGCGTTTCAGCCGGCGAGAATGTGGCTGGAACGACTTGCCGACCGACTTGTTTACGGGCGTCGCCTCGGAGGCTATGAGGTCATGAGACGTCTGGGAGCGGCCTTTGATAAGACGCTGGAGCTGGAAGGGGTCGGACCTCGCCTCGCACAGGCAGTTGCAGAAGGAATGGGGGCGAAGTGGGTGGGCGTCTACGTCGGGCGCCAAGGCGTAGGGACCGCAATGTTCGAGAGCGTTGGTCACGCGGGTCTGGTTGCAGACGGCGCGGAACCCTCGCTGGTCCAAACGCTAATCCATGATGGCGAGTTGGTTGGCAAGATCGAGGTTGGACCGACTCAGCATGGCGAGTATCAAGACCAGGACCGTGAACTCCTGATCACGATTGCGCACCAAGCCGCCTTGGCGATTCGCAATACCCGACTTGCCGCTGAGCTGTCGGCGTCGAGAGCCAGACTCGTTCAAGCCCAAGACAGCGAACGGCGCCGCGTCGAGCGCGATCTTCACGACGGGGTCCAACAGCAACTCGTGTCGCTCATGGCCGGCATTCGCGGCGCACGAACCCAGCTATCAAGACAGGATCCAAGGGAAGCAACCGCCCGGCTGGCGGCGCTCCAGGATGAAGCTCATCAAGCGCTGAGAGATCTGCGTCGGGTGGTCAGCGGCATTCACCCGGCTGTTCTAACCGACCACGGTCTGGCGGCCGCGGTAAAGGCTCGAGTCGCCAACTTACCGATCAACGTGGACATCGAATGGGGCGACGGCCTCTCCGTCCGGCGGTTCGGCGAGGATGTGGAGAGTGCGGCCTATTACGTGGTCTCCGAGGGCTTGACCAATGTTATGAAGCACTCGGACGCGGACGCTGCACGGATCGAGCTGACTGTAGTCGGCGACCACCTACGGGTCGAGGTCAGGGATTCCGGGCGTGGGTTCAGGCTCATTTCCACCCAGACCCATGGTCTGCAGGGCCTCCAGGATCGAGTCGAAGCGTTGGGCGGAAGTCTGCAGGTCGATTCCACTCCTGGTGCGGGCACGCGTCTCATAGCGACTTTCAAGATCGCCGACTCGAACCGTGCCTGACCGAATCCGCGTCGTGCTGGCAGAAGACAGTTATCTGGTTCGCGAGGGCACGCGGCGAGTGCTCGAGGACACCGGCGAAGCCGAGGTGGTGGCAGCTGTGGGCGACGCGACCAGCTTGCTCGACGCTGTTGATCGACTTCGCCCCGATGCGGTCATTTCCGACATTCGGATGCCGCCTGGCCACCGCATGGAGGGCATCGACGCGGCGCGCCAGATTCGCCGGGAGCACCCGCAAATAGGCGTTGTCATCCTTTCTCATCACGCGGATGAGTCCTACGCCTTCGAGCTACTCAAGGACGGCACGGCCGGTCTTGCCTATCTGCTCAAGGATCGAGTTGCGGAACCCGATGAGCTCGTTCGTGCGCTGCGAGAAACGTGCGCGGGGCGATCCGTGATCGATTCGGAGGTGGTGGAGGCGCTGATTGCCGCTAGAACGTCACATACAAGGTCACCACTGCGAGACCTGACCCGGCGCGAGCTCGATGTGCTGCGCGAAATGGCTTCTGGCCGAAGCAATCCTGCGATCGCCCGGGAACTGCACCTTTCGGATTCGGCAGTCGAAAAGTATGTGACCTCGATCTTCTCGAAAATGGGCCTGGCAGAAGAGCCCGAGGTCCATCGACGAGTTGCTGCAGTCCTTGCGTTTCTGAGAAGCGCCGAAACGCAAGGGGGCGCGATAGGGACGGTATGAGACGGTGAAGGCGCTCATCGCCGGCGGCGGGATCGCGGGCCTGGCGACTGGCATCGCTCTGCGGCGTGCAGGCATCCATGTCGAGGTCCGAACTGACCACCAAGCCTCGCTCATCGGTCGAATTCGTGAGCCGCTGGGCCGGCAGCGAGCATGGCCGCCGGGGCACAGCCGGGGCACAGATTCCCGGTACCAGGCGGCTCTAGAGGGACACGGACGGACACGATGGAGTGGCAATTTGAGTTCAGGCGGGCATCTGCGGAGCCGCCGGGACCTCTGAGGACACGCCATCGATACGGTTCGGGACCGTGAGGCCCCGGGTTCAAATCCCGGGCCCCCGACCATTTCTTAACTGGCAAGTCAGATCAGCCTCGACTCGTACGCGAAGATGACAACCTGAATCCGGTCCCGGAGCCCGAGCTTCATCAACAGCCGCCCAACATGTGTCTTGACCGTCGCCTCGCCGATCCTTAAGTGGGCGGCAATCTCTGCGTTGCTATTGCCCTTTGCCACTAACTTCAGGACCTCGGTCTCGCGTTCCGTCAGGTCGGCCAACCTTGATTTGGCCGCTTGGTCGGGCCCGTGCCTGGAGACGAAGCGGTCGACCAATCGCCGGGTCACGGTTGGCGCCAGCAGCATGCTCCCCTTTGCAACCGAACGAACCGCCTCGACGATCTGGCCGCGTTCAGCGTCCTTGAGCAAGAACCCGCTTGCACCAGCCTTGAGTGCGGCGTAAACGTACTCGTCCAGGTCGAATGTGGTCAGGATCAGGACGGATGTGGTCGGGCAGCTCCCGAGGATCTCGCTGGTGGCCTGAATACCGTCCATCAGAGGCATGCGAATGTCCAACATCGCCACATCAGGGTGGAGGCGACGTGCCATCTGCACTGCGTTGCGCCCATCACCTGCCTGCCCGACAACTTCGAGGTCGGGCTGCGTTTGCAAGACAGCGGTGATTCCATCACGGGCGAGGGCTTGATCGTCGGCGATCAGCACACGGATCATGGGACGCTCTCGAGCGGCAACCGAACCCACACGCGGTAGCCTCGCGAATCCAGCCGCGAAACCTGGAGCTCGCCTCCGTGCAGGAGCGCGCGTTCCCGCATCCCGATCAGACCGTGTCCGCCGGCTCCATTCGGTAGAGCCGACGTCGTGCCATCGTCGGTGATCTCCAGCTCGAGTGCCCCCGGCGTATACGACACGTGAACCCGGACCTCGCTTGCTCGGGCATGCTTGAGCGAGTTCGTCAGCGCCTCCTGGATGATGCGATAGGCGTTCAGCTCGAGCCCGGGCGCGAGCCCAATCGGGTCTCCGCTTACCTCTAGAGTTGCCCTGAGCCCCGCCGCTCGAATCGTGTCAAGAAGGGCCGGCACACCGGCCAGGCGCGGCTGGGGCAATGGATCGTCTGTCGAGTCGTCGACGCGTAGCAGCCCGAGCAGCCGGCGCAGCTCACCCATCGACTGTCGGGCACTTCCCTCAATGGCATGAAAAGCCTGGCGGGCCGCTCCTGCGTCGCTGTCGAGTCGACTGTCGCCGGCAGCTGCCTGGAGCACGATCATGCTCACGCTGTGAGCGACGATGTCGTGGAGCTCCCTGGCGATCAGCGAACGCTCCTTGATCACTGCATTGCGCTCAGCCTGCTGGCGCTCACGCTCCAACCGTGTCACCCGCTGCTCCCATTCGACTGCTCTGAGTCTTGGATTTCGAACCACGACGCCGATAACCCAGGTGGGGAGGAGACATGCGGAATACAGGAAGCCCCTCACTGTGCTTTCGAGGTCGTGGCGCATCGGGTCGCGAGTGACCAGGAGCACCGACCAGGCCACATATAAGGCGACACCTAGCAGCGCTGGGCGAAGAGCGGCGTGCGCACCGAGCGAGTAGAGGGCTAGGCCGGCCAGCAGGAACCAGCCGAGCCCCTCTGACGTCCCGTAAAGCAGGGCGGGAATGCTCAGCAGGCCGAAAACTGAGGCCGCGCACGCTAGTGGCCAGCGACGTCGCGCAAGGAGCGCAAGTCCCGCGGCCAGGGCGGTGACCGAGAGCACCGGGCTGTCACCCACCATGTGATTCGGTGTCGTGACTTGCGGTGCCCAGACGTCAGCCTGCGCCCAGGCAACCAGGACCGCGAGGAAGCCAAGATCGACGACGCGGACAAGGGTGCGGCCACGCACGTGGCGACGATAACGCGTCGTCAGGCGGTGTGCATCCGTCTTGGAGGGGAGGCTCGCTCCACCTCGAGGCTGATGTGGTGTCCGCATCACTGCAGACGACAACCCCAGATGCGTGCCCTAGGTTGATCCGCATGTTCACAGCCACTACCGGAGGTCGACCTATGACAGCTTTATCTGGTACCGAGCTCGGTCAATCGGCGGCAAGCGCGCAGTTCTTGCGCAGGGTCGGCGGCATCGCCGCAGTGCTGCTGGGCGCGGCGCTCCTCGCCGACATTGCCGTGTTTGCCGCCTATGTGTCCTCGACGGGAGTCACCGTCCCAGGAGACAATCCAGCGTCTCAACCTGCGGCATTCGCACATCAGCTGGCCAATGGCGCTGCATCGCCGTTCTGGATCTGGTACCTGGTCCTCGCTGGGCTCGCGGTATTCGCGTTAACCACCGTCCAATCGCTTGCCGACGAAGTCACCCTCGCCGGTTCTCGCATGTCGACTAGCGCCCTTGGAAGTGCAGCGCTTGTCGTCTATCTATTGGTGACCATTACATCCGCCACCGTCGAACGGGAGGCCGGCTCATCGGTCCTCACTCAATCGCAGCTGGCGACCTCGATTCCCGTGCTGTTCGGGGTCCTGGTCCCTGTGTTGCTCGGCAGCTTCAACCTGCTGGCGGCGGCGTGGATTCTTGCGATCAGTTGGGACGGCTGGCGCATGGCCGTGTTGCCGAGGTGGCTGTCGGTGCTTGGTGGGCTGACTTCGCTCGTGCTGCTTGCCGGGGTCACTGGCTCTGCTGGAATCGAAACCCTCGCCGGCCCTTGGCTGATCGCGGCCGGCCTGTGGATGATCACCCGCCCTACTAACCGCAATGACCTCTAGTGGTTCATATTTAATTCGGGTGCCAGTGGTGGCTGACACCGGCTGAAATGCTGGCGATGGCGCGGGCAGCCTCTCTCCGTTATCCGTTCCGTTGCAACGAGGCAAGGTCCCACAGGTCGTCGATGATCTCAGTGATCCCGCCGCCAACCAGCGAAAGATGCCCCTCCCCAGATCGCAGATTCGCGCGGGCATGCGGTACGTGTGTCGCCAGCCATTCGCCATGTGCGAACGGCACCAAGACGTCCTGAGCGCCATGCCAGAGGGCGACTGGCGTGGTGATGTCAGCAAGGCTGAATCCCCAGTCGCGCGCGAATGCGAGGTCGTCATCTCTCCAACCCGCAATACCGGTTGAGACCCCTCCGCGGAATGAGGCCGCGACGAAGTCGGCAAAGTGGCCAGTCAGGGCCGCTCTGTCCACGTCAGTCACCACTCCGCCAAGTGAGTTGGCGATTGAAGCGCCATCAATCTGCGCGAGGCCTTTCGCCCAGTCCTCTAGGGCTGGCGTGAGGATCGCTTCACCTTCAGCTGCAAGAGAAAACTCCTCGACGTTGTTTGAGGCCATGCCGGCGAACCAATCGAGGCCATCGACGCCAAAAGGCGCGACGCTGCCGATTGAAGCGGCCGCTGCACACCGCCCCGGCAGGAGGGCCGCGCAAGCCAGCGCATGTGGCCCACCTCCAGACCATCCGACCGTGTTTTTACGTCGCGAGCTGCGCTGTTCGGCATCCGGATGTATTTCGCAAAATAGCGGGACCTCACCTCAGCCAGATTGGCGTGCCGGAACCAACCTCAGATGACCTTCAGGTGCTTCGACTTAACCTCCGGCCCTAACCCGCGAGGACCTTGTCCGTGGTCGGCGTTGCGGCCTACCGTAGCCGCTCGAGACCGTCGAGGATCAGGTCGAGGCCGAATTCGAACTCCCCGCCGCCGAGGTCAGGTTCAGACATGTGCTGGCGGGCGTGCTCGGCGAAGTAGGGATATTGGTCTGCAGGCAGCTGCGCGAGAAAGGCAGTCGCCTCCTCCTCGACATCGTCATCAAGGGCGCCGTGTCCTACTTGCCACAAGGTAAATACGAGGATGTGGCTGTCGAGCGCGTGGTAGGCGTGGTAGGCGACCTCGGCGGTGAATCCTCCATCACGCAGTTGGGTAAGCACCCAGTCGATGTACCGCACCCGCGCGGGACGGAAGCGAGACATGATGAGACTGCAGGACCACGGATGGCGAAGAACAACCGCGTGGACTGAGATCGCGGTGCTGCGCAGTGACGCTTTCCACGGCTGTCCTGCGCGGGCGAATTCGATTTCCTCGAGGACGAGGTCGACGAGCCCATCGAGGATCGCGTCCTTGTCCGCAACATGGTTGTATAGCGACATTGCCATGACGCCGAGCTCGTCGCCGAGCTTGCGCATCGTGAGCGATTCGATCCCGCCCTGGTCCGCCAGCCGGATCGCGGCGTGCAGGACTCTGTCTCGGGTCAGCGGAGTGCGCGGTTCGGTCATGCGGCTTGACAAAGCTTACGCTGTACGTCTACTGTTTCCGATACGTACTTACACCGTACGTATGGCTGCCTAGACTGCACCCAACATGTTAGGAGACGCATTGAAAGCGATCGTCCACCACGAGTACGGCTCAACCGACAGCCTGGCGCTCGAAGAGGTTGAGAAGCCGGTCCCCGAGCCCGACCGCGTCCTGGTCCGCGTTCGCGCGGCCGGCGTGAATGCCTATGACTGGCACATCATGCGAGGTCTGCCCTACCTCGTGCGTATGTCGGAGGGCATACGCCAGCCAAGGTCAATGGCGATGGGTGTGGACCTCGCGGGTGTGGTCGAGGCGGTTGGCAACGACATTACCGAGTTCAAGCCTGGTGATGAGGTCCTCGGCGCCGCCGACGGCGCCTTTGCCGCGTACGTGTGCGCCAAAGAGACGAGGCTCGTGCCCAAACCAGGGCGCCTCACATTCGAACAGGCGGCGGCCGTCCCGATGGCGGGGATCACCGCGCTGCAAGGGCTTCGCGACAAGGGGGAGTTGCAGGCCGGCCAGAAAGTCCTCATTAATGGCGCGTCCGGAGGTGTTGGGACATTCGCGGTTCAGATCGCCAATGCCTTCGGCGCCGAGGTCACCGGCGTGTGCAGCACACGGAACGTGGATATGGTGCGATCGATCGGGGCTGACCACGTCGTCGACTACATGACCGAGGACTTCACTCGGCGGGAGCAGCGCTATGACCTCATCCTGGACATAGCGGGCAGCCGGTCGCTGCGCGAC
>JALZAL010000361.1 GCA_030948325.1 Candidatus Dormiibacterota bacterium
GCCAGGTCGCGCTCGTAGGCGGCCACTACCTCTTGAGCGTCGCGCCCAACGTCCAACACCGCCTCCATCTGGGTGGGCCGCCCGCGCTGCGAGTGCAGCGCGCTGCCGAGCAGCCGCGAATCCGGAGGTAGTGGGATCTCGAGTGCCAAGGAGTCGGGGAGTCGGCCCAGGAACAGCTCGACCGAAGTAGGACCTTCCGGGTGGGGGTGGGTAAGGAGACGCTGGGCCAGCTCCCGCAACACCTCTGCGTCCGCTCCAGTGCCTCCGGTCATCCCTACCAGTATTCACCCGGCAGCCCAGCTTGCGTGACCGACCGCGCCTTTGTTTTCGACTTGATCCAAATGGCTCGGTAACGCTCGGGCTAACGAAGGCTGGCGACTCGAGAGCCGGTCGTCCGTTTGGCGGCTGAGTTTCGAACCCTATATCACCTGGTCCCAAACCGGAGTCCACCTGCCCAGCGGAACGTTCGGTGAGGCAACCGGCCAACCGTGGGAACAGGGGAGTCTCATCCGAAAAGCCCGCACGGAATTGGCTGCGAAACTCAGCGGAGGCGGGGGAGCTGCTGGGGTGGCTGCGAAGATGCCGTCCGGTCCAAGCGGCCCGCACGAACTGGCCGCCGAGGCAGAATTACCGCAGGAAGATCGGTAGTACTCACCTGGTACATCGAACCCCGCGCCCGGTTTCGAACCGCGGACTTTTCCTTACCAAGTGGTCTTCAGTCCCTGGCGAATTCGAGCTGATCTTAGCTCCGCCAGCCATTTCTGGATGAAACCATTTAGCTAGGGCAGTGCTGTGACGCGACTCACCAGGACGAGTGTCGCCAGGGCGACACAATCCGGATAGACCAGAGAGGTTACGGCCTTTCCCTTGACATACAGCGTCGTTGTCGTCTCGGTCCGCGTCATCGAAACTCCGGCAACATCTGGCGACGATCCGGGCGTGATTGTTATGTCGTTGAATCGCTCGCCCGCTTTCATCCTCTCAAGTAGATAGGCTTCGCCCGCGCCGTTCGGTCGGCCCAGCGAATCGTAGCGGGGGGCTCCGGGAAGATCATCGCTGACATACACGTCGGGCATGAGGCTGTTCCGAACGCCGTTGACGTCACCCGCGTTGAAAGAATCCAACAGGATCGCCAGTACATCGGCGGCGCGTGGGCAGGACACGTGACCTTTCGCCGGTGTTGGGGACACGAGCGCCGTTGCGTTGGATCCCGAGCAACTCCCAACCAGGAACAACAGAGGTAGTGCCAAAGATGCCAGTCTCTCAATCATTCCGTAGCCCTGTGAACTCCATCCAACCGTCAGCTCGGGCCCGGTCTAGCGCGATCGGCATTACCTGGCGCAAGGCTCTCAACTCTTGGTCCCATCGTTCGCTGCCTAGATCACTCCTTCAGGGAGAGGACCGAGGAAGCTGAGCTTCGACCCAGAACGTAAGGCTGCCCTGCACAGTCCCGGTCCTGATATCGACGCGCCAGCACCCCGGGTCGGGAATCACCAGACCCTGGCCGAATTCGAGGAAGTTCTCAATTGGCGTGGCGTCTCCAGGGGGAAACCACGTGGCGTGGAGTTGCAACGCCTCTGTCGTTCCGAGCTTCGTAACAGCCAGTTCCAGTGTATGGCCGCCCATCATGGGGTCGGCGAGCCAGATGACCTTCGGAGCCGCTCCATTAGGTTCCAGTCCGCCCGCATACAGAGGTTGATTGCCGTAAAGGAGTATCGCGTACAGCCCGCTGTTCGAGGGTTCGGCCTGAATCCACGCCGGGTGACCTGCAAAGCGGCCACCGATCTGCCGCGGGGTCTCGCGACAATTTGCCCGACTCACGCCCTGCTGACCGAGGGCGGCACTGGCAGACGCCGACACATGAGATGCCGGAGGAGTGGCCCTCGACCCGAAGGTGCTCTGCGTACATCCCGCAAGCACAAGCGACAGCAGTGGCAGTATGGCCAGCTTCACGGCGCTCATGCCGACTGTACACCGCCCACCGATGTCTGGTTCCAGGTGGGGACGATTGCGGCTGGTCCGGGAAGTTTCGTGATTCGAGCCTAGGATCGCGTCCGATCAAAGGTGATCACGTCCTGGAGCGACAAGTCAAGCGCCTGGCACAGGGCGCGCAGCGTGCCGAACGTTGGCCGGCGGCGCCCGGCAAATAGGTCGCACAGCGTTCCCTCGTCTACGTGGGCTTGCTCCGCCAGGTCTCGACGGGTCCAGCCGCGCAGGATTCGTACCCGATCGATCGCGCCCACGTCCACCGACCATTCCATCGCGCGCTCTAGCGTCATAGCCTGCGGTCTCGCTTCGCGAGGACCAGATCGCGAAAGTCTCGACCTGTAGCGTCCATGTACTCCCCCACCCTCCGGCGTGACACGAGCATCGCCACGTCGAGGTCGCTGACGCCAGTAGCGGCTGCGAGCGAGCTCGCGTATCCGGTAAGCCCACGAACGAGCACGGACTCGTCGTGTTCCCTTATGCGCTTGCGCACCAGCGGGTTGTGTGCGACTGCGGCTTGCGATCTCGTCAAGCGCGACCACACGTCGGCGACCGGCCAACGGGCCCTTGTCGCGCCCGGTGTTGGCTCCCGCAGGGACAGCCAATGCATCGCATAAGCCCAGAGGCTTGGCCGTTGCGCGAGGACGTCTTCCGGCTCGCTCAGCGAGCATTCCGCGAGCACTTGGCGCCGCAGTTGGAACTCCAGCCGCCAGACGGGCGCTGACGGATCATATCGATCGCCCCAAACCTCTCGCATCCAGCCTTTTCCCGAATGCGCTATCTCCAGACTCTTGTCATAGAGCCTGGCCACCATCGCATCGCGCCCGAAAGTGAACCCTGTGAAACGCCGGCCGTCGTGGTGGATTGCGATATGGCAAGTGTTTCGACTGCTCCTGGTGATGAAGCGGTCGTAATCCTCGGATCGCGGCACCCAACCTTGGAAGTCCGTGTAGACGTCCACTCGCGAGCAGACGATTTGCTCGGCCTGGCCCAGTAGCAGTGATCCTATGACCGACTTGAGGTCGGCCAGTGCGTCTAGAGGACCTACCTCGTGTATGAACTCGCTCGCAATCCGTGCGTAGACCGCCGGCAGGCTCCGACCTCGACCGACGAAGACGTCGAAGTCACCGCAGCGGAGCCAATATCGATAGCTGCCCCACCCTGACGGCTGCACCAGCGCTTTGCGGTCGTCCGCCGAGAGAATCAGCTGCGCCTGGCCTGTCTCCTGCGCTCTGACCTTCAGAAGCTCGATGCCGTCAAGCCGCGCGGCGTCCACCTCGCCCTTGAGGGAGACGTATAGCGAGTCGATACCCGTGGCGAGCACGGTGACCGAGCTCGTCAGAGCCCCGTCTCTGTTTTTTGGCGGTCCTCTGTTAGGGGACCCGGACCGCCAGCCGCGAACTGCAGCCGGTTCTCCGCCCGGCGCCGCCGAGCGCGAGGCGATTGCCTCGCCGACGACTCGACGGTCGGTCCACTTTGGCAACATCGCGACCCGTTCGCGCTGCGCGTCGCGCGCCCGAGTGCGCGCACGCGCTGTGGGCCGTCCATCACCAATCGCTCGGCCAGCGTTTGTGGCAAGGCTTCGCCGCTCGTCGGCATCGCCGGCGGAGCGCCGGAGCCGATCCCTGTGTTCGCCGCGGACCTAGGTGACATCGCGCTCAATGACAACAGCGACCGCGGGGACTTCTAAACCACGTCTTGGGACGACTTGGGACGACTTCAGACGTCCCAGACGTCCCCTTTGGCATATCAACCGCTCTCCCCGTCTCTTGCTCTCATGGCGTCAAGCAAAGCAAGGAGCGCGGGACGTTCCAACCGCCTTTTAGGACGTTTCCAAACGTCCCAAACGTCCCTCAGGCGTCCCTGGTCCAACTCAGCTTCGAAAGCTACGTAATCCATCGCTGTCAGCACACCAGCTCAACTGGGACGTTTCAACGGCGTCTCAGGACGTTTTACCGGCGTTTAGAAACGTCGCAAAACGTCCAGGTCGAATCGGTGATGACAGTCGGCGCGGCGGATCGAGATGCCAAGCAGCCTCTGGCAGAGCCCAGTCGCGTGCAACCACTGGCCCGGCACTCGGTCGCAACGTTCACGAAGTCGTCGCCGCCACTTGACTCTCTACCGGCTGAGAGTTGCAAGCTCTACGCGTGGGCCAGTCGAATACCCGAGATCTAGAGTCGATCGGCAGGTTCTCCCGTCGAGCTGGGATCCCCGTTAGCCACCTTCGGCACTACCACGAGACAGGGCTATTAGAGCCGGCATACGTCGACCCCGAGTCAGGCTATCGGTATTACGCCGCCGCGCAGCGTGAGGCGGCTGAAGTCATTGCGATGCTCCGCTCGATCGACATGCCAGTGCGGGAAGTCCAGCGGGTGCTGGCTGATCCGTCCGAGGCGACCGTTGGAGAAGTCTTGACCACCCACCGGGCATGGCTTGAGAAGCGTCTAACTCAGGTCGCCGGTCGCCTCGAGGCCATCGACCGAATTGTCAAGGAGGGCATATTTGTGAAGCAGCCGGCCCAAGTTGCGGAAGACGGTTTTGTCCCAGTCCGCGTTGAGAGCGTGCAGGCACATACTCCAACTGCCGAGCGTTGGCGCGAGCTCCGCGAAAAGCTACCTCGCCATTTTGCGGAGGAGCCACAGGAAGTTCACGTTGTCTTGCTCGTCGCCGACAGCGGGCGCCACATCCCCCTGTGGGTCGGAGGTTTTGAAGGCCAAGCACTGCAACTCCATCTAGACGGTCTCAAGACTGAGCGACCCCTAACTTACGATCTGATACTCGATGCGTTCAATCGCCATGGGGTCAGCGTGTTGAGAGCAGACGTGCTCCGAATTGTGGACGGAGTCTTTTTCGCGCGACTCATTACCAAGTCAGACGGTCGCATCGAGGAGTTGGACTGCCGACCCAGCGACGCCCTGAATCTCGCTTTACGCGCAAACGTGCCCATCGCCGTCGCGCAAACTCTGCTCGACGAGGCCGGCGTTGACGCGGGGTCAGATCTCGCCAAGTAGCCCGTTCTCCTAAGCATCGACGATCGCTGAACCGCGGACTGTACCGTTCCGTGGTCTTCCGCCAGTGGCTTAGGGCCTCCGCCACTGAGCGCTCACCCCGACCGCCGGCGAGGCATTGCCGTCGATGACAATGAAGTTCGCCCATTCCGACAGCAGGCCGAGATCCCGCTCGCTGCTTAACCGGACGTAGCGGTGAAGGACAGCGTAGTCCGCGTGGCCCATCGCAGCACGTAGGCGCTCCAGATTCCACCCCGCCTGGCATGTCACCGTGGCGAACGTGTGACGGAACGCATGAGCATGCACGTGGAAACGCACCCGTTTCTCGAGACGGTCCATCAGCTGGTCGATACCCCAGGGCGTGTATGACAGACCACGATCGTTGACCAGGATGGTCTGGACCTTCGCATGGTCCCGATGCCGAGCCTCGTAGCGCTTAATCGCCGCCGCCAGCTTGGGCGTGATCGGCACCCGCCGCGACTTCTTACCCTTGGCGCCGGCATCCCATCGCACTCGCAATTCGACCCGCCCGCGGTCCAACGAGTCGAGCATCAGGTCTGGCAAACCATCGGGCCCCCGAACAGCGAGGCCGCAGAGCTCGGCGGCTCGTACCCCACTCCCCACCAGCATGCGCACGATCAGCTCCTCCTGTGGACGCTCAGGGTCACAAGCCGCGAACACCTCGCGGAGCTGCGCGATGTGAAACACCGTCGCCTCTTTCAGGGGCACCCGCGGCGCCTTTAGCCGGCGCATACGCGGATCCACGGCGTAGCCCTCGTTCTCTGCCCAGCGGACGAAACTCATCAACCGACGGTGCAGGTCGTTCAGTGTCGCCGGCTCCGGCAGGCGCCCACGGTTGGTCAGCCGCTGCGCCATGCCGACCCGATACTCACGCACCAGATCCACGCCAAGCTGCTCGAAACGCCCGACCCCCGGATGCTCCTCGTCCAGCCAGCGCAGGAACGGCCGGATCATCCCCTCGTAGTGACGCAGCGTCTTCGGCGAGACCAGGTTCCCCTGCTTGTCGAGCCGGAAGTGCTGGTACGCGGCCTCGATTGCCGACGTTCGGTGTGGCTCGACCTCCGCTAGACGACCCTGGATGACGTGCACTCTGGTCCGCATGGTGGTCCTCCTATGGGGCCAGGGACCACACACAGACCTTTTACTTCGGCAAGTTCCGGTCCGTTTCCCGGTCGTTTCCAGCTAGACTCCCATCGCCTTCCAAAAGCCTCGAAATGAATACGAAATCGGGCCTCAGAAGGGTCGTGGAGCCCACGCCCGGATTCGAACCGGGGACCTTTTCCTTACCAAGGAAATGCTCTACCGCCTGAGCTACGTGGGCGGGGCTGCAGCCTCCGAATTCTAGGGGAGGAGCGGGTACACTCTGCGCGGGCGACAACACCGATGCCTTTGACGCTTAAGGAACTGCTTGATCGGGCCCGGCGCGACCTCGTGCGAGTCGAACCGGAGCAGGCTGCTGTCGAGCTCGCCCAAGGCGCGCTGCTAGTCGACATCCGGCCGGCAGATCAGCGCTCCGAGGAAGGCGAAATCCCCGGCGCGACCGTGATCGATCGCAACGTGCTCGAATGGCGACTCGCGCCGGACTCGCCATGGCGGATCAGCGCCGTCACCGGCCCTGACACCCGCGTGATCGTGGTCTGCAACGAGGGCTATTCGTCAAGCCTCGCCGCGGCCACGCTGCAAGAGCTTGGGCTTGTGAATGCGACCGACCTGATTGGAGGGTTCCAGGCTTGGCAGGCTGCCGGCCTGCCGACGATGCGCTCAGAGTCGGCTTAGCTTCCCGACTCCACCCGGCCCACGTCGGTCAGGATCTCCGCCTTGCCCCTGATCTTGATCGCCGCCGTCAGCTCGGTGAACTGAGCCACCAGCACCTCCCCCTCGTCCAGACGCTCCGAGTGGTGCGAGCGCGTGTCCTTGCCCCGCGTCAGGCCCATGATCACCACCCCATCCTCCAGCGCCTTCACGACCACGTACCGGCCGCGCGCGCTTCCCTCCTCTTCGCTCATCTCCACCTCTTCTATTTCCAGCTCGGCTTGCCCCGTCCGTTGCCGTTGCCGTTGGCTTGCGCCTTCGGCCTCACGGTCTCCAGCTTGGTCGCCGGCTGACCCACCAGCTCATCTATCTCCGCCGCCAGCGCAGGGCCGGCCAGCACATGGTAGCGATCCGCGTGGACGGTCACCTCTCGGCTCCCCACCACCACGTGCAGCACCACCTCATCGGTGCCCGGGTGCCGCGCAAGTACCGCCTCCAGGCGCTCCGCCAAGCCGGCATCATCGCTCGGCACGCGCACGTGGACGAGTTGGCGGCGCGACATCGGTAGGCATTCCGGGTCGTCCCACAGCCAGGCCATCTCCGCGACGATTGAGGCCACCTCAATCTCCGGTTCCAATTCCGGGTCGATGGACGGCGCCGCGGAACCAGTCGCTCGAGTCGAACCCGCACGCGCGTCCACCCTGCCTTGCACTACCACCACTCGGTCCGGCTCGAACAGCAAGCGTGTTTGCTCGAACACGCGTGGGAATAGCACCACGTCGACGCTGCCCGTCAGGTCCTCCAGCTGCGCGTACGCCATGATCTGGCCCTTTCGCGTCACCACGCGCCGCACCTCGCGCACCAACCCCGCCACCCGTACCTCCGTGTCCTGAAGCGCGCTCGTCACCTCCACTGCCTGCGTGTCCGACAGCTTTGCCAGCTCCGCCGAAATCCGACGCAGCGGGTGGTCCGACAGGTACAGGCCCAGAAGCTCCTTCTCCAGGCG
>JALZAL010000020.1 GCA_030948325.1 Candidatus Dormiibacterota bacterium
TCAAGGAGGACGCATGACTCATCCCACTGGAGAACACGGCGGTCAGCAACAGCCCGGCAAGCAGGGTGCCGGCCAGCCGCAACCAGAACGGCAGGGCGGGGGCCAGCCGCAGCAGCAACCGGGCAAGGAGGGCGGCGGCCAGCCGCAGCAGCAACCGGGCAAGGAGGGCGGCGGCCAGCCACAGCAGCAACCGGGCAAGCAGGGTGGCGGATTCCCGGGCGGTGGTGGTGGTGTCGGCGGGGGCCAGCGCCAGGGCGGCGGCCAGCCCGGCGGCGGTGGGCAACCCGGCGGTGGCCAGCGGCAGGCCTGAGGCGAGCAGACCGCCGAGTAGCGATTTTTTTGCCGTTGCCCGGCGCAACGAAAAGGTCGCAGTCCGGACAACGGCCCCACCAGAGCCTTCGGAAAAGCCGCGGGTGCCATTGACCTAACAGTGGCGTTGTGGGGCGGCAAAAGTCCGCCTGCCTAATCGACTCTCGCTTCTACTGAGGTGGCTATTGAGGCGGCTTACCGAACAGGCGTTCCACCGAGCGGGTCCGCTCGCCAGCGCATCCTATATGTAAAGGCCTAAAGGGTAGGTATCCGCCTATGGGGCCCTCTTGGACGGCTAGATCTGAACCCAAAGAATCGGCAAGGGGTCAGTCGCCCGGGAGGCGGACGTACTTTGCCGCCCTACAACCGTTGCCTAAGCGGCGTCAAGGACTGGAAGGGCAGACTAGCGGACATTCCGCCAGGGCACGCAGCGAGCCTGGGGTGGAGGGGCCGAATGATCGGCCCCTCCGACTTCGAATGCGAGCGGCTAGCGGCTCAGTTGAACTCGATTGGCCCGAGGTCCTTTTGGGCTCGGCTCGATCTCGAACGAGACCTTCTCTCCACCGATGAGCACGTCGAAATCCTGGACGCCGGACCGGTGGAAGAAGTATTCCTTGCCGTCATCGGCTGCGATGAAGCCGAACCCGCGGTCGGGCACCAGCTTCTTGATGGTTCCTTCTGTCATTTGGTGTCTCCTCCTTTTCGAACAAGCTTCCTGACGCGACGGGCCTGTCCGACTGGGAGCCACCGCGAGGTGCCGTCCGATGACGGCTACATCTATTATGCACGTCTCGTGCGCGCAAAGTGACCGTCTCGAACGTTGGTCACTAGGAGTGGCACTCCTCAGGCCGGTCGAGGGAGCGCCGACTGTCAGGCCGTGGCCGCGCAAATGGTCGACCACCTGCTGAACCTGTGGGCGTCGGGGCGTAGTCGGCCGCAAATTGAGCGGGCGTGAGGTAGTGCCCGTAGTTCGGCGACTTCCGGTCGCTGACCTGGGCGATGAAGCTGTCGAGCCGCGCCTGGCTACGGAGCCCCAGGCTATCCCGATCGTGAACTGGCGATTGGGGTCGGTCTGCCGGAGCCTGGTCGCGAGCTGAAGTCCGGGCGTGCTGTCCGACCTCGCGAGAGCTGGAGGGCGCGATACGGCCGTGCCGCATTGCAGTGCCTCGCTAACTCCGCCATGACCCGCTCCAGGTGTTTCATCCCTCGGATCAGCAACCAATCCAGGCACTCGTGGCGCGCCGCCCCAACCCAGTCGAGGTAGCTCACTCACAATAGGATCTTGGCAGCGCAGATTAGCTGATTTGCGACGAGAGCCGCCTATTTCTGGCCCCTACCAAGGGTGCCGTCCAGTGGGAATTGACCGCGGTTCGGCCACGTTTGTAGAGCCCTGCCCTCCACGGTTTTGAAGTTCGCGGGTCCATCGTTCGCCAACGTTCGCCACGGTTCGCCAGGGTTCATTTTGAAGTTGACCGCCGACATCAACAGTTCGCCGACGTTCGCCACGGTTCGCCATAGTTCGCCGGCGTTGCTGTCAACGTTGCTGTCAATGTGCCCGCTCTACATTCATGTGGCGAGCGTCGCCAAGCGGTTCCCAAACCACCTAACCTGGCGATCATGAGCAAATGCACATCTGCTTCGATAGCCGTCTTGTCAGGTTGGAACTGGTCAAGAGAGGGTGGCAACTCTCTGATCTCGCCACAGAGGCGGGATTGTCCGAGCCAACTGCCAGGGCCGTCGTGCGAGGTCGCGGCGTCTCTATGGTCACCGCGCTCAAGGTGGTCCGAGCACTGGAACGGAATCCGCCCAATGAGCGGCTAATCGCTCTCCTCAACCGGCACGAGGCGCACCCACGACCGGTAGTCCCGCGCCAGTTGGTTACGGCGAGCGACCGCTAGACCATCTGATAGGCCATCAGCTGATCTGGCGGTACGTAGAGTCACTGCGGCCTACGATACTGAACCACTGCGCGCGAAGAGATCGACCGGCTCATTCGGGCATCCGCCTCGCATGCTTGGAGCGTCTGGTAGTCGCCCCGACCCGCTCTCGCTGACGCGTTCGGCGCTCTGGGCGCGAGATCGAGCCGAGAATAGCCTTTCGAGATATCCGGCCCTCCCGGCGGTAAGCGGATGGGCCGCCCTCACCCACGGCTACGGTGGACGAGCCGTGTACGCGCTATTGGAAATGCGAGCCAGACGGCCCCGATCAGTAAGACCACTGCATAGACAGCTACCGCGGGTACGGAGAACGCCGACTGCACCACCGTCTGCCCCACGCACCCCCCAGTAGAACTGCAAACGGGGGAGTGCCCGCTAGTATCGAAGGTGAAGGCGCCATCTGGAGACAAGGCTCCACTCAGCACCGTTCCTATCAACCCGAGGCCGACAAGGAACGCGGGAAGGGCGAGCAAACACCCGCCTACTCGCAGTCGCGGCGGCAGCGACTATGAGCGGCACTGTTGCCAGCAGGAACCCCAGGGTGTCGCCAAAGTACACAGCAGCGCCGCTCGCTCCACCCAGGGCAAGCCATAGGAGGAGCCAGGCCGGAAGACGGATCCTGCGCACTCTGCTAGTACAACACTATCCGGTGGTTGAGAACGGCTGAGCGCGCTCAGTGCCCGCGGACGAAGCTGCTGGGGTCGGCGATAGGGACGTCTGTACGACGCCGGGGCGGTTGGCCCGCCGAGCTTGCGCGATCTCGTCGACAAGCGTGTTTCGAGATCCTCGGCCCACCCGGTGCCGGGAAGACGATGCTCGCCCGGACGTTGCCGTCGCTGCTCCCCGACCTGCGGTCGGACGCGGCCCTCGAAGTCGCCGCGATCTACTCACTGCGCGGCACGCTGCGCGAGCGCCCGCCGACCACGCTGCGGCCACCGTTCCGTGCGCCGCACCACAGCATCTCCCGCGCAGGGCTCGTCGGCGGCGGAACCGGCATGGCCCAACCCGGCGAGATCAGCCTCGCCCACACGAGCGTTAGACCTGATCGTGGAAACCTCCTGCTGCGCCAGCAGCTGCAGGTCGGCCCTGCGTTCGAAGCGGGCGGTTATTCTCCGCCGCCGCGCCCGGCTCTTCTGGGTCCTAGGAGCTCTGCGAATGCCTAAGGCTGGATCGTGAGTGGACCCACGGACATGACGCGGAAATGCAATGGTGACGCGCTGATCTTGACGATGTCGAATTCGGGCTTCACGGTCCTTTTTGATCGGTCGAAGGGCGCCTGGATTACGGTGTCCCCGTAAATCGCCAATACCAGCTCGGGGGTCGAAGCATCGGAAACGAGGAATTCCGTTTGGGTATGGGCTTGGAAGGACCCGGCGTCATAAGCGAGGATGATGACGAAGAAAACGACGAAAACAAGGGCCAGCCAAAACGGACCGAGCCGATGCTGCAGTTCTTTCAACACAATAGAAGGTTGTACCTCGCGTTCGGCGCGTGCTTCGTCGGCACGCCTCAGTCGATCCCGCAGCCTCCCGCCACGCGTGCGAACTCCCGGCCAGAACGCGACAATGGCACCCAACACTAGGACCACGCCCACAGCTATCAGCTCGCTACCCGACGGCCAACTCAGCCCGGCGAGGATCAGAAAAAGCAACAATGCGAGGACAAGCAGGCTGATTCGACCCTCGATTGGTCCAATTGATCCACGCGACCAACGAAGGACGTGAGCCTCGAACATAACGATCAAGCCAAAGATGAACAGGATCCCCACCCCGACCCCAAAGGTCGTGGCCAGGACATTGCCAAGTTGGGGCGCAATCAGGCCGCCTGAGATATGGAACTGATTTGCATATCCGAGGAGGTTGACCCAGGTCACCAAGTAACCGATAGCCGGCGCAGCAGCCAGCAGGATCCCGGCCGAAGCGATGTCCGGGCCTGGGAAGGAGGGTCTTGAGCCAATGGGCAGAGTTTGTCCTTCCACTCTGATTCGACAGCTTAGCGACAGGGCGCTCTGCTAATCGTCGAGGCGGCACCGGATCCGCTTCGCTGTGGCTAGGATTCGTGGAAAAGCCGTAAGAATAGGGTGTGGTTGAACTTGGGCATGATGTCTCGTAAGCAGACCTTATGAAGATCGAGGTTCGCGCCGTTGGTCTGAAGAAGACGCGAGAGGCTCACGGCCTCACCCAACGCCAGCACTTCTTCGACGTCCGGTCCCGCCGGCGTTCCTGAGCGGCAGCGTGGGCGTGGGCCGGAGAACAATGCAGCTGAGGCCGTCCACCGCGCGCCGCCGACTTCCGAATGAATGGTTGGCCGCACCACCCGCACCGCCGGCGCTGGCTTCCGGTAAGCGGCATTACTGCAACTCTCGTAGCAACTCGCCAAGCCGCTCGTTGGCCTTGTCAAACGCTTCTCTTCTCGCATCGCTCATTGGGACAGCTTGGTCCGGCGCGGTTGGTTTCGCAGCGCTCATCGCTGCCTTCTCATAGGCGAGCATGAGGGTGCGCAGCTCGCTATTCTCGACCTGAACCCGCACCATCTTCGAACCTCGAAGGGCGTCCTCCAGCGTCTGATCCTCGGTCGAGGGGATCACCAAGATGGGGTGTGCGAGTGGCTGGAGCTGCAATGGATTCGCACGGAGTGCAGCGATGGATGCGCGGTCGAGCTGTAGCAAGCAGCCCTGGGCGGCCCGCAGTATCTCCCTCTGGGAGTCGGCGTGTCGGCGCGCACGCTCCTTTCGACCGAGCCGGATGTCCTGAAACCAATCGCCAAACGGCCTTAGCAGATAACCGGCGACTGCCCCGACCAGGGCACCGATGCCTGCGTCCACCAGCACACCTCCTCAACAGGTGATCAGCCGGCTGCCGAGACCGCTGGTTGAGGCAGCGGCCCCGTGCCGGACGGAAGCTTTGTACCACAGCCGCGGCACACGCGACAGACCTGGTGGATGCACTCGCGTCAGGCTGCCGAGAAGCGCAGTTCTCTGCGGAAACGACACCGGAATGGTCAGGTCTGAGGTCATCGGCTGCGTCTGGATCCGAAAAGGCCATGCGGCGCAGCGGCGGGAAATGTACCTGACCTTACGGCCGGTCTCGCGCCGCAGCTGGTCGAGCTCGGCGGGCGACATAGCCCAGCTCCTCGGGCCGGTCCCGAGCCCGCTCACACCGCCGAGGCGCGGCAGGGCTTGCCGTCAGCGCGCCAGTAGATACTCGTACGCTCCCGCCTATCCTTGGATCGTCACCATGGCGGATCCAATCGCCATCAGCCTCGGCGCAATCAGCATCGCGGCATCGGCCTGGCTAACTTTCGAGACCCAGTTGCGGCGTGCCCGAATGAGAATCACGATCTTGCGGCCACCCGCTAATTGGTCGGTCAAGCTCCAAAGGCGGGGGGTACTTCCAGGCG
>JALZAL010000037.1 GCA_030948325.1 Candidatus Dormiibacterota bacterium
TCGCCGTAGGCGAGCCGGAACTCGCGGCTGAGGTGCCCGGCCGACATGTGCGCGCCGCGGGCGAGCGCCTCGACGTCCAGCGGCTGCGCGTACTCCCGGTCGATCCGGTCGCGGACGCGGCGCAGCCACGTGAGGTCGCGCAGATGCTGCGCCGCGACGGGTCTGCTGGTCACCTGCGAGATCGTGCCACGTCGCGCCGGAGGTGCCTAGCGCCGCTGGCGTCCCACCCCACTCCGCGTCCGCTCTGGCCCGGTCTGCCCCGCTTACGTCCTCGACCTGTTCAGGCCCTGCGGTATTCGCCACTCGTCCCACGTCAACACGTCTGGTTAGCAGTCAACTTAGGGTGTCGGAAGCGGCGAATACTTTGATCGTGTTGCCGTCTGGATCGTGAAAGACAGCGTTCATCGGTTCACTACCGACGGTCTGCGTCGGTGGGATCTCCAGTCCTCGCCCCTGCGACTCGGCGAGCCATCGTTCCAGATCACTTACGGCTATCACTACGAGCCCACGACCGGCGCGTTGTCTGTCAGCGACGATGTATATCAAGCCTGTGGTCGTCACCTGCCAAACAGCCTCGCCCTCTTTGGGGACAACGTCCGGCGGACGGCCGAAGAACTGCTCGTACCATGTGCGAGCCGATGCGTAGTTCCTGACCGGGACGCCGACGAAAACGTGCGTGATGAGGGTGCCCATGGGCATGCTACCAATCGGGGACGATACGCGGGCCGTCGACTGTTGAGAGGGCCCCAAACGCGAACCGCCCGCGAATCGCCCGCCCCTGTCGCGACCGAGGTGAAGTACCACGTCGAGCTCGACTCCGGCCGCCAACTCCGCACCGCGGCGACCATGCCTGCACCCTACCCTTCAGTAGCAACAAATAGCACCTAAACGTCCCCCGCCTGAGCCTGTTCACCGCCCGGCCGAGGGCGAGACGGCGAGGTACCTCTCGTACTGGATCCGAAAGAGTTCGACCACGTCGGCGGCGTCGCCCGGGCCATCCATCCAGCAACTGACCCACCCCGACTGAGGCAACACATGGTGGAGCTCCGCGCGACCCGCCGCGACGACCTCATCATGGAGCTTCCGAGGCAGGGGGAGATCGGCCAGGCGATCGCCGTGGACATGTCCCATCTCCTTTCGTCCGAGGCGGTATTCGATGCCACCGAACCGATGCGGAACGGCTTCGACGCCGGGCCACGCCAGCACCGCCTCCTTGATCAGCTCGCCAGCGCCCTTCATGGAAGACGCACTGATCCGTCTTCTCCCAGTGCCCAATCAGGGTTGTGAGCGACCTCCCAGACGTACCCATCCGGATCCGCGAAGGCGCCGGTATAGCCGCCCCAGACGGCCTGGTGCCCCGGCCGAACAACCCTCCCGCCCGCCCTTTCAGCTTTAGTGAGCAGGAGGTCGACCTCGTTCGGCGACCGGACGTTGTGGGCGAGTTCCATGCCCGGCGCACCGTGGCCACCGAGTTTCGTCCACAGGCCAAAGACCATGCCGTCTGCCTGAAAGAAAACGATCTCATCGTCGGGTTGCTGGGCTCCGACCCATCCCATCGCTTCGTAGAAGGCACGCGCGCGAGATAGGTCCTCCACGCCGAGCGTTACCAAGCTGATGCGCTGTTCCACGCCGAGATCGTAAGGCCGGAATCGTCGTCAGCCAGCCGCCCGGGTTCTGGACGTAGCTCGCGCCCGAGCGGCTGAGCCGCAGCCACGCCTCCTGGACCGCGTCGTCGGCTTCTCTCAGCGAGCCCAGCATCCGATAGGCAACCGCGCGCAGGTAGGTGCGGTTGGCCTCGAACGCTCAGCCAGCCACTCGTGCTCGTCCATCCGTCACACTTCTCCTTGGCGATCCGTCATAACGGTGACGAACCAGACCCCGCCGGTGTGACGGCACACGAGCATGACAAGGAGTTTTCTCATGAACCAAGGCGTCAAGACGGTGCTCTACCCAGTATCCGACCTCGCCGCGGCCAAAGCGCTATTCACCACACTGCTGGGCGCGGAGCCGATGGCGGATGCACCCTATTACGTCGGCTGGAACATCGACGGGCAGGACATTGGCCTCGTTCCCAGCGGTCCCCAGCAGGGCCTGACCGGCCCGCTCCCCTACTTCCAGGTCAGCGACATCAAGGGCACGCTGCAGGAGCTGCTTGCCGCCGGTGCCCAGGTGATGCAGGACGCGAAGGACGTCGGGGGTGGCAAGCTGGTCGCCACCGTCAAGGACGCCGACGGCAATCTCATCGGACTTGCACAGAACCCCTAGGCGCCGCAGGCGGTGGCCTTGACCGGATCGACGGTTGCGGCGGGAAGGCTCGGCGGCTTCATGAACGCGGGTTCCTCGAAGTTGAAGACCTCGAGCATGGGGTTGGCCGCGGCGTCTCGCCGCGTCAGGGCCGGGAGCCGGAACCGCTCTTCGACAAGCGCAGGGTCGACGTGCGGTCGTGGACCGAGTGCGACACCGATTGCCGCTTCGCGACGGCGCGCAGCGGCGCCACCTGGTCGTAGTAGCCGCCGTGCTCGTCGTAGGTCAGTAACAGCGTCGAGGATGACCACCGCCGATGCTGCCCTGGCCTTGGCAAAGGCCCTGCGGTATTCAATCTTCGGCGCAGATCCGTTATCAACGCGGTCCTTAGCGTCGAACACAGCCTCGTCGAGTTCACCCACCAGCAAATTCGACTCCCGGCATTCTGGCGAGTTGCCGTACTGCGTGTCCAACAGTGCGTGAAGACCAGCGTGCGCACGGGGGTCGTCGACGCCGGCGTGGCGTAATGCAAGGGAGATAGCGGCCAGCGTCGCACGCCGAAGCCCCGACTCGTCCGCTCTGTCAATCAGGTCACGCAGAGCCGGATCAAGATACTTGAGTCGCACAGGCGCAGTCACTCAGACGGGCCTCCCAATCTGGCAGTGATCGTCGGCGCCGGACCTCCCCCGCCCGTACGTGCCGTTACAATCTTCAGCGGACTGCCGAAGTCGCAACCAGCCTGCTGGATTGCGTTGGCGCAGTCGGGACAGATCAGTTGGCCGGCGCCCATCTGCAGAGGTGTGATGCCATTCTGCTGCATATAGGCAACAATATTCGCCTCTGCGTGACCATCGCCGCTCGCCACTTCCTCTTCGGCCAGCTGAAGAGCGCGATCTCGTGGAAGACCGCCCGCTTCTGGTCGTGAATGGCGATGTCGCTCACCGCACCAATCGTGGCTTCCAACGCGGCGTCGACTACTCGATCAGGTGAGGAATACCGTCCGACGCCCCATTGCCATGATCGTCAAGTCTCAGGTGGGGCGCTGTTCCCCGTCTGACCGATCTTGTCCGGCGCGAGAGGCTCCATCACTCGATCGAGTGAGGTCGCCTGCTGCGCAGACAGCGGGAAGATGTCGACAAACTGCGATCTGGGCAGCAGCGGCTGAACCGCGCCTGCCATGCTCCGAGCTGCTTGCGCAGCATCGGCATCGCCAGCGAGTACGAGCCCGAGAGCGGGATGCGGAGAGCCGGCGCCAGTCACCTCGAGAAGGTAGACGGCCTCGATGCCCAGATGCTGCATCAGAGTTGCGCGAATTGCCGCCACAAGATCGCTGCGAACGGCCTGGAGCGGACGCATCGTGTAGCCGGCCGCATCCTTGACGCTGAGCTCTGCCCCGCCGGAGGCGTCTATCGATTCGAGGCCGAGCGTGTGGCCAGCGGCCAAGATCTCAATATCCCTCTCATCGAGCGTCCCTCCCCATGGTCCGGATGGGTTGACCGCAATTCTGGGAACGCGGCGGTCCAGCGCCTCTTGGCAGAGGTCGGGCATCGCGATGGCTGCCCAAGTGATCGTCCCCGCGGACCATCGGCGCATCGCATCCTCGTCGGTGAAGACGATCAGCACCGGTCTTCCATCCCGTCCGGCAACTGCCACCAGTTCGGGCCCTCGCGGGCCCTGCCTTGTTGGGACGCTGACCACGCTCCGAGTGAACGCCCGCAACAGCGATCGGTGGGCTTCCGGGCCGGCGGATGCCGACCCCTGGCGCATGGCCTCCAACAGCTCAGGGTTGGTGGGAGGTCGGCGGTCCTCAGACATCCCTAACCGTGAGTTGCGTCAGCTTCGGCGCGTGATCCATAAATCTCGCCGACCCCTGTCAGCGTCAGCTGGTCCGCCGACACCGCGATACCAGGCCGAGCGCCTTCGGCTGCTCGGAGCACATTGACCACCACGGGGCGACTGGCTCGGACAGCGCGCCGATCTCCTCGATAGCGTGGCGCAAGCACCACAACCGTCTCGCCCCGCGGCCCCGGTGGGTCGATCTCCGCCCAGACAGCGAGGTCGAGGTCTTGCGTCAGACAGTCCACTCTCCCCAGGATGTGGCAACAGCGGCCCACTGACCAGTCGGTGATCTCGTTGGAGCCCAGGTAGAAGTCGGCTGCGGCCGACTCAGGGCTGAGGATTGAGTCCATAGACATTTGTCAACTCCACCTGGTTCTCCGCGTTTGGGATCAGGATCTCCGGCCAACCACCAGGATTACCGTCCAGCGGGAGCGCAGCACGAACCTCGATCCCGGTCGGATCTCTAAGAATACCGTGACTCACAAAGCGTGCAGGGTTCAGATCAGGGAGCCCGAGCTGCGAGCGGGGATCAGTGAGCGGGGTCGACTGTCGTCCATGATTGACCCCATGGCCTGGCGCCCGATGGCAGCGACTCGCCGTTGGGCCCGACCTTGCCGTCGATTACGGCTAGTCCTCCATCAGGCTCTTCGTTGTAACCCCAGTATCGCCAGACCGGCGTCCCAGCCTCAACTGGCGATACGGTCGAGGGAGCCTCGGCAGCCCCGACCGCCAATCGCTGAGCTATGTTCGATCCGTCCGACGCCACCTCCCCCGCGCCTGCACCCATGCCGGCGCCCGCTCCGCCCGCCGCCGCCTCTCCTGCGACGGCACCCATGCCAGCGCCTGCCCCACGAACTAGGCCGGCGGTGGCGAACCCAATGCCGGCTGAAGTCAGCACCTCTGACCAGCTGAAGGGTGCGATCTCGTGGAAGACCACGCGCTTCTCTTCCTGAATGGCGATGTCGCTCGCCGCCCCGATCGCGGCTCCCAACGCGGCGGTCACCAGAACACCGGCGGCAATCGCGGCCGCCGTCTCGGACAGAGTCACTCCCACGGCCGC